>NZ_CP049865.1:0-305991 GCF_011393335.1 Propioniciclava coleopterorum | reverse complement strand
TGCAGGAGTGGTTCTACTCGGCCGGCATCGTCGTCGTGGAGGGCTACGGCTCGACCGAGACGTCGGCGGTGGCGTCGGTCAACGTGCCGAGCACGCCGCGCTTCGGCACGGTCGGCCCGGCGCTGCCCGGCTCGGAGTTCCGGATCGCCGAGGACGGCGAGGTGCTGCTCAAGGGGCCGGGCGTGATGCGCGGCTACCACAAGGATCCCGAGCAGACCGCCGAGGTGCTGGACGCCGACGGCTGGTTCCACACCGGCGACATCGGCGAGCTGGACGCCGACGGCTACCTGCGGATCACCGATCGCAAGAAGGACCTGATGAAGACGTCGGGCGGCAAGTACGTCGCCCCGCAGAAGGTCGAGGGCGCGCTGGCCGCCAACATCCCCTACGTGTCGCAGGCCGTCGCGGTCGGGGACGGCCGCAAGTACATCTCCGCGCTGCTCACCCTGGACCCGGCCGCGGTCGAGAACTGGGCCACGCGGCACGGCAAGGAGGGCATGAGCTACGCCGAGGTGACCCAGCTCCCCGAGATGCGGGAGTCCATCGACCGGTTCCTGCGGCGGGCCAACGCCAAGCTGGAGCGCTGGGAGACGGTCAAGAAGTACGCGATCCTCGACCACGAGCTGACCGTCGAGCAGGGCGGCGTCACGGCGAACATGAAGCTGCGGCGCTCCGCGATCGCGAAGGACTACGCGGACCTGGTCGACTCGATGTACGAGGTCGAGGACTGAGTTGGAGGCCTACCGCGTCCGCGTCCCGCTGCGCTGGGTCGACCTCGACGCCCAGGGGCACGCCAACAACGCCAGCATCCTGGACTACCTGCAGGAGGCGCGCGTCGACTTCCTGCTGAACAGCCCGCAGGGCCACCTGCTCGGCGACGGGATCATCGTCGTCGAGCACCGGGTGGAGTACCTGGGTCCGGTCTGGTTCGGCGGGGAGGACGTGGACGTCGACCTGTGGGTCGGGCGGGTCGGCGCGGCGCAGTTCGACCTCGGCTACGAGGTGTTCCAGGGCGAACGCCTCGTGGCCCGCGCCCGGACGCTGATGGCCAACTTCGACTTCGCGGCGCACCGCCCGGCGCGGCTGGCCCGCCGGAGCGGGCCTGGTTCGCCGAGCGCAGCACCGAGCTGGACGCCTTCGCGCCCCTGGGCGACTTCCGGGTCGGGGACGGCTACCACCGGCACCCGATCACGGTGCGCTGGTCCGACGTCGACACCTACGGCCACGTCAACAACGTGGTGTTCTTCGACTACGTCGCCGAGGCGCGGATCGCCCTGAAGGAGCCGCTGCTCGACAACGCCATCACCGGGCGGGGCGCCGAGGTGGAGCACACCTGGATGGTCGCCCGGCAGGACCTGCGCTACCTGGCCCAGATGCAGCACCGGCTGGCGCCGTACGAGGTCCGCACCGCGATCGGACGCCTCGGGCGCACGTCCATGACCCTGGCCGCCGAGGTCGTGGACCCCGAGGGCGGCGCGGTGCTCGCGCGGTCCACCACCGTCCTCGTGCACGGCGACGCCGACGGACGCCCGCAGCCGCTGCCGGACGAACTGCACGACGCGGCGCGGCGCTGGGCGGCCATCGGCGCGGAGGGTCTGGCGTGATCCGACGCTGCGCGGTGGCCGGCAAGCCGATCCAGCACTCGCTCAGCCCGCTCATCCACGGCACGGCGTACCGGGTGCTGGGCATCGAGGACGCCTGGGACTACGGGCGTCACGAGCTCGACGCCGACGACCTGGCCGGCTTCGTCGCGGGCTGCGGCCCGAGTGGGTCGGCCTGTCGTGCACGGCGCCGCTGAAGCACGCGGTGCTGGCGTTGGGCGAGGCGTCGGAGCGCGCCCGGCTGCTCGATTCGGGCAACACGTTCGTCTTCGCGCGGGGCGACGAGCCGGCGCGGGTGGAGAACACCGACGTCACCGGTCTGATCGGAGCCCTGGGACGCGCCGGCGTGCGGGAGGCGTCCTCGGCGATCGTCCTCGGCAACGGCGCGACGGCGCGCTCGGCGCTGTTCTCGCTGGCCGACCTCGGCGTCACCGACGCGCTGATCCTGGCGCGCTCGGAGGCCAACGCCCGCGCCAGCCTCGCCGGCCTGGCGGAGCGGCTCGGCGTCCGGCTGCAGTACGGGGTCTGGGGCGAGATTCCCGACGCCGACGCCGTCGACGTGCTGGTGTCCACGGTCAGCGCCCCGCTGCCCGAGGCGACGGCCGCCGGCCTGGCGCGCCTCACGGGCGCGGCCTTCGACGCCACGTACAACCACTACCCGACGGCGTTGGACCGGGCGGCGCGCGCCGCCGGGATCGTGCAGTTGTCCGGGATCGACCTGCTGGTCGGGCAGGCGCTGGATCAGATCCGGCTGTTCACCGGTCTGGAGTGTCCGCCCGAGCCGCTGCTGGACGCCGCCTACGCGGCGCTGGGCTGACGCGGCGACCCGACGCACCCGGGCCGATGGCGCCTCAGCAGCCGTCGGGACCGCAGGCCTGACCGCCGGAGAAGCCCTCCAGGCCGGGCACCTTCAGCGGCTCGACGCGCGGGTGGATCTCGTCCCACACCTGCGCGAGCGCCTGGGTGAAGGCCTCCAGCGGCTGCGCGCCCGAGATGCCGTACTTGTCGGCCAGCACGAAGAACGGGACGCCGCTGATCCCCAGCTGGGACGCCCGGGCGATGTCGGCCGCCACCTGCGCGTCGCGCTCCGGGTCGTCCAGGGCGGCGCGCGCCAGGTCGGCGTCCATGCCCGCGGCGACGGCCAGACGCACCAGCACGTCGGCGTCGGAGATGGACTCGCCGTCGGTGAAGTGGGCGCGGAACAGCGCGTCCTCCAGGCGACGCTGGACGCCGCCGGTGGGGTCGGCGTCGCGGGCCGCGTGCAGCAGCCGGTGGGCGCGGCGGGAGTTGGCCACCACGAGGGTGTCGAAGTCCATCGTGAGGTCCTCGGTCGCGGCCGCACGGGCGACGTGGGCGAACATGGCGCGCATGTCGGCGACCGAGCCGCCCTTGCGCGCTGCCAGGTACTCGGCCTCGGTGCCGTCGAACGACTCGGGCAGCGTGGGATCGAGCTGGAAGCTGTGATGGACGACCTGGACCCCTTCGGCGTGCTCGAAGCCGGCGAGCGCACGCTCGAAGCGGGTCAGCCCGATGTAGCACCAGGGGCAGGCGATGTCGGACCAGATGTCGATCTTCATGCTCAGCACAACAGCGGCATGGGGCCTGCGCATTCCCACCGGACGCCCCACGTCCGCCGCCGGGGCGGCGGATCTGAGCCGTTGGGTCGCGTTCTGAGGCGCGGGTGAGGCGTTCGCCGCCCCGATCCGGGCGCAGAAGGCCTCCGACTAGGACGTCGCCCGGCGAAGATAGGGCGATCGTCCGATAGGCGGGTGGGGGCCTTGGAGCGGAGTCTTCTGTTGTCGGCAGGGAGCCGGCATCCAGGTCAAGGAGTTCGGTCATGGACGTCACCACTTTCACCACTTTCACCCTCGCGCAGCAGGAGCGGTCCCGCATGGAGCGCGAGGTGGAGATGATGCGTCGGCGCGCCGAGCGGCCCTCGGTGGTGTCGGAGCACGCGCCGGTGACGCGTCCGGTGCCGGTGGGGCTGCTGGCCCGCCTGCGGCTCCACCTGCGCCCCGCACCCACCCCGTCGCCCGCCGCATGATCGCCCTTTCGACGCCCGACCGGCAGCCCGGTCGGGCGTCGCGCTGTCCTCGGTGGGCGCCGTCCCCGGGTCCCCGGCACCGGCCGACCGCGTCCCGGAAGGGGAGGCTCACCCGTCCGTGGACGGGTGCAGGCTCCCCTTGTCGGGGGGCGTGGTGACGAGCCACGATGAACCCGTGATGGGGGCTGAGGTCGCCCTGGTCGGCCGGGGCGAGGAACTCGCCGTTCTCACCGACGCCCTGGCCGAGGGCGTGACGGGGCGTGCGCGGGTCGTGCTGCTGCGTGGAGAGGCGGGCATCGGCAAGACGCGCCTGCTGACCGAGGCGCTCGCCCGGCACACCGCGGGGGCGGCGATGGCGCCCGTCGTGGCGACCGGGCAGTGCGTCGATCTCGGGACGATCGGTGCCCCGTTCGCCCCGGTGCGCCGACTCCTGCACGAACTGGGCCAGGCGGTGGGGGAGACCGACCTGCGTCGCGCGGCGGGGTCGCCGGCCGTCCTGGCGACCCTGGCGACGCTCGTGCCCGAGCTCCGCACCGACGAGCCGGTGCCGCCGGGCTCGGGGGACTACGTCGCCGAGGCCGTCGAGCGCGTCATCGAGGCGCTGTCGCAGGACCATCACCTCGTGCTCGTCATCGAGGATCTGCACTGGGCCGACGCGGCGACCCTGGCGTTGCTGCGCACGTTCGCGTCCACGCTGCGCGGGCGGCACCTGACGCTGATCGGCAGCTACCGCGGTGAGGACCTGGGCCGCGGTCATCCGCTGCGATCGGTGCTGGTCGAACTGGAGCGCAACCGGGCCGTCACCACCGTCGAGCTGACCCGACTGGACGCCGACGGGGTCGCCGACCAGGCCAGCCGTCTGCTGGGGCGCGAGGTCGGGCCCGAGGAGGCCGCGCGGCTGGTGGCCCGCAGCGAAGGCGTCCCCTTCTTCGTGGAGGAGCTCGTCCGGCTCGGCGACGCCCCGCTGCCCAGCACCCTGCGCGACGTCGTCCTGGCCCGGGTTGACGGGCTGGACGCCAACCCGCGGGCCGTCGTGGACGTGCTCGCCGTCGGCGGCGTCTTCGTGGCCCATGACGTCCTCGCCGCCGCGGCCCAGGGCCGCCCCCTCGACCTGGACGCCGGGCTGGCCAGCGCCGTCTGGGCCGGCGTGATCCAGCCCGAGGGCGACGGCTACGCCTTCCGGCACGCGCTGATCCAGGAGGCGGTCTACGACGAACTCCTCTCCGGCCAGCGACTGGCGCTCCACCGCGCCTACGCGACCGTGCTCCAGGCCCGCGTGGACGGCGGCGACGCCGGGCCGGCCGTGGAGGCGGCGGCCCACTGGGTCGCGGCCCGCGACGACGAGGCGGCGTTCCGGGCCACGGCCGTGGCGCTGCGACAGGCGCGTCGGGCCCTCGCGGTGCCCACCGAGGCGCAGTGCGGCGAACGACTCCTGGCGCTCTGGGACAAGGTCGCGCCGACGACACGGGTCTCGGCGGGCGAGTTCATGGCCCTCGCGGCCCGCACCGTCAACGTGATCCGGATCTCGGGAGAGGTCCGCCGGGCGATGCGGCTGGCCGAGGAGGTGCTTGCACGTGAGGGGCTCACCACCGTTGATCGGGCCCGCATGGAACTCGAGCTCGGCTTGGCGCAGGTAGGCGTCCAGGGGACGGAGGCCGGCCTTCGGCACGTGCGGGAGGCCGAGCGTCTCGTGGCGGGTCTCGACGAGCCGGACGCGATGCGCGTCCGCTCGGAGGCGCTCGCCCTGCTCGGGGCAACAGCCGTGACACCACGGCGGCGCCCGCCCAGGCGCGCGAGGCTGCGCGGCTAGCCGACCTGCTCGACGATGAGCAGCTGCGGGGGATGGCGGCGACCGCACAGGGGATCATCGCCGAGCGTTCGGGGGACTTCGACGAGGTCGAGCGCCTCACCCGGAAGGCGGTGAGCCACGAGGCGGATCCGGCGATGCAGATGGTGCCGCGTGCGAACCTCATCGACGTCCTGACGCGCGCCGGCCGGTTCGCGGACGCCGTGCAGGAAGGGCGGTCCGCCTACGCCGACGCCGTCGCCGTCGGGGTGGAGCGTGGTCACGGCGTGCTGATTCTCAGCAACCTGGCCGAGGCGCTGATCGGGCTGGGCGAGGGAGAGGAGGGCCGGCGGATGGCCCGGCGCGCGTGGATGCTCCTGCCGAGTGACGTCGCGTTCCGGTCCTTCTGCCGCCGCCTGGAGAGGCGGTCCCTGTTCTGGGACGATCGCCCCGCCCGACCGAGGAGGCGGAGGACCCGGCGGAGGTCGATCTGTCCGATGACGAGCAGGAGCAGATCGGCACCTCCCGCTTCGCGCTCGAGCAGGCGGTCGTCGCTCTGCTGGAGGGGCCCCAGGCCCAGGCGGACGCCGGGCTGCAGCGGGTCATGACGGCGGCCGCCGAGGCGATGACGCTCCCGAGCGATCAGGTCGCCGGCCTGCGCGTCGAGGCGCTGCCGGCGGTGCTGTGGGCGGCCGAACTGGCCCGCAGGGCCGATCAGGGCGAGGCCGCCCGAGCCGTACTGGCCGCGGTCGACGCCGACCTGCGCGTGCTGCGCCGCGGCTGGAAGGCCGAACTGGCCCGACTGTTGCGGGCGGCCGTGACGTCCCGTCCGAGACCCGCACGGCGGCCTGGCGCGCGGCTGCCGACCGGGCCGCCCAGGACGACGTCGAGCGCACGACGCGCCACGTCGTGGCGTTCCAGTTCGCGGGCGTCCAGGCCCTGGCCGGCGACGCCGCCGGGGCCGCGGAGACGTTCGCCGCGATCGCGCGCGACGCCCCGGCCACGGGTGTGCGCGGTTGGGTCGGTGGGCGCGTCGGGGTGGGGCGTTCGAGGCGCGGGGGCGTGCGGGTGCTGATGAGTTGACGGCGCGGGAGCGTGAGGTGTTGGGGTTGGTGGCGCAGGGATTGTCGAATCCGGAGATTGCGCGGGTGTTGTTCATTTCGCCGAAGACGGCGTCGGTGCATGTGTCGGCGATTCTGGGGAAGGTGGGGGCGCGGAGCCGGGCCGAGGCGGCTGCATGGTACACCGCCGCCTCGCGCTGATCCGCCCGACATCTCCCGCAGACGACGAACGCCCCGGAGCCGAGGCTCCGGGGCGTTCGTGCGGGGTCACCCGATCAGTGGGTGTCCTCGGCGTTGACCTCGGAGCGGTCACCCGACCACACGGTGTGGAAGGTGCCTTCCTTGTCGACGCGGCGGTAGGTGTGCGACCCGAAGAAGTCGCGCAGGCCCTGGGTCAGCGCGGCGTTGGTGCGGGGCGCGCGGACCAGGTCGTAGTAGGACAGCGCCGAGCTGAAGCCCGGGATCGGGACGCCCGCCAGCGTGGCCTTGGCCACGACGCGGCGCCACGCCGGGTTGGACTCGGCCAGGCCGGACGCGATGGACGGGGCCTCGAGCAGCGTCTCGAGGTTGCCGGCGGCGTACTCGTTGGCGATGCGGTCCAGCAGCTTGGCGCGGATGATGCAGCCGGCGCGCCAGATGCGGGCGACCGCGGCCACGTCGATGTCCCAGCCGTAGTCCTTGGCGGCGACCTTGATCAGGTGCAGGCCCTGGGCGTAGGCGATGACCTTGGACGCCCACAGCGCCTGCCGGACGTCCTCGACGAACGCGGCCCGGTCCTCGACCTCGACGACGCCGTCCGGACCCGTCAGCGCGGCCTCGGCGGCCTTGCGGAGCTCGGGGCTGGAGGACGCGGCGCGGGCGAACACGGCCTCGGCGATGGCGGCCGCGGGGACGCCCAGGTTGAGGGCCTCCTGCACGGTCCAGGTGCCGGTGCCCTTCATGCCGGCGGCGTCCACGATCACGTCGACGAGCGGCTTGCCGGTCTCGGCGTCGGTCTGGCGCAGCACCTCGGAGGTGATCTCGATCAGGTAGGAGTCCAGGTCGCCGGTGTTCCACTGGGCGAAGACGTCGGCGGCCTCAGCGGCGGACAGCCCGGCGCCCTTGAGCAGGTCGTAGGCCTCGCCGATGAACTGCATGTCGGCGTACTCGATGCCGTTGTGGACCATCTTGACGAAATGGCCGGCGCCGTCGGTGCCGATGTAGGTGCAGCAGGGCTCCTCGCCGTTCGGGCCGTCGACCTTGGCGGAGATGTCCTCCAGCATCTTGCCGACGTACTCGTAGGAGTGCGGCGAGCCGCCGGGCATGATCGAGGGACCCTCGAGCGCGCCGGTCTCGCCGCCGGAGATGCCCGCGCCGACGAAGTGCAGGTCGTGCGCGCGCAGCTTCTCCTCGCGGCGGCGGGTGTCCTGGAAGAACGCGTTGCCGCCGTCGACGACGATGTCGCCCGGCTCCAGCAGCGGGATGAGCGCGTCGATCGTGGCGTCCGTGCCGGCGCCCGCCTTGACCATGATGACGATGCGGCGGGGCTTCTCCAGGGAGTCCACGAACTCGCCCAGGTCCTCCGACGCGATGAAGTTGGCCTCGGGGTGATCCTTGGCGACCGCCTCGGTCTTGGCCCAGGTGCGGTTGTAGATCGCCGTGCGGTACCCGTGGTTGGCGAAGTTGCGCGCCAGGTTGGAGCCCATGACGGCCATGCCGATGACGCCGATCTGGGCGCTGCCAGTCTTCTCGCTCATGAAAGTGGGTGTCCTTCTTGTCGGTGATGGAACGCCAGGCACGGAGGGCGTCGTCCGACCCGGACGCCCGATCCGCGCGCTGTATCACCCCCATCTTGCCCGAAAGCACCCCCGTCGGTCACTGATTGCCAACCGGTGGGAAATCGGTTGCGCAACCTGATGCCAACTTGCCGCAACGGCGGCCTTTCGCCTGACAGGAGCCCGGTTCGCGGCAACAATGACGCCATGAAGCAGCCGTTGACCCTCCACCCGGACCGCCTGTTCCCTGCAGAGCCGCAGACGCGCGCGGTCGCACGCAAGCTCTACGAGCAAGTCAAGGACCTCCCGATCATCTCGCCGCACGGGCACGTGCCCCCGGTCTGGATCGCCGACGACATCCCCTTCAAGAACGCCACCGACCTGCTGCTCACGCCCGACCACTACGTGAACCGCATCCTGCACGGCCAGGGCGTCGACCTCGCCGATCTCGGCGTGCCGGTGGGTCGCACGGACTTCACCGAGGAGCAGGCCCGCGAGGCCTGGCGCATCTTCTCCTCGCACTACGAGCTGTTCCGCGGGACGCCGATGAAGTACTGGATGGAGATGGAGCTCGTCGACATCTTCGGCATCGACCAGCGCCCCTCGGCCGAGAACGCCGACGAGATCTACGACACGATCAACGCCAAGCTCGCCACGGACGCCTTCAAGCCGCGCGCGCTGCTGGACCAGTTCAACATCTCGTTCCTGGCGACCACCGACGACCCGCTGGACGACCTGGAGCACCACGCCACGCTCGCCGCCGACGACTCGGTCGCGACCACGATCGTCCCGACGTTCCGCCCCGACAAGTACCTCGAGGCCGGACGCGACGGCTGGAACGACCTGATCGACGCCCTGGGCGAGAAGTCGGGGGAGAACACCGACACCTTCGCCGGCTGGGTCGCCGCCATGGAGAACCGTCGGCAGTTCTTCAAGAGCATGGGTGCGGTGTCCAGCGACCACGCCCACATGGACCTGGGCACGCAGCCGCTGCCCGCCGACGAGGCCGAGGCCGTCTACGCCCGCGCCCGCCGCGGCGAGGCGAGCGCGCAGGAGACCGACGCGCTGCGCCGCACGTTCATGTTCGAGATGGCGCGGATGGCGTCCGAGGACGGCCTCGTCATGACGCTGCACCCGGCCGTGGCCCGCAACCATCACCAGGCCACGTTCGACCGCTTCGGCGCCGACGTCGGCGGCGACATCCCGGTCGCGTTCGAGACGGTGGAGTCGCTGCGTCCCATGCTCAACGCGTTCGGGACCAACCCGAACTTCCGGGTGATCCTGTTCGGCCAGGACGAGACGGTCTACAGCCGCGAGGTCGGCCCGCTCGCCGGGTTCTACCCGTCGGTCTACGTGGGCCCGCCGTGGTGGTTCATCGACGCCCCCGACGCCATCATGCGTTGGCGCTCGTCGGTGACCGAGTACGGCACCTTCTACAAGACGACCGGCTTCGTGGACGACACCCGCGCGTTCATGTCGATCCCGGCCCGGCACGACCTGGCCCGCCGGATCGACTCGGCGTACCTGGCGAACCTGGTCGTCCAGCACCGCCTCGAGATCGACGAGGCCGAGGACCTGGCTACCCAGTTCGTGGTGGACCTGCCCAAGAAGGCGTTCAACCTCGAGGTCTGAGCCGACCCACGAGCCAGGGCGGTCCCGCGACGCGGGGCCGCCCTTCTCGTTCCCCGGACGCCGTCCCGGGCCTCCATGGATCCGTGCCCGTCCGGACGGGGCCCCGAACCCGGCGCGGGGGCCAAACTCGACCCGCGAACTTGCCCGAACGGCGGGGCAACTTGTTGCCAACTTGCTAGGCTCCCAGCCATGGTCAATGAGGCGGGCACGGGGTCGGATGCAACGATCTATGACGTGGCGCGCGTCGCCGGGGTGAGCCCGTCGACCGTGTCCCGAGCCTTCTCCCGCCCCGGCCGCGTGAGCGCCCAGACGGCGGAGCGGATCCGGCAGGTCGCCGAGGAGCTGGGTTACCGGAGCCGCGAGGTCACCCGCGCCGCGGCGAAGACGACCACCAAGGTGCTGGGGCTCGCCGTGGCCGACATCACCAACCCGTTCAACTTCCGGGTGATCCGGGGCTGTCAGGCCGCCGCGGCGGAGGCCGGTTTCGTGGTGACGCTGAACGACGCGCAGGAGTCGGAGGCGCTGGAGCGCGAGATGCTGCGCCGCTCGCTGCCGCTGCTGGACGGCCTCATCATCGCGAGCTCCCGCCTGTCGGACACCGAACTGCGGACCCTGGCCAAGTCGCTGCCGGTGGTCATCCTCAACCGGCGCGTGTCCGGGCTGCACTGCATCGTCCCGGACATGGCCCACGGCGTCCGCAAGGCCGCCGAGCACCTCCTGGCGCTGGGGCACCGCAACATCACCTACCTGGCCGGGCCCGAGGCGTCCTGGGCCGACGGGATGCGCTGGCGCGCCGTGCGGGAGTCCGCGCGGGAGCTGGGCTTCACCGAGCACCGCGTCGGGCCGTTCGCGCCCACGCTGCAGGGCGGCCGCGGCGCCGCCGAGGTGATCGCGGCCCGCCGGCTCAAGGCGGTGCTGTGCTTCAACGACCTGATGGCCATCGGGCTGATGCAGGGGTTGTCCGAGCGCGGCATCAAGGTGCCCGAGCAGGTCAGCGTGGTGGGCTTCGACAACATCTTCGCGTCCGCGCTCGTCACGCCCGGCCTCACCACGGTGGCGGCCCCGCTGACGATGCTGGGGGACTCGGCCGTCCGGTACATCACCGCGACCCTGACGGGTCACAAGTCGCCCGAGACGGGCCCCGTCCTGGTCCCGGTGCGCCTGATCGTCCGCCAGTCCACGGGACCGGCCGCCTGACGCTGTGCGGGCCCCACTGAAGCGTCGGGTCTCTTGTGGTCTGACCACCTCGCGCACCATCGAGAGCACGCGGGGGCGCGTGGGATCGCCGGGTCACCGAACGGCCCCTCGAGAGGCGTCCTGCCGTGTCGAGGCCTGCGGGCGCATGGGCCCGCAACCGGCGACTGATCGAGGGCGCCCGCGGGCGCATGGGCAACCGGCGACTGGGGAGCGCCCTGCTGGACGTGACGCGCTGGATCTGCTGATGGAGCGGTGATCGGCAGAGCCGAGCGGGACGTGGCGTAGCTGGACGCGTTCGAGACGAGCGACCTGGTGGCGCCGGCCACTTGTCCCGGGCTGTGCGGACACCGAACGCTTCGCCTGCAGCCGGCCGGGGCTGTCTGGGGTGCTGTCCACCGAGGAAAATCAAGAATCGCGCAGTCGCGCCGATCTGCGGAACTCCACAAGGGCAAATGCCGGGGATTCGGGGCGCGAGTGCGTCGTTGTTGATTTCCGGCCCCAAGAGCCCGGGCGCGGCATCCCTTCCTGGCGGCCCGGTGCGCAGTCGCGGCGCCCTGGTGGGCCGTCGCGGCTGTGCGAACACCCGAACGCTTCGACCTCTCCAGGGGCCCGGCCGTCTCGGTGCTGTCCACCGAGGAAAATCAAGAATCGCGCACTCGCGCCGATCTGCGGAGACTCCACAAGGGCGGATGCCGGGGATTCGGGGCGCGAGTGCGCCGTTGTTGATGTTCCGTCCCGAGAGCCCGGTCCATGGATCAGTCGCCTGGCAGCCGGGTGCGCCGTCTCGGCGCGCTGGTGGGCCATCGCGGCGGACCGCGACCCCCGGGGCGGTGCGCTCGCCTGTGGGCCGCGACGCCGGGCGGTGCGCTCGTCGTGCTCGATCGAGCCTGTGTTCGTGCTCGGGACGGGGCGGCCGCCGTGGGACGGCGGCCGGTCGGCTCAGTCGGTCTTGAGGCGGTACAGCACCTCGCCGGCGTTCTCCTGGACGAAGACGTCGGGGTCGGCGTTCCAGGCGTCGAAGTCGGCGTCCTCCAGGGCCAGGTGGCCGAGGTTCACCGAGGCGCAGACCTCTTCGGGGATCTGGGTGCACAACGTCACCTTGATCCGGTTGTGCTCCGTGGCGGTGTCCGGGTCGTAGGTGCCGGTGCCGCGCACGTGGGTCGAGTGCGCCAGGACGCCCTTGGGCAGGTGGGAGAACTTCTCCCACTGCTTGGTGAAGTACTCGATGCAGTGGTAGCCGATGTCGTAGATCTCGGGGTGCTGCTCGGACACCTCGGTGACGTGCGGGGCGTAGATGATCACCTCGCCGCCGTCGGCCATCGCGGGCTGCATCTTGTAGCAGCCCTTGGCGGCGGTCCAGATGTCGTCGTAGCGGGTCGGCATCATCGCGATGACCTTCTTGAACGGCTCCTCGACGTACACCACGTGGGTCTGCGACGCCACGTCGGCGGCGGCTGCCCAGGACTCCTCGCTGGTGCCGAACGAGACCGACTCGATCTCCCCGGAGCCGGACTGCACCACCAGGCAGAGCGCGAGCCGCAGGCCGGGGATCATCGCCGAACCGGCGTCGATGATCGCCCGCACCGGGGTGATGCCCGGCGTGCCGATCATGGTCTCCAGGCCGATGAGCGCGCCCACCCAGTGCGACAGGTCGATCGCGTCGTGGGTGCTGCAGCCCGGGATGAAGTACTTGTTGCCGCCGGAGATGCCGACGACCTCATGGGGGAAGACCGGGCCGATCACCAGGTTGATGTCGGCCTCGGCGACGTACCGGTTCATCTCGACCACGACGTCCTCGGCGACCATGCCGTCGGTCATCACGGAGATCTCGTCCGCGGTGAGCGTGCCGAGGGTGACGACCTTGTCGTGGTCGAGGAACTCGTGGTTCACCACGGTCATGCCGGGGTAGGTGTCGGCGAGCGTGCTGCCCGCCTCGACGCCGAACCACGCGTCGATCTCGTCGGGCTCCATGTAGGAGTGGGTGCCCAGGGCGATCACCGTGGTGAGGGACGCGACCCGGTCGATCAGGTGGCGGTGCACGGTGCGCAGCAGCAGCGGCAGGGGGCAGCTGCGCGTGCCGTCGGGCACCACCAGCACGACGCGCTTGCCGTCGAAGTCGACCTCCGCGAAGTTCCGGGCGACGAAGGCGTCCAACTCGGCATCGCTCACGGTGAGGTGCGGCCCGCCGATGGTGTCGACGGGTGGGGCGATGTGCTGCGTCACGGCGTCCTCCTGCGTGGTGGTGAGATCGGTTGCCAGCTTACGGCCACCGGTTGCCAACAATGGTCCAGTTCGGCCCGTTTGCCGCGATGGCAAGTGACGCCACCGTAGGCTGCAAGGGTTTGTTGCCCGCACCAGAAAGGCCTTGACGTGACCCGTCGACTCACCCGCGCCCAGGACGGCCGGCCCGCCGCACCCGTCCGCATCGTCCATCTCGGTCTGGGCAACTTCTTCCGCGCCCACGAGGCCATGTACACCGAGAAGGCGCCGGACGCCGCACAGTGGGGGATCGCCGCCTTCACCGGACGCTCGGTGGCGATGGCCGAGGCCATGGCCGAGCAGGACGGCCTGTACGAGCTCATCGTGCAGAACCCCGAGGGCAACGACTACGAGGTGATCAGCGCGATCTCGGCCACGCACAGCGGCAGCGACGTCGCCCGGTTCGTCGAGTACTTCCGCGACCCCGCGGTCGCCATCGTCAGTTCCACGATCACCGAGGCGGGCTACTTGCCCGGCGCCGACGGCGGCGTGGACCTGAGCGCCGAGGCCGTGCAGGCCGACGTGGCCGCCCTGAAGGCCGGCGACCTCACCGCGGTGACCACCGCCCCCGGCAAGTTCGTGGCCGGCCTGCTGGCGCGCCGCGAGGCCGGCGCCGGCCCGATCACCTTCCTGCCCGGCGACAACGTCCCGGACAACGGCCACATGGTCGCGGGCGTCCTCACCTCGCTGGCCGCCGCCGTGGACCCCACCCTGTCCGACTGGATGGCCGACAACGTCGGGTTCGCGACGACGATGGTGGACCGGATCACCCCGTCGATCTCCGAGGAGGCCCGCGAAGCGCTGGCCGCCGACCGGGGCATCGAGGACCCCGCCGCGGTGGCCACCGAGCCGTTCACCGAGTGGGTCATCGCCGGCGACTTCAAGGCCGGACGCCCCGCGTGGGAGGACGCCGGCGTCCAGTTCGTCGACGACATCACCCCGCACGAACTGCGCAAGCTGTGGCTGCTCAACGGCTCGCACTCGCTGATGGCGTACGCGGCGACCATCGTCGGGCGTCCGACCGTCTACGAGGCGATCAGCGACCCGGTGGTGGCCGGGTGGGTCGATCAGTGGTGGGACGTCGCCGCCAAGCACCTGCCGCTGCCCGCCGCCGAGGTGGACGCCTACCGCGCCGCGCTGCTGGAGCGCTTCGGCAACCCGCGCATGAAGGACCAGCTCTCCCGCATCGCCGCCGACGGCTCGGTGAAGATCCCGATCCGCATCGTCCCGGCGCTGAACGCGGAACGCGCCGCGGGCGGCGAGCCCATCGGCGCCGAGCGGGCGGTCGCCGCCTGGGTGCTGCACACCCGCGGTCTGGGCGCCCCGGTCAACGACGCCAAGGCCGACGTGGTCGCGTCCATCGGCGCCGGGACGCTGGAGGAGTCGGTGGCGAAGGCGTCCGACTACCTCGGCATCGACGACGCCGGCGCCCGGGAGTCGATCCTGGCGCTGGCCCGCGAGCTGGAGGCCGCCGCGGCCTGAGCCCCGCTGCACGCGCATGCGGTTGCTGAAGGGCGCAGGCGCGCCATGGGCGCTGCGTGCCGGTGCGGTCGGCGCGCCGACGTGCCCGCGCGCTGAGTGCCTGCTGACGGGCGCTCCCGTTCCAGTTGCCCCCGTTCAGGTCAGTTGCCCCCGTTCCTACGGGGCGACTGACCCGAACGGGGGCGTTTGGTCGCTTGCGGGGGCGGCTTGTCGCGAGTGGGGGCGGCTTGTCGCGAGTGGGGGCGGCTTGTCGCGAGCGGGGGCGGCTCGTCGCGTGCGGGGGCGGTTACTCGCTCGCGGGGGCTGGGCTCGTTCCGGCGCGCCGCCGGGTCCACGCGCGCCGGGTCCAGGCGCGCCACGCCAGCCACACCAGGCCGAACAGGGCGGCCGCGCCGAAGGCGTCCAGGATCGAGTGCTGCTTGAGGAAGCACGTGGACGCCGCGATCACCAGGCACAACGCCCACGAGGCCGCCTTCACCCAGCGGCGGCGCACGTACCGGCTCGCCGCCAGGCAGAACGCGACCACCAGGGAGGTGTAGACGTGCAGGCTCGGGAAGACGTTCGAGGGGTCGTCGAAGCCCTGCAGGCCGGCGACGAGGTCGGTGAGCGGGCCCGGGCGCGGGTACACCTCCGGACGCAGCGTCTGGGTGGAGGGCCACAGCGTGTAGCCGATCAGGCACGCCGTCATGCCGACGATCAGGAAGAAGGCGAGGCGGGGGATCTCCGCGCCGGCGCGCCAGTCCTTGACGTACAGCCACGCCACGAAGCCGAGCAGGTACACGAACCAGGCGAGGTAGCCCACGATCCAGCGCTCGTCGAACGGGATCAGGGCGTCCAGCGGGCTGGACACGTCGATCATCCCCGCCGCGGGGCGGCCCTCCAGCAGGAAGTACCAGCCCAGGAACAACGGCAGGTACGCCAGCGGCGCGAGCCGGCGCGCGAGCCACCGGACGCGCGGCTCGGGGCGCGGCGGTGCAGGGGTGCGGGTCGGGGTCAGCGCCTCCACGTGACACCGCCCCGCCACACGGTCAGCTGGACCGGGTCGGGGAGGTCGACGCCGTGGTACGGGTTGTTGCGCGAGCGGGACGCCGACGCCGACCGGTCCACGGTCGCGCGGCGGGACGGGTCGACCAGGACCAGGTGGGCGGGCTCGCCCACCGCGAGCGGACGCCCCTGCGTTGCGAGCCGGCCGATCCGGGCCGGCGCGGCGGACATCCGCTCGACCAGGGTCGCCCAGTCCATGCGGCCGGAGTTCACCATGACGTCCACGACGACCGCCAGCGACTGCTCGAGCCCGAGCATGCCGGGGGAGGCGACGTCGAAGGGGTGGTCCTTGTCCTGCTGCGCGTGCGGCGCGTGGTCGGTGGCGACCACGTCGATCGTGCCGTCGGCCAGCGCCTCGCGCAGCGCCTCGATGTGCTCGGACGTCCGCAGCGGCGGGTTGACCTTGAAGGTGGTGTCGAAGCCCTCCACGTGCGGGGTGTCCAGCAGCAGGTGGTGCGGCGTGACCTCGGCGGTGACGTCGACGCCGCGCTTCTTGGCCCAGCGGATCACGTCCACGCTCTCCGCGGTCGAGATGTGACAGGCGTGGTAGCGCCCACCGGTGAACTCGGCCAGCTGGACGTCGCGGGCGATGATCGTCGACTCGGCGACGCTCGGCCAGCCGGGCAGCCCGAGGCGTCCGGAGATCTCCGACTCGTGGCAGCAGGCGCCGGGGCCCGCCAGGCGGGGATCCTGCGCGTGCTGCGCGACGACGCCGCCGAACGGCTTGAGGTAGGTCAGCGCCCGGCGCATGATCAGCGCGTCGTCGACGCAGGCGCCGTCGTCGGAGAACATCGTGACGCCGCGGGCGGCCATCAGCCCGAGCTCGGCGAGCTCGGTGCCCTCGCGTCCCTTGGTCACCGCGCCGATCGGGACGACCTCGCAGTGCGCGTCGCGGGCGACGATCTCCAGCAGGTGGGCGACCGCCTCGCCGGTGTCCGTGGTCGGGTCGAGGTTGGGCATCGCGAACACGGCGGTGTAGCCGCCGCGGGCGGCCGCCTGCGTGCCGGAGTCGACCGTCTCGGCGTCCTCGTGGCCCGGCTCGCGCAGGTGCGCGTGCAGGTCGACCAGACCGGGCAGGGCCAGCAGCCCGGCGGCGTCGATGCGTTCGGCGTCGGCCGGCGCGTCGGCCGGATCGATCAGCCGGCCGTCGGCGACGGCCAGGTCGGTCGTGGTGCCGTCGGCCAGGGTGGCCCCGGTGATCAGCAGGCTCATCGGGCCTCTCCTTCCCCACCCAGCAGGTGGTACAGCACGCTCATGCGGACGGCCACGCCCGCGGAAACCTGGTCCAGCACCCGGGACGAGGCCGCGTCGGCCGCCTCGCTGGAGATCTCGACGCCGCGGTTCATCGGGCCCGGGTGCATGATCGCGGCGGTGGGCTTGAGCCGGGCCAGCCGCTGCGGCGTCAGCCCGTAGTCGGTGGCGTACTCGCGCGCCGTGGGGAAGAAGCCGCCCGACATCCGCTCCCGCTGGACGCGCAGCATCATGACCACGTCGGCGCGCTCCAGCACCGAGTCGAAGTCGCTGGTGACGTTGACGCCCCAGCGCTCCACCCCGGTCGGGAGCAGCGTCGGGGGAGCGACGAGGGTGACCTGGCCGCCGAGGGTGCGCTGCAGCAGAACGTTGCTGCGCACCACCCGGCTGTGCAGCAGGTCGCCGACGATGGCGATCCGCTTGCCGGCGAAGCCCTCCGCCAGCCTCTGGTCGCGGAAGTGGCGGCGCATCGTGTAGGCGTCCAGCAGCGCCTGGGTCGGGTGCTCGTGCTGGCCGTCCCCGGCGTTGACGACGTGCGCCTTCACCCACCCGGCCGCCTGCGCGACGGCACCGGAGGAGCCGTGCCGGATCACGAAGCAGTCCACGCCCATGGCGTCCAGGGTCATCATCGTGTCGCGCAGGGACTCGCCCTTGCTGACGCTGGATCCCTTGCCGGACACGTTGATGGTGTCGGCGCTCATCCACTTGCCGGCGATCTCGAACGAGGAACGCGTCCGGGTGGAGTCCTCGAAGAACATGTTGATGATGGTGCGGCCGCGCAGCGCGGGGATCTTCTTGATGGGCCGGCGCTGCACCTCGTGCATCTCCTCGGCCACGTCCAGCAGCGAGACGACCTCGTCGCGGCTCAGGTCGGCCGCGCTCAGCAGGTGACGCATCAGGCCCCCTTCGCGGAGACGATGGTGACCAGGTCCTCGCCGTCGGTCTCGGCCAGCGTGACGCGGACGTGCTCGTCGGGCGCGGTGGGCAGGTCCTTGCCCACGTAGTCGGCCTGGATCGGCAGCTCGCGGCGTCCCCGGTCGATGAGGACGGCCAACCGGATCGCCTTCGGGCGTCCCAGATCCTTCAGCGCCTCCATGGCCGCGGCGATGGTGCGTCCGGAGAAGAGCACGTCGTCCACCAGGACCACCGTGCGGCCATCCACCGACACCGGCACCCGCGTCGGGCCGACCGCGCGCGTCGGGTTCCGCCGCAGGTCGTCGCGGTACATGGTGATGTCGAGTTCCCCGACCGGCACGTCGGCCTCGGCCTGCGCGATCGCCGCGCCCAACCGGTGCGCCAGGGGGACGCCGCGGGTGCGGATCCCCAGCAGCAGCAGGTCGTCGCCGCCCTTGTTGGACTCGAGGATGTGGTGGGCGATGCGCTTCAACGCCCGGGAGATGTCGTCACTGTCCCAGATGACCCGGGAGTCGCCTGCTGCGCTCAACCTGGTTGCCCCTCCGACTCGAAACGGACGCGGGAGACCCCGCGCCGATCGAGGGACCAATCTATCTCAGTTGTCCGCTAGCATTTCGCGCATGTCGCATGTCGCCCTGTTCCCCCTACTGGAAACGCACACCGTCCCGGGCTGGCCCGAGGTGTACGACCCGACGCTGTGGAACATCGGCGCGCTAGTCCTGGGCATTCCGCTCGCCATCTCTGCGGTCGTGGCGCTCATCGTGATGGGTCCCGAGTGGTTCCGCCGCAGCCAGTCCGCCGGCACGGAGATCGAGCAGGCCTGAGCAACCGTCGCCTCAACGTCGAGGCGCCGAGCGTGAGGACTGAAGCACCACTGTGGCGGAACGAGCCCGAGTAACGATCAGCGATGTCGCGAAGGCCGCGGCGGTGTCGCCGGCGACCGTGTCGCGCGTGATGAACGGCCAGACCACCGTCGACCCCGTGCTCGCCGAGCGCGTCCGGCGGGTCGCGTCCGAGCTGGCCTACCACCCCAGCAGCGCCGCGCGCTCGCTGTCGCTGGGGCGCACCCAGGCGATCGCCGTGCTCGTGCCCGAGCTCGGCAACCCGATGTTCCAGCGGATCGTCGAGGGGATCATGGAGTCGGCCTCGGCGGCCGGCTACCGCGTGCTGGTCACCGAGACCGGTCCCGACCCCGACCTCGAACTGCAGATGGCCCGGGACGCGCGCGCCCGCTGCGACGCCGTGCTGTGGGTCTCGCCGCGCGCCACCGACGAGGCGCTGGTGCCCACCCTGGCCGAGATCCAGCCGGCGCTCGTGGTCGGGCGCCCCGCCGGCTCCGCCGTCTGCCCGCCCGGACTCACCATCGACTACCGCGCCGGCATCCACATCGCCGTCGACCACCTCATCGGGCTGGGGCACCAGGACATCGTCTACCTGGGCGGCCCGGCCGAGAGCTCAGGCGACCGCGCCCGGCGCGACGCCTGGGAGGAGGTGCAGGCCGACCACCCGTACCTGCGGGTCGTCTCGCTGCGCGCCGGCTACCAGATGCAGGACGGCTTCGAGGCCGCGCCGCGGGTGCTGGACACCGGCGCGAGCGCGGTGGTGGCGTTCAACGATCTGGTCGCGTTCGGCCTGCTGAGCCACTTCGGTCAGGTCGGGGTCTCCGTGCCGCGCGACGTGTCCGTGGTCGGCTTCGACGACATCGACCTGGCCGGCTTCGCGCTGCCGGCGCTGACCACGCTGGGCGTCGGGCACCGCGCCCTGGGCGACCTGGCCTGGCAGCAGTTGGCCGGGCTGCTGACGGGCTCGGAGCAGCCGGCCGGCGCCCCGTTCGCCCCGCGCTTGGTCGCGCGTAACTCCACGGGGGCCGCCCCGGCCGCCAAGTCCCGGGCGGCGCACCAGAGGCAGCGCGGACGCGCGGCGATCCCGCCGCAGTGGCGCACCACCGCCGGGCGCGAGGCCCTGCTCGCCGGCGACCTCGAGTTGGCCGCCTACCACGACGGCTCGGGCATGCCCACGGTGCACGCCCGTCGCCCGTACCTCCATCCCCTCCGGACGCTGGGCGGCCGCGTGGTGACGGCGGCCCATCCGGAGAACCACCGCCACCAGTACGGCCTCTCGCTCGCGCCGCCGGAGGTCAACGGCACCTCGTTCTGGGGCGGCCGCACCTACGTCCCGGGCTCGGGCGCGACGCTGCTGCCCAACCACGGCCAGCAGATCGTCCAGGACCACCGGGTCGTCGAGGGCGACGAGGCCGCCCTGGAGGAGCGCCTCGCCTGGCTGACCCAGACCGGGGAGGTGCTGCTGGAGGAGCAGCGGAAGCTCTCCGCGTCGCTGCTGCCGGACGGCGGCGGCTGGGCCCTCACGTGGCGCTCGGTGCTCACCGCGTCCAGCGGCGACCTCACGTTCTCCAGCCCGGGCGTCCGGGGACGCCCCGGCGCCGGGTACGCCGGGCTGTTCTGGCGGTTCGCCGAGGGCCGGGTCGAGCGCCTGATCGCGCCCGACGGCGAGGGCGAACCCGCCATCAACGGCCGCGTCGTCCCGTGGGTCGCCGGCGTCAACGCCCAGGACCCGCTCACCGTCGTCTTCACCCAGCTGCCCGGCGAGGAGCGGCCGTGGTTCGGCCGCACCTCCGACTACACCGGCCTGGGGCCGTCGCTGGCGTGGGACCGGCCCCTGACGCTGCCGGCGGGGGAGAGCCTCACGCTGGGCCTGCGGGTGTTGCTGCTGGACGCGCTGCTGGACCGCGACGAGATCGACGAACTGACCCGCGCGACCTGACCGGGCGCGCCGGCGTCCCGGACGCTCACCGCCCGGGACGCCGCCGGCTCAGATCCGCGTGAGGCGCCAGCCCGTGAAGCTCGCCCGCGCGGCGGGCGTGCCGATGGGACGCTGGGCGAACAGGCACAGGTCCGAGCCGATCCAGTGCGCCTCGGTGGCCTGGAACGTCGCCTCGGGCAACGCCGCGCCGGCACCCTGCGCGCCGAGCGTCACCCGGGCGGCGGCGTCCGTCACGAGCCGCACCCGCAGGGGTCCGGCGCACGCGACGGCCTCCTCGACGGTCTCGGCCCCCAGCTCGGCGCTGCTGACCCGGATCGCGTACGTCGCACCGGCGCGGCGCTCCAGCCCGACGAACGCGTAGGCGTGGCCGAACACGGCGAGCCCGGCGCGCGAGCCGTCCGGCGCGTCGGCGTCCAGGTCGACCTCGACCTCGACCTCGCACGGGTAGCCGGGCAGGGACTGGCCCAGCATCCCCGGGAAGGTGCGCAGTTCGGTGGTGGGGTGGGGCACCAGTTCGAGGCTCAGGACGCCTCCGGCGCAGCGCGCCCAGTCCGCCCCGGGCGTCGCCTGCCAGTGCCAGGCGGGGTTGAGCGGGCCGGTGAAGTCGTCGGCGCGATCGGGCTCGCCCGCCGAGGCGGGCCGGGTCTCCGCGCCGCGCGGCCACGTCAGCACGGGGGTCCCCTCGTCGCCCATCCACGGCCAGCCGTCGGCGCCCCAGCCCATCGGCTGCAGGTGCACGACCCGGCCGTAGGGGCCGCGGTCCTGGAAGTGGACGAACCAGTCGCTGCCGTCCGGCGCGGTCACCCAGCCGCCCTGGTGCGGCCCGTTCACGGGGCTGTCGCCCTGCTCCAGGACGATGCGATGCTCGTAGGGCCCCCAGACCGAGCGGGAGCGGAACACGACCTGATGCCCGGTCGCCACGCCGCCGGCGGGGGCGAAGATCCAGTACCAGCCGTCGCGCCGGTAGAACTTCGGGCCCTCCACGGTGATCATGCCCTCGATCGCGTCGCCGTCGATCACGGTGCGGAGGGGGCCGATCGGCGTCGTCAGGCCCGGATCGACCTCGACGACGCTGAGCCGGTTCTTGAACCCGGCGCGGCTGCGGGCCCACCCGAACACCAGGTAGGCGCGGCCGTCGTCGTCCCACAGCGGGCACGGGTCGATGAGCCCCTGGCCCGGGATCAGCAGGTGCGGCTCGGTCCACGGACCCTGCGGCGCGGGCGCGGTCGTCACGAAGATGCCGTGGTCGGGGTCGGGGTAGACGACCACCAGGCGGCCCTCGTGCGTGCGGATCGACGGCGCCCACACGCCGCCGCCGCGGCGCGGGAGGTCGAAGTGGCCCACGGCGGGGGGCACGGCGGCCAGCGCGTGGCTCGCGTAGCTCCAGTCGACCAGGTTGTCGGAGGTGAGGATCGGGAGTCCGGGGGTGCGGTTGAAGCTCGACGCGACCAGGACGAACGAATCCCCGAACCGGGTGACGTCCGGGTCGGGGAAATCGGAATCGAGGATCGGGTTGGCGTAGGGGATCATGGCTCTCCGTCGTCGGGGCGCCGCGGCCGGCGCCTGCAAATAATCCTATCGAACAACGAAGTCTATGGAACCGGTTCCATCAGCGGAAGGCGGCCACCCACGGATCGGTCACCAGCGTGGAGACGTGGGTGGCGAGCTCGACGCCCTCCGCGCTCGCCCGGCGGCGCACCAGCTCCTCGGCGTGGGGCAACCAGAGCCACTCGGCGGCGTAGTGCGGCACGTCGATCAGCGCGGGGGCGCCGTCGTGGGCCAGGAAGTCCTGGGAGGGGTGGTGGCGCAGGTCGCCGGTGACGTAGCAGTCGACGCCGAGGCGCCGGGCGGCGTCCAGCAGCGAGTCGCCCGCGCCGCCGAGCACCGCGACGGTGCTGATCTCCCGGTCGGGGTCCCCGCCGAGCCGGACGCCGCCGGCGGTCGCCGGGACGGCCCGCGCCAGGCGCTGCGCCAGGGCGGCCGCGGTGACGGGCTGCGGCAGTCGCCCCACCCTCCCCAGGCCCAGGCCGGACGCCGCGGGCACCAGCTCGATCAGGTCGAAGGCGGGGGTCTCGTACGGGTGGGCCGCGAGCAGGGCGGCCAGGACGGCCGAGCGGCGCGCGCGGGGGAGCACCACCTCGAGGCGGACCTCCTCGACGCGCTCGACCGCGCCGACCGTCCCCAGCGTGGGGTGCGCGCCCGCCAGCGGCCGGAACTGGCCCGTGCCCTCCGAGCGGAACGAGCACTCGGCGTAGTCGCCGACCCGGCCGGCGCCGGCGGCGAACAGCGCGTCCTGGACGGCGTCGGCGTCCCCGGTCGGGACGAACACGGCCAGCTTGTCCAGCCCGGCGCCCTCCGCCGGCAGCATCGGACGCCGCTCCACCAGGCCGACGGCGTCGGCCAGGGCGTCCGCGACGCCGGCGGTCCCGGCGTCGGCGTTGGTGTGCGCGGAGAACACGGCGACCCCGGCGCGGATCAGCCGCATCAGGACACGCCCCTTGGGCTCGTCGGCGCGCACCGCGTGGATGCCGCGCAGCAGCAGCGGGTGGTGGCTCACGATGAGCTGGGCGCCGCGCTCCACGGCCTCGTCGGCGACCGCGTCGGTCACGTCGACCGCGAACAGCACGCCGGACACCTCGGCGTCGGGATCGCCGACGCTGAGGCCCACGCGGTCCCACTCCTCGGCCAGCGCGGGCGGGTAGGCCGCCTCGAGCCACCCGACCACGTCGCCCACGCGGGTCATCGCCGCCACCTCCCGGCTCACGCCCCCTGGTTGTGCAGCGCGCGCAGGGCGTCGTCGCGGCGCTCCAGGACGAGCCGCTTCACCGAGTCCGGCAGGTCGTGGTCGGCCAGGAAGGCGTCCAGCTTGGTGAGGAAGGTGCGGTCGGCCAGCGGGCGCGGGAACAGCAGCCCCAGCACGTGCTGGCGGATCGTCGTGGACGCCGTCGCCCAGCGTCCCTTCTGCGCGCCGATCTCGGCCACGACGTCGAGGTACGCGTCCGTGTAGGGCGCGAGGATCTCGTCCTGATCGAGCTGCCAGAACTGCGACGCGATCTGGAAGTGCGTCTCGTTCGCGGTGTCCTCGGCGGTCGCGGCCCGCCACGCGGCGGCCTTGGCGTCCGCGTCGCGGGAGGCCGAGCGGGCGCCGGCCGCCTTCTCCGCGCCGGTCGCCGTGCGGTCGCCCGCGAGCTCGGCGGCGATCTCGGCCTCGCCGGCCGCGCCGACGCGGGCCAGCTCGGTGAGCAGCCGCCAGCGCAGGTCGGCGTCCAGGACGAGCCCCTCGGGCACCTCCTCGCCGTCGAGCCACGCCTTCAGCACCGCCGCGCCCGGCTCCGAGCCGATCGACAGGGCCAGCGCGCGGGTGAGGGCGAGCTGATGGTCCGAGCCGGGGGCGGCGTCCTTGAGCAGCTGGGCCAGCCCCGCGGTGAACCGCTGGGCCAGCGCCTTGCGGTCGGCGCGCGGCGCGTAGTAGTCCACGGCCAGCCGCGCCTGCCCCAGCAGCGCGGTCACGGCGGTGAGGTCGGTCTCGACGCCGACGCCGCGCAGCACCAAGTCGACGTAGTCGGAGGCCGACATCTCGCCGTCGCGGGTCAGATCCCAGGTGGCGCCCCAGGCCAGCGCGCGGGCGAGTTCGTCGTCCAGCAGGTGCACGTTGCCCACCAGGGTGGCCAGCGAGCGCGGGTCGAGCCGGATCTTGGCGTAGGTGAGGTCGTCGTCGTTGAGCAGCAGCAGGTCGGGGCGCGGCTTGCCGACGAGCTCGGGCACGTCGGTGGACTCGCCGTCGATGTCGGTCTCGACCCGGTCGGTGCGCGTCAGGACGCCGTCGACGAGGTTGTACAGGCCGACCGCGATGCGGTGTCGGCGCAGCGTGGGCCACTGCGGGGAGGCCCACTGCCGGATCGCGAACCGGGTGAACGCGCCGTCCCGCTCGTCCCAGTCGGCGGCCAGCGTGTTGACCCCGGCCGTCTGCAGCCACTGGCTGGAGAAGAAGCTCAGGTCGCGGCCCGAGGCCACCTCGAGCTCGTCCAGCAGGTCCGGCAGCTGGGTGTTGCCCCACGCGTGCTTGGCGAAGTATGCCCGGACGCCGGCGAGGAAGTCGTCCTTGCCGACGAACGCGACGAGCTGGCGCAGCGCCGAGGCGCCCTTGGCGTAGGTGATGCCGTCGAAGTTCAGCTCCACCGCCTCCAGGTCGACCATGTCGGCGGCGATGGGGTGCGTCGAGGGGAGCTGGTCCTGCCGGTAGGCCCACGTCTTGCGGCTGTTGGTGAACGTCGCCCACGGGTTGGCCCGGTCGCCGAAGCGGGCGCGGATCTCCTCCTGGGCGAAGTGGGACGCCCACTCGGCGAAGGACTCGTTCAGCCACAGGTCGTCCCACCAGACCATGGTCACCAGGTCGCCGAACCACATGTGGGCCATCTCGTGCAGGATCGTGTTGTCGCGCGACTCGTAGGAGGCCGACGTCTGGCGGCTGCGGAAGATGTACTCGTCGCGGAACGTGATGCAGCCCGCGTTCTCCATGGCGCCGAAGTTGAACTCCGGCACGAAGACCTGGGCGTAGTCGTCGAAGGGGTACGGCTGCCCGAAGTGCTCCTCGAACACCGCGAAGCCCCGCTTGGTCGTCTCGAAGATGCGGTCGGCGTCCAGGTGCTCGGCGAGCGAGGTCCGGACGTGGATCGACAGGGGGATGACCGAGCCGTCCTCGCGCACGTATTCGTCGGTCACCGAGTGGAACTCGCCCGCGATCAGCGCGGTGATGTAGGTGCTGAGGCGCTTGGTCGCCGGGAAGTCCCAGCGGGCCAGGTCGTCGCCGGACGCGACCGGCTCGACCGCGGGGGCGTTGGACAGCACCGTCCACCCCTGCGGCGCGATCACCGACAGCTGGAAGGTGGCCTTCAGGTCGGGCTGCTCGAACGTGACGTACATCCGGCGGGCGTCGGCCACCTCGAACTGCGTGTAGAGGTAGGTGCGGTCGTCCGCGGGGTCGACGAAGCGGTGCAGGCCCTCGCCGGTGCGCGAGAACCGCATGACGGCGGTCACGACGAGCTCGTGGTCGCCCTCGGCGAGGGTGAGCGTCAGGTGCTCCCCGTCGAAGGCCTCCGCCGGCACGGCCTCGCCGTCGAGGGTGGCGCTGAGGATCTCGTCGGCGATGACGTTCGCGTTGGCGACGCAGGCGATCGAGGAGAAGCGGGCGGTGGTGGTGGAGACGAACGTGGCCTCCGGCTGCGCGAGCGGGGTGCCGTCGGGCAGCCGGCCCGACAGGTCGACCAGGGCTTCGTACGAGGCGGTGCGCAACTGGCGGCTGCGGGTGTTGGCCTCGTCGCGGGTGATGTTGGCGCGGAACATGCGGTTCATCCTCGAATGCACTTTGATGAGTGGGACCTCCCCACACTAGCGCCCGGCCCCGGGACGGCGCGGGTCCGGGGGCGGGGCGTCGCTAGGGTTGGCCCATGACGCAAACCGTTGACATGTGGTTCGATCCGGCGTGCCCCTGGGCCTGGATGACGTCGCGCTGGCTGCTCGAGGTCGAGAAGGTCCGCGACGTCCACGTCGACTTCCACGTGATGAGCCTGTCGGTGCTCAACGAGGGCCGCGACCTGTCCGAGGGGTACCGCGCGCTCATGGACAACTCGTGGGCGGCCGTCCGCATCGCCCTGGCCGTCGAGCGTGAACACGGGCAGCAGGCGCTGCGCGACTTCTACACCGCGATCGGCACCCGCTTCCACCCCGGCCAGGAGGAGCGCGACCGCGCCACGATCGAGAACGCGCTGGCCGACGCGGGCCTGCCCGTCGCCCTCGCCGAGGCGGGGTACACCGACGAGCGCGACGACGACCTGCGCCGCTCGCACCACGAGGGCATGGACCCGGTCGGCGACGAGGTCGGGACGCCGGTCGTGCGCATCAACGGCAAGTCGCTGTTCGGGCCCGTCATCTCCCCGGCGCCGACGGGGGAGGAGGCCGGCGACCTGTTCGACGGCGTCTCCAAGGTCACGGCCTACGACGGCTTCTTCGAGCTCAAGCGGACCCGGACGGTCGGCCCGATCTTCGCCTGAGCGGTCGGTGCGCGGCGGCGCCGGTCGCCGCGCGCCGCGCCGTCGCGTCGCTCCGGTGTCGTGAGAAGCCGTGCGATCCGCGCCGGGGTTGGGCCACACTGGGGGACATGCGCGTTCACATTGCCACCGATCATGCCGCCTTCGACCTCAAGCAGTACCTGGTCAAGGAACTGACCGCCCTGGGCCACGAGGTCGTCGACCACGGCGCGGACGCCTACGACGCGCAGGACGACTACCCGAAGTTCGTCCTGCCGGCCGCCGAGGCCGTCGCCTCGGATCCCGGATCGCTCGGCATCGTGCTGGGCGGGTCGGGCAACGGCGAGCAGATCGCAGCCAACAAGGTCAAGGGCGTCCGCGCGGCGCTGGCCTACAACACGGTGATGGCCCGCCTGGCCCGCGAGCACAACGACGCCAACGTGCTCAGCCTCGGGGCCGCATGCAGAGCCTGGAGGACGCGCTCGCGATGGCGCAGGTCTTCCTCGAGACCCCATTCTCCAACGACCCGCGGCACGTCCGGCGCATCAAGGAACTCGAGGACTACGAGAACGCCCACCGCGCCTGAGGCGTCCGCCGGGCGGCGGCACGCGGACGCCGGGGCGGCGTCGGCGGTAGTTTGACCCCGTGAACCTCCTCACGGACGCGCTGCGCACCTTCAGCCGCGTGTTCATCGACGGCGCGCGCGTCCTGGCCGCCCACTGGCCCCAGCTCATCGGGCTGTTCCTGGCGGGCTGGGCGGGGCGCATGGGGTTCCTGTGGCTGACGACCGCGGTGTCGGACGTCAGCCCGACGCTGGCGATCTTCATCCTGCCGTTCGCGCCGCTGTCGACGCTGCTGTCGCTGGTGCTGATGCTGCGCGCCACCGCCCCGACGCTGGAGGCGTTCCGCGGGGTCGTCGAGTCCGTGACCCGGCCCGAGCGGTGGCGCACCGACCTCAGCGTGGCCGCTCAGGTGCTGATCCCGTTCCTGGCGGTGTACGCCACCGCGGGGCTGCTCAAGGAGGACGCGCGCCTGTTCGTGATGGACGCCACGGCCGCCGAGGGGCTCAACGCGGGGCTCGGCTCGGTGGACTTCGGACGCACGGTGTACGCCGAGGGCGCGGCGCTGGCGGTCCTGGTGCTCCTGGCGCTGGGCGCGCGCAAGCTGATCTCGCTGCTCAAGCTCACCGACCGGCACCTGGCGTGGTCGGCGGTCGCGGTCTACATCGAGGTGCTGTGGATGATCACGCTGGTGAACGCGTTCACCAGCCAGCTCGACCAGCTCACCGAATGGGTGGTGTCGCGGCGAGCGATCGCCGGGCTGGCCGAGTGGTGGGCGGGCGTCGTGGCGTGGCTGCGCTCCATCAGCGCCGAGATGACGGCGATCGTGGACGCCGTGGCGAACTTCCTGGGCGAACTCGGGAGCCTCGTCATCGTGCCGGTCGCCTGGCTCGCCATCGGCGCCGCGGTCTTCGGCGCCTCCCTGAAGTCCACCGAGTTCAAGGTCGACACCCACGACGAGGTGACCGAGCGGCTGCGCCACATCCCGCAGCCGGTGCGCCGAGTCGTCTCCCAGGCGGTCGAGCCGCTGACCACGCCGGTGCAGAACACGGTCACGGCCATCGCCAAGATCGCCAGCGCCGGCGTGCTGTCGATGGTGATGTTCTGCGTCGTGTTCTACATCGCCAGCAGCCTGCAGGTCCTCACCTACCTCGGCGTCCGGCAGGTGTTCGGCCCCGGCGACGACACCCGGCAGTACGCGCTGGCCCCCTACATGCTGCTGGCCGGACGCACCGTCTACTTCGTCGTGGCCCTTTCCCTGCTCGCCGCGGCGGTCAACGCGATCGTGATGAGCCAACGGGCGACGCCGGCGGCCGAGCCGCAGCCCGATCCCGCGGCCGGGACCCGGCGCTGAGCGTCCCGCGGGCGCGGCGCCGAGCGATCAGCGCGGGATCAGCACCTTGACGTAGCCCGGCTTGTTCCACATCACCCGGACGGCCGTGGGCTCGACCCCCTCGGGCAGCGCCACCGACGCGGCCACCCGCCACGCCGCGGGCCGCTGCGCGGTGACGGGCAGCGGGTGCCCGTCCCAGCTGAGCTCCGGGCCCGGGGCGTCCTGCGGCACGCAGTGGGGCCGGTCGGGGAGGGTGTTGGGCCGGCCGGCGCCGTCGACCTTGGCGCCGAAGGTCCCGTAGCGGACGCCCGCGGCGTCCTCGAGCTCGATGACGCACCCGGCCAGCATCTGATCCGGCGCCGCGGCGAGGTCGAGCTCGACCAGCCAGAGCTGGGTGCCGGGGGCCGCGCGGTCGTCGTCGAGTTGGGTGGTGCGCGCGACCTGCCCGACCCCGACGGTCACGGTGCGGGTCCGGCGGACGTCCTGCACGTCCTGGTAGGTCTGCGTGTAGACGCCCGAGCCCTGCAGGACGACCGGCTGGCTCCACTCCCAGCGCAGGTACAGCGTGGTCAGCCGGAACGACGACGCGGCCAGCGCCAGGGCCAGGAGCGGCAGCAGGAGCGCCAGCCAGATCCGGTTGCGCCGCCACCACGCCGAGGAGCGCATCACGGCTCCTTCACGGTCGTGACCGGCACGCGGATCGAGCCGGTGGCCGCCGCCAGCCGGGCCGCCTCGTCGGGGTCGATGCCCAGGTCGATCACGGCGATGTCGTCGGGATCCTCGAGCTCCTTCACGGCCGGGAACAGCGCCCGCGACCCGGCCAGCGCCGTGGGATCCATCTCGAACGCGAACGAGCAGGCGAACGTGACGCCGGGCTGGGTCGGCGTGCAGGAGGTGATGAGCGCCGAGGAGCCGCCGAACAGGCGGCCGTCGGGTGCCTCGATGCGCGCGGCGTCGCCGCTGAGGATGAAGGGTTCGGTCGAGGGCCGCCAGGTCACGTCCAGCACGACCCAGATGCCGCGGGTGGTGGCCGTGTCGGTGAACGAGCTGACCTGCTTGGCGGAGCGGACGCCCGTGACCGCGACGGTCCCGGTGCGCATCTGAACCGGGTCGCCGACCGCGCCGTGGCGCTCGTACCGGGCGTCCAGCACCGCCTGCGCGTCCGGGACGCGGTCGGCGACCAGGGTCCCCACGAACAGCGCGGCGATGACGAGCAGGACGGTGACCACGCCGTCGCGGGTGAGGCGCATCAGGGGACCGCCAGCGCCCTGACGGGCAGGGTCAGCCGGTGGACGGGTTCGTCGACCTCCCAGGCCGCGTCCGCCGAGGAGAAGTACTGGTGCCAGCGCAGCGAGCTGAGCGTGAGCGTCGCCTCCGCGGGGCGCGCCGCGGTCGCGTCGGCCTTCCACACCGCGACCGAGGGCACGGGCACCCCGGGCTGGTAGCCGCGGGCGCGCAGCGAGTCCTCGACGCGGAACAGGGTGACCTGCGGCGAGGCCGGGTCGACGCCGGGCGCGTCGAGGTGCAGCGCCTGCGCCAGGGCCACGCCGTCGACCACCGTGTCGCCCGTGTTGGTGATGTCGAGCACCGCGAGGTAGTAGGTGACGCCCGGCTCGGCGCGCGCCACCGGCGGGAGGGCCTCGCCCTGGCGCAGGGACGTCACGGTGATGGTGAAGGGTGCGACCCTCAGCGCCTCGCCGGGCTGCGCGGACGGGATCTCCTCGGCCTCCACCGCCCGCACCGCGTCGAGGCCGCCCAGCGCGCCGGTGACGAGCAGGACGACGGCCACGAGGACCAGGCCCACGCGCTGCGGGGTGAGGATGTCGGAGACCAGCGAGTACCGGTCGTGCCAGATGGCCAGCCGGGACGGCCGGGCGCGCTCGGGCTCGCCGGTCGAGGTGGGGGCGGGTGCGTCGGGCAGGGCCCGCCGAGGGGTGTTCTCCGCCACGCCCGCGATCATAGCGGCGGCGACTAGAATCGGCCCCCACTGCCCAGGAGGAGGACCCATGCCCGAAGGCCACGTGACCCACCGGCTCGCCCGCGAGCTCACACGCACCTTCGGGGAGCGCCCGCTCACCGTGGCCAGCCCGCAGGGGCGGTTCGCCGACTCGGCCGCGCAACTCGACGGCGGCTCCCTGGTCGGTGCCGACGCGGTCGGCAAGCACCTGCTCATCGACTTCGATCCCGGCACGGTCTGGGTGCACCTGGGGCTGATCGGGAAGTTCCAGTTCAACCAGAGTTTCCCCGCGCCGAATCCCGCGACCCTGCGGCTGCGACTCACCGACGGCGCGAGCGCCGCGGACCTGCGCGGTCCGCAGTGGTGCCGGCTCATCACCCCGGTCGAGCGGGCCGCCGTGGTCGCCAACTCGGGCCCGGATCCGATCCGGGGCGACGCCGACCCGGAGCGCGCCTGGGCGAAGGTGTCGCGCAGCCGCAAGCCGTTCGCGGCGCTGCTGATGGACCAGAGCGTCTTCGCGGGGGTGGGGAACATCTTCCGCGCCGAGGTGCTGTTCCGGCACGCCATCGACCCCATGCTGCCCGCTCAACGCCTGTCCCGGTCCGTGTTCGACGCGGTGTGGGACGACCTCGTGATCCTGATGCGTGCGGCGGTCGAGGTGGGGAGGATCGACACGGTCGCCGGCGACCACACCCCCGAGGCGATGGGCCGCGACCCCCGGGTCGACCGGCACGGCGGGGAGGTGTACGTCTACCGGCGCGCGGGCCTGCCCTGTTACGTCTGCGGGACCCCGGTCGCGACCACGGCCCTGGCCGGCCGCCACCTCTACTGGTGCCCGACCTGCCAGCCGGCCGGCGCCCGCGGCGTCCCGACCGCGATCGGCGGGCTGCCGGAGGCCATCGCGTGACGGGCGGGTTCACCTACGCCGTCACCGGCGGCGGCCGCGGGCTGCTGGTCCGCCGGGGCGGCGCCGGCGTCGCCGAGTTCGTCTTCGGCCTGCCCGAGGGGGCCGCGTCCGACGAGGACGGCCTCGCCGTGACGGTGGGGGAGATCGGCGTCCGCCTGGCGCAGCGCGAACTGGGCGACGTCTGGGTCAGCGAACTCGTGCTGGACAACGGCGGACCCGACGAGGCGGCGCTGCCGCCCCTGGGCATGGTCGTGCGGGTCGAGCCGGGCTGGGTCGGCTGGTCCTGGACCGCCGAGACCGACGGGTTCGTCGTCGTCGCGCCCGAGGCCGGGGACGGCGACGCCCTGCTCCTGCGGCTGCGCCAGGGCTTCCTGCGCGCCTGCGTCCCGACGCCGTCGTTCGTGCCGGCCGGACGCCGCGCCGACGCCCTGGAGCCGGGCATGGCCGCCTTCTTCCTGGCCAACCCCGCCGGGGCGCTGCGCGGCCACGGGCGGCACAGCACCCGGCTGGAGTTCGGGTCGATCCCCGACGTGGACGCCGCCCGCGCCGCGATGCCCGCCTGGATCCCCGATCTCGTCGCCCGGCCCGGCGACGAGATCCGCTTCGAGACCCCCGATCAGGCGCTGGTGCCCGGCCCCGGCGTCCGGCTCGTCGGCGACGACGTGGCCGGCATCCTCACGGGCTCGCCCGGCCACCGGGAGCTCGCGGTGCACGGGCCGCGCGGGGTGACGCGGCTGCGTCCCACCTTCACCCCCGCCCTGGACGCCCTGGCCGCCGAGGTGTCGGCCGGGCTGCTGCGCCGCCGCCCCGCCGGGCTCCCGACGGCGGCGGCCGCCGTCGTGGCGGCAGCGCTGTCGCGCCGCGCCGTCGCCGACCCCGGCGCAGCCCTGGACTGGCTCGAGCGCGAGGACTGGCTGGCGCGCGAGGACCAGTTCGGCCCGCTGCTGGCCACCACGATCGCCGTCGAGACCCACGACGAGGCGCTGGGCGCCGCTGCGATGGACGCGCTGCTGGGCCGCCGCTTCGGGCTGGGCGACGGGCTGATCGCGTCGTGGGCGTGGCTCGGGGCGCTCCGACTCGGCATCCCGCCGCTCGACCTCAGCCTGGTGCTGGAGCGCGCCTCGACCGCCGAGGAGCGCTGGGAGGCGGCGCTGATCCGGCAGGACCCCGACGCGCACGCCGACGGCGTCCGGGCGGTGATCCGGAAGCTGGGCGCGGGGCTGCCCGGCCAGCCGATCGGGCTGGGCGCGGCGGAGGCCGGGCTGTCGGTCGCGCTGCTGCGGGCGGTCCCCGAGGGGGCCGACCTGCGCACCGCGGCGGTCGAGGCGGCCGACAAGGCGGCCGCGCTGCTGGCCGCCGACTACGCCGACGGGATGCACCCCACGCACGACGGGCTGGCGTGGCTGGTGTGGTCCGAGCGCTGAGCGTCGTGGAGGTCCCGACCCACAGCCGCGCTTGACCGCCTCTCCGCTCCCACCGTGGTGCCGTGGCCTGATGGGACTCCCGCCGGGGCGTATCGTCTCGGCCAGGACGCCCGCCGGTCGCGGGCCGAGCGGAGGGAGCCGGCGATGGTCGAGGTGTGGGACGCCGCGGCGGGGATCACGGACCTGGCCGGCGGCGCGCGCTGGCTCGAGGGCCCCGCGTGGGTCGACGGCGTTCTCCTGGTCAGCGACATCCCCAACGACCGCGTGCTGCGGTACGCCGGGGGCGACGGGTTCGAGGTGGCGGTCCCCGGCGTCGACTTCAGCAACGGGCGGACCGTGACCTCCTCGGGCCGGGTGATCCAGTGCTCGCACGGGCGGCGCGCCGTGGAGGAACTCCTGCCCGACGGCACGACCCGGCCGCTCGTGGACCGCTACGGGGCCGCGCGGCTCAACTCGCCCAACGACGTCGTCGTGGGCCCCGACGGCGCCCTGTGGTTCACCGACCCCGCCTACGGGATCGAGGTGCCCGAGGAGGGCCACCCCGGCGTCCGGGAGTACGGCGCGTGCCACGTGTTCCGCTTCGATCCCGCCGACGGCAGCCTCGCGCCGGTCGTCACCGACCTGGTCGCGCCCAACGGGCTGGCGTTCTCGCCCGATGGTGCCACGCTGTACGTCACCGACACCGGCCCCGACCAGCCCGGCGTCCCCGACGGGCAGGGGCGCATCCACGCCTTTCCCGGTGGCCGGCTCCCGCGTGGGGGAGGGGCGGATCTTCTTCACGACGCGACGCGGGTTCGCCGACGGGCTGCGGGTGGACGCCGACGGCGCCGTCTGGACCTCGCACGGGGCCGGGGTCACGGTGCTCTCGGCGGAGGGGGAGGAGTTGGCGCACCTCGACTTCCCGGCACGGGTCGCCAACCTGTGCTTCGGCGGCCCCGACCGGCGCGACGTCTACGTGGCCGCCACCGACAGGCTCCACCGGCTGCGCGCGACCGTCCCCGGGGACGCGCCCCGCGCCCTGCGCAGGTAGGGGGCCGCGGCTCCGGCACGGCTTGCACCGCTCTGGCAATAGGTGGCAACGGTGTGCAATCACGGTGGAATCCCGGGAGATTTGTGCGACCTGTCCACTGAGTATGCAAGGGAGCATGCAACATGCGAACATCCGTACGACGCGCGCTGGTCGGCTTCGGAATGGCCGGACTGCTCGCCACCATGACGCCGACGGCCGCGGCCGCCGGCCCCGCGTGGGGCGACGCAGCCGACACGATGACGGCCGTCCCCGCGGTGACCCACGTGCCGCGCGAGGGCGGCTCCTACCCGTTCAACGCGGCCGATCACCACCGGGTGCCCGTCGACCTGGCCGCCCACGGCTTCGTGGAGGAGGAGTTCTTCCTCACCGGGCACGCCAACGTCTACACGCGGGCCGACGGCACCCTCGCGGTGCACCGGACCGCGGTGCCCTACACGAACCGCATCCTCGTCCGGCACCCGGCGCGGGCGCAGAAGGCGTCCGGCACCGTCCTGGTCGACATCTACAACGCGTCCAACGGCTACGACATCGAGGACATGTGGCGGCGGTTGTGGACCGACGTCCTGGAGCAGGGCCACACCTACATCGGCGTCACCAGCAAGCCCGTCAACGTCGACGCCCTCCACACCTTCGACCCGCAGCGCTACGCGCCGGTGAGCTGGTACGACGAGCCGCTGACCGCGGCCTGCGCGTACACGTTCACCGCGGCCGGCGACGACGTGCCCTGCACCGAGACCGGGCTGGTGTGGGACATCCTCACCCAGGTGGGGAACGCGGTGCGCGATCCGCAGGCCGGCCGGCAGATCCTCGGCGGCATCAAGCCCACCGGCGTGTTCCTCATCGGCCAGTCGCAGTCGGGGCTCTACCTCAACACCTACGTCAACCACTTCCACAACCCGGTGACCGCGGCGCACGCCGGTCAGCACGTCTTCGACGGCTACCTCACCGCGGCGGGCAACTGGAACGAGCGCGCGATCCGGGACGGCGAGCCGACCGGACAGGGCGCGCCCGCGGCGTCCGTGCCCGTCGACATCGACGTGCCGTGGATCTTCGTCGACTCCGAGTCCGACACCGCCCTGTTCCAGCGCGAGGCGACCATGCCGCGTCCCCTGGACGACCAGACCCGCGTCTGGCAGGTCTCGGGCACGGGCCACACCTACTCGATGTCGCCCGTCGTCCCCGACAACGCCGAACTCCGCAAGGCGGGGCGGCCCGAGCGGGTCTTCCCGACGGTCTACACGCCGTACCCGATGGAGCCGGCCATGATCGCCGCCACCCAGGCGCTGATCGACAACCACCGCTCCGGCAAGGAACTCCCCGCCTCGAAGTGGTTCCAGCGGGACGCCGCCGGCGCCCTGGTCCGCGACGACCACGGCAACGTGCTCGGGGGCCTGCGCTACGGGCTGATGGAGCTGCCGCTGGCGCAGTTCCTCGGGTTCGCGCGTCCCTTCGACATGAACGGCGTCGCCCATCCGATCTCGAAGGCCGAGTTCGAGCGGAACTGGCGCAACCGGTCGCAGTACCTCGCCCAGATGCGGGCGCACGACAACAAGTTGCGGCAGGCGGGTTACCTCACGAAGTCGGGCCACGCCACCTTCGCGGAGCGCGCCGAAGTGGTGATGGACCGTATCGGCGTCCGCTGATCCGTCGCGGGCGGTCGGGCATCCCCGGCCGCCCGCAGCGCGCTCAGGGGTGGGCGGCGGCCGCGGCGACCAGCCCGGCCAGGGCGCGCCGGACCGGAGCGGTGTGCTCGACCGAGCGGCGCACCATCAGGTGGATCGTGCGCTCGGGCGTGGGATGGATCAGCGGCACCGCGACGGCGTCCGGAGGCAGTTCGCGGACGCACAGCAGCGGCATGGCCGCGACCCCGATCCCCGCCGCGACGAAGGCGATCGCCGTGGTGTGGCCGTGGGTGTACACCGAGTACTGCGGGACGAAGCCCGCCGACACGCAGGCCCGCTCGGTCAGGCGTCGGCACCAGGAGTCGGCGGAGTCGTGCGCGATCCAGCGCTCGCCCGCCAGTTCCGCGACCTCCACCTGATCGCTCCCGGCCAGCCGGTGCGTCCGGGGGAGCACGACGACGTAGGGCTCGGTGAGCAGCGGGACCGCGCGGAATCCCGGCGCGGGATCGAGGGCGCCGTCGGAGACGAGCACTTCGACATCGACGTGATCGTCCTCGCCGGTGGGCAACTCCAGGACGCGCAGGTCCAGCCGCAGGTCGGGGTGATGGGCCAGCACGTCGGCGACCACGCCGGGGATCCACGCCATCGCCGCGCTCGTGAAGTAGGCCATGCTGAGCGAGCCGACGCGCCCGGTGCGCAGGTCCTCGGCGGCGGACTCGACCTCGGCCAGTTCGGCGAACAGCGGCGCGGACGCCTCCGCGAGGTGCAGTCCGGCCGCGGTGGGCTCGACGCCCCGCCCGACACGCTGCAGGAGGGGGAGGCCGGTCTCGCGGCTGAGGGCCGCGACCTGCTGGCTCACCGCGGACGGGGTGTAACCGAGGCTGGCGGCGGCGGCCTGGATCGAGCCCGCCGCCACCACGGCGCGGAACACGCGCAACCGGGACACGTCGATCATGGGCGGATCATAGGTGCCGCAGCGCGGCGTTGAAGCGCTCGCCCGTGCGGGCCCTCTGATCCGCGCGTTGTGCGACCTCGCGCAGTTCGCGGAGTTCGCGCCGGTACTCGGCGATGGCCAAGGAGTCCTCGTCGGCGCCCAGGGGCGCCCGCGGCAGGGCCCGCATCCGGCGCTCGGTGCGCTCCAACTGCCCGATCACCGCGATGACCACCAGCGCCGCGAGCACGACTTCGATACCAGGCATGTCGACCCCTTTCACTCCTTCGACATCTCCACGGTGACCCCGGAGACGATGAAGGACAAGCGGGGATTACTTCATCACGATGAAGCCGTGCTTCATCGTTCTGGGTCGGGGCATGGGCGAGGGAACGGAGGGTGCCGGCGACGCGCGGGGGAGCCCCGGTTAGGGGCCAGGGTCGCCGTGCCCGTAGAGTGACGTCGTCAACCGGGGCGTAGCGTAGTGGCTAGCGCGCCTGCTTTGGGAGCAGGAGATCGCAGGTTCGAGTCCTGTCGCCCCGACCGTGTCTAGGGCATGTGGCCTCGCGCCACGAACGACCTGCGGAGAAGTCTTCGCCTTCATCACGGGGCGGGCTGCGGACCAGCCTCCGGGTTGGGCGGGTTCGGGTCACTGGCGGGTTCCAACTCCGGCTCGATGGCCGCCCACGGCAGGGGCTCGGGGCTGGTCAGACCGGGCTCCAACTGCAGGGGCAGGGCTTGGCGGCGGCCCAGCGTTGACCAGCGACGGAAGGGCTGCACGCTGCACGCGTTCGTCCAGAGGTCCTGGGCGCGGGGGAGCACTTCGCGTTGGGCCCAGGCGATCGCCGACGGCCCGTATCTCCCCACAGCCCACGCGGTGCCCAGCCCGATAACGACGAGACCGGCGGTAACGAGGTCCTTCGCGGCCTCGCCGCCCTCAGCCGACGCGACCGTGGCCCCGGCTTCGTCCCCGTCGCCTGAGGGGTGGACCGGCTGGTCCCTGTCCACGATCACCAGGTCGTAGGCGAGCGAATCGAACCGTCCGTGGTTGCGCCAGCCGCCGCTCTGGAGTTCCAGGTCGGGGTTGTCGGGGCAGGGCACCTTGCCTCGCACCTCCAGGAAGGGTACTTCCTGCGGTTCGTCCTTCATGGCACCCCCCTGGGATCGTTGCCCTGAGTGTGACACCTTCGCGATCGTTCTCGGGCGCATCCGGAGGATGAGCCAGTCTGACGCTGACCGGGAGTTGGCGCACCCCGTGGCACCCCATCGGATTCTGGCAGGGGCCTTCGAGCGCGCCGCGACCACTCGCCGAAGCGGGTCCGCCGACGGTCGTCTCAGGCGGTCGGGCGGGGACGCCAGCCCAGGGTCGAGGTCCGCAGGCGCAGTTCCGGCGGGATGAGCCGCCGGGTCGGGGTGTGCGCGGGGCCCTGCTCGATCGCGGCGAGGATCTCCTCGGACGCGGCGACGCCGACCTGGTCGGCGCCGGCGGCCATGGAGGTGAGCGGCGGGGTGAGCCACGACGCCATGGAGATGTCGTCGAAGCTCGCCACCGCGACGTCGCGGCCCGGGAGCAGGCCGCGCTGGTGGAGTTCCGCGTAGAGGCCCATCGTCACGATGTCGCTGAAGCCGACCACCGCGTCGGGGAGTTCGCCCCGCTCGAAGATCTGCGCCATCGCCGTGCGGCCGGCGTCGGAGTAGGTGGTCGCCGTGGTGGTCTGCTCGCCGTGCTCGAAGGCGATGCTCTCGCCCAGGGACGTGCGCATCCCGGCGATCCGGTCGGCGCGTCCGGACGAGTGCGCGGGGCCGCCCAGGAACGTCACCGACCGGACGCCGAGCGTGCGCAGGTGCTCGCCCATCAGGACGCCGGCGCGCTCGTTGTCGGGGGTCACCGACGAGAACCGGTCCTCCAGTCGCCGCATCATGGTGACGACCGGGATGTCGAACCGCGACGTGTGCTCGTCCAGGGGAGCGTCGTCCAGCGTCCGCGACGGGTGCACCAGGACGCCGTCGACGCGGCGCTCGGTCATGGTGGCCAGGATCTCCGACTCCCGCCGCACGCTCTCGCCGCTGTGCGCGATCAGGGAGGTGTAGCCGTGGGCGCTCAGCGACTGCTCGATGGTCATGAGGAGGTCGGCCAGGTAGGGATTGCGGATCTCGGGCACGATGACGCCGACGGTCATGGTGCGGCCACCGCGCAGCTGAGCCGCGCCCCGGTCGTACACGTAGCCGAGTTGCTCCATGGCCGCGCGCACCCGTGCCGTCGTGGCCGGGGAGATGCGGTCGCTGCCGCGGACCACCAGGGACGCGGTCGCGCGCGAAACACCTGCCGCTCGGCTGACGTCGTTGAGCGTCACGCGCGTCATGTTTCCTCCTCATGGAAACCTACTTGCCCCTCCATAGTAGATCGATCTACTGTGGAGCGCATCCGGCCCACGCCGAGGTGGTCGGAGATCCAGGAGGCACGCATGTCCCGCCCGCGAAGCGCACGCCGCACCGCACCGAACCCGGTCCGGGTGGCCCGGTGAGCCAGTACCCCGAGGTCGGCGCGCGGGCGCGCTTCGCCAAGACCGTCACCGAGACCGATGTCACGCTGTTCGCGGGCATCACCGGCGACCTGGCGCCGCAGCACACCAACGCCGCGTACATGGCCGCGCACCCCGTGGGGCAGCGGGTGGCCCACGGCGTCCTCACGCTCGGGGTCGCCTCCACGGCGTCCTCGGCGCTGTGCGCCGAGCACGGGGTGACCGCGCTGTCCTACGGCTACGACAAGGTGCGGTTCCTGGCGCCGGTGTTCCTGGGGGACACCGTCAGCGTCGAGTTGACCGTGGCCCGGATCGAGCCCGCCCGCAGCATCGCCGTCGCGGACGTGCGCGTCACCAACCAGCGCGGCGACCTGATCCTGGTGGCCGAGCACCTGCTCTACTGCTACGAGGAGACCCGATGACCGACCTGCTGGCGCGGCTCGACGACCTGATCGAGACCACCCTCATCGCCCGAGCCCCCCAGATCGACGAGACCGCCGAGTTCCCGGTCGACATCACGCGCGCCGCCGCCGCCATCGGCGTCCAGCGGCTGCTGCTGGCCGAGGACGGCGCCCTCGACGTCGCCCGGACCCCGCTCGTGGTCGAGACCTCCGAGCGGATCGCGATGCACTCCATGGCCTCGGCCGTCACCATCGCCAACGGCCGGCTCACCACCTACCTGCTGCTGAAGTACGCCCCGCAGCACCTGGTCGAGCGCTGGGTCGAGCCCACGCTGCGCGCCGAGGCGTTCGGCGCATTCGGGATCACCGAGGCGCACGCCGGCTCCGACGTGCGCGCCATCGCCACGGTGGCCCGCCGCGACGGCGGCGACCTGGTTTTGACCGGCGAGAAGCGGTGGGTCGGCTACGCCCCCAACGGCCAGTACGCCATCGTCCTGGCGAAGTTGGACGACGACGCCCGCGACGCTCGAACGGTCGCCGTGGTCGTCGACACCGCCAGCGCCGGCGTCACCCAGGAGCACGGCCCCGCCTTCTCCGGGCTGCGCGGCATGCCCAACGGCGTCCTGCGCCTGGACGCCGTCCGCGTGCCCGCCACCGACGTGCTCGCCGTGGACGGCTTCGGCGGCATGATGGACGGCCTCAACCTGGCCCGCATCGACGCCGCCGCCTACGCGTGCGGCCTGCTGCGCGGCGCTCTGACCGCCAGCGTCGAGCGGGCCGCGACCCGCCGGGCGTTCGGCAAGGTGCTGGGGGACCTGCCCTCGATCCAGGCCAAGATCGGCCGGATGGCTGCGGCCTACCAGGCCGCGCGCGCCCTCACCGACCGCGCGGCCGCGTCCTTCGCGCGGGGCGACGGCGGCGACCAGGACGTCATCTCCATGGCCAAACTCTTCACCTCGGACGCTGCCCGCGAGCACACCGACGAGGCGGTCCAGATCCACGGCGCCGAGGGGATGGTCGCCTCGTCGTGGGTGAACCGCCTCAACCGGGACGCCAAGGTCACGCAGATCTTCGACGGCACCTCCGAGATCCACGAGACGATGCTCGGGCGCCGCGCCGTCCGCGCGCACCAGCGCGGCGAGGCCATGGACGCGTTCCTCGGGCGCGGCGGGGCGACGTCAGCGGCGCCCCAGGAATAGATCGATCTACCAGCCCGCCGACCGTCCCGTACGGCGGGGAACGACGAACCGGCAGCAACCACGAAAGGAACCCTGAACCCATGCGCACACCACCGGTCCTCACCGCCCGCGAGGCCGCCGAACTCGTCGGCGACGGCGCCACCGTCTCGGTGAGCTCGGCCTCGGCGATCGGGGTCCCCGACGCCCTGCTCGCCGGCATCGGGCAGCGCTTCGAGGAGACCGCGCACCCCGCCGGCATCACCTCGCTGCACTGCATCAACTCCGGCGAGATGTCCAGCGGGATCGCCGGCGTCGACCACCTCGCCAAGCCCGGCCTGCTGCGCCGCATCCTCGGCGGCTCGTTCCCGGCCGGCCCCGCGACGATGGACGCCCCGCCCGTGCGGCGGATGATCGCGGCGGGCCAGGTCGAGGCCTACAACATCCCGTCGGGGATCATGTACCAGATGCACCGCGCCGCCGCGCTGCGCCAGCCGGGCGTCCTCACCCAGTCCGGGCTCGGCACCTACGCCGACCCGCGCGTCGAGGGCGCCAAGATGAACGCCGCCGCCCCCGACTTCGTCCGGCTCGAGCAGTTCGACGGCCAGGAGTGGCTGTTCTACCCGGCCGTCCCCGTCGACGTGGCGCTCATCCGGGCCACCACCGCCGACCCGCGCGGCAACCTCACCTTCGAGGAGGAGGCGTCGCCGCTGGGCGCCCTCGACATCGCCTACGCCGCCCGCAACAGCGGCGGCGTCGTCATCGCGCAGGTCAAGCGCCTGACCGACGTGCCGCACCACCCACGCGAGGTGCTGGTGCCCGGCATCCTCGTCGACGCGGTCGTCGTGGCGCCCGACCAGGTGCAGACCGGCCTGGCCGAGTACGACCCGGCGATCTCGGGCAACGAACTGCGCGACCTGGACGCCATCGAGCCGCTGGAGTTCTCGCTGGAGAAGGTGATCTGCCGCCGCGCCGCCATGGAGTTGGCGCGCAACGACGTGGTCAACCTGGGCTTCGGGATCAGCGCCGGGGTGCCGCGCGTCCTGCTGGAGGAGGGCATCTTCGACCAGGTCACCTGGGTCATCGAGCAGGGCCCGGTCGGCGGCTTCCCCCTCACCGGGTTCCAGTTCGGCGCCGCCATCAACCCCGACGCCATCGTGCGGTCCTCCGACCAGTTCACCCTGCTGCAGGGCGGCGGCTTCGACGCCGGCCTGCTCTCCTTCATGGAGGTGTCCTCGGCGGGCGACGTCAACGTCTCGCTGCTGAAGGCGCGCCCGCACGCCACGGCCGGCATCGGCGGCTTCGCCGACATCACCGGCTTCGCCCCCAACCTGGTCTTCTCCGGCCAGTTCACCGCCGGCCGCAAGGACGTCACCCTGGGTGAGGGACGCCTCGCGATCAACGAGGACGGCGCGATCGCGAAGTTCGTCCCCGACGTGGCCCAGATCTCCTTCGCCGGCGCGCTGGCGGCCGAGCGCGGCCAGAAGGTCCGCTACGTCACCGAGCGCTGCGTGCTCGAACTGCGCGACGCCGGCCTCACGGTGATCGAGATCGCGCCCGGCGTCCGGCTGCAGGAGGACGTGCTGGACCGGTCCGCGATCCCGCTCGCGGTGGCCGACGACCTGGTCGAGATGGACGCCCGCATCTTCACCGACGCCCCGATGGGCCTGACGCTGGCCGAGCCGCGGCGTCCGCTGCCCGACCAGCAGGAGCTCCGGGAGCGGGTGCAGCGATGAGCGACCCCGCCGAGGGCACGGTCGGCCTGCACGTCGAGGACGGGATCGCTCGTCTGCACCTCGACCGGCCCGCCAAGCTCAACGCCTTCACGCTCGCGATGCTCGCCCGGCTGGAGGACCACCTGGACGCCCTCGAGCGCTCCGAGGACGTCCGGGTCGTGATCGTGACCAGCGCGGGGGAGCGCGTGTTCAGCGCCGGCGCGGACATCCACCACTTCCGCCGGCTCACCGCGCTGCAGATGTGGTCGACCTGGACGCGGACCGGGCACCGGGTCTTCGACCGGCTCGCGCGGCTGCGGCAGCCCACCATCGCGGCGATGGACGGTGACGCGTTCGGCGGCGGGCTGGAGATCGCGCTGGCCTGCGACCTGCGCGTGCTCGCCGACGACGCGCAGGTGGGGCTGACCGAGGTGGCCATCGGCACGGTGCCGGGCTGGGGCGGCCTCGACCGGCTCCCAGCGCTCGTCGGTCCGGCGCGGGCCAAGCGGATGGTGTTCACCGGCACCCCGATCGACGCCGCCACCGCTCTGGACTGGGGGCTGGTCACCGACGTCGCCCCGCGCGCCGACGTCGTGGACGCCGCCCTCGCCCTGGCCGCCGTCGTGGCCGACCGCTCGCCGCTGGCCGTGCAGATGTCGAAGCAGGCGATCGACGCCGGGGCGGGGCTCGGGCTCGGCATGGCTCTGGAGGGCCTGGCGTCCGCGGCGTCCGGCGCCTCGGACGACTTCTCCGAGGGCGTGACCGCCTTCCGGCACAAGCGGACGCCGGCGTTCACCGGGTCGCTCGGGACCCCCGGGCCGCGCACCGCCCACCTGGACGACTGAGCGCCGTGTCCCCGTCCGTCCCCGTCCCGCACTCGCGGCCGCGCGTCGGCGTCCGGCTGGACGCCGCGGGCGGCCCGCTGGTGCGGCGGTGGCTGCTGCAACTGGGAGCCGACCCGGTGGACGCCGCCGCGCCGGGGGCCGACGGCCTGCCGCTCGCGCCGCAGCACGACGGGGTGCGGCGCGAGGACGTCGCGGCCTTCGTGCACGGGCTGCGGGGCATCGAGCGGCGACGCGCGGAGCGCTTCGACGACCACGGATCGGAGCAGAGTTGGCCCCGGGGGAGTTACTGAGCCGAGGCAACGCCGGGCTCGGTGTGCATCCTTGTCGCTGCGCCGGTAGGCTGGATCGGCGTCACATGCGGATGTAGCTCAATGGTAGAGCCCCAGTCTTCCAAACTGGCTACGCGGGTTCGATTCCCGTCATCCGCTCCGAGGTTCCACTGACCGTCGACCAACAGGAGTAACCCAGTGCCCAGCACCGTCGAGAAGCTCGGCCCCACCCGGGTCAAGCTGACCATCGAGATCCCCTTCGCAGACCTGAAGCCGCACCTGGACAAGGCCTACGCCGACATCGCCGGCCAGGTGAACATCCCCGGGTTCCGCAAGGGCAAGGTGCCCGCCGCCATCATCGACCAGCGCTTCGGGCGCGGCGCCGTGCTGCAGGAGGCCATCAACGCCGCCCTGCCGAACGCGTACGAGCAGGCCGTCGTCGAGGGTGGGGTCGTGCCGCTGGGCCAGCCCGAGATCGAGGTCACCAAGCTCGAGGACGGCGACGTCGTCGAGTTCACCGCCGAGCTTGACGTCCGCCCCGACTTCGAGGTGCCGGCGTTCTCCGAGCTCGCCGCCGAGGTGGAGCCCGTCTCCACCGACCAGACCGAGGTCGAGCAGCGCATCGAGCTGATGCGTCAGCGCTTCGCCACCCGCGAGGACAAGGACGGGGCCGCCGAGGAGGGCGACGTCGTCACCATCGACCTGGAGGCCAGCCAGGACGGCCAGCCCGTCCTCGAGGGTTCCGCGTCCGGCCTGTCCTACAAGGTCGGCTCCGGCGGCATGATCGAGGGCCTCGACGAGGCCGTCACCGGGCTCAAGGCCGGCGACCGCACCGAGTTCGCCGCCGAGTTGGTCGGCGGACCCGCCAAGGGCGAGAAGGCCGACGTCACCGTCACCGTCGAGAAGGTGCAGACCGAGACGCTGCCCGAGGTCGACGACGAGTTCGCCCAGATGATCTCCGAGTTCGACACGGTCGAGGAGATGCGCGCCGACCTGGCCGACGCCGTGCTGCGCATGGCGCGCGTCGACCAGCTCAACGCCGCCCGCGACGCCGTGGTCTCCGACCTGGTCGCCAAGACGCCGTTCGAGCTGCCCGAGGCGATGCTGGCCGGCGAGATCGAGGCCCGCAAGCAGCAGATCACCGAGCAGCTGGCACGCGCCGGCTACTCCGTGGAGGACTACCTGGCCGAGTCCGAGGACGAGACCGCCGAGACCCCCGACGAGTTCTGGGCGCAGGTCGCCGAGAACGCGGAGACCTCGCTGAAGGCGCAGATCATCCTCGACAAGCTCGCCGACGAGCGCGAGGTGGGCGTGGACCAGTCCGAGCTCACCGAGATGCTGTTCCGCCGCGCCCAGGCCTCCGGCTCCTCGCCGGAGCAGGAGATGCAGCACATGATCGAGCACAACCACGCCGGCGAGTGGATGGCCGAGATCCGCCGCAGCAAGGTGCTGGGCTCGATCGTCGGCGAGGCGACCGTGACCGACACCGACGGCGCCGTCGTCGACGTCGCCGCGATCCGCCCCGACGGCACGCTGGTCGAGGCCGCCGCCGACGAGTCCGCCGAGGACGCGCCCGCCGAGAAGGCCCCGGCCAAGAAGGCACCCGCCAAGAAGGCGGCCAAGGCCGACTCCGAGGGCGAGGCCAAGCCGAAGAAGGCCGCCGCCAAGAAGGCCGACAAGGCCGACGAGGCCGACGCCGAGGCCAAGCCGAAGAAGGCCGCGGCCAAGAAGGCCGCCGCCGAGAAGGACGCCGACGCGGCGGAGTGATCTCCCTCGCACGGACCCACGACGCCCCGGCCAGCGGCCGGGGCGTCGTCGCGTCTCCGCCGTCAGCGAACAGCGGCGCGGGGGGCTCCGAAATGTCACCGGGTGCAGGTAGTTTCGGGGACGTGAACGAAAAACTTCCTGGCATTTCGGCCGCTGTCGGCGCCGGCGGCATCGGCATGAACGACTCCGTGTACCAGGCCCTCCTGGCCAACCGCATCGTCTTCCTCGGATCCGAGGTTCGCGACGACAACGCGAACGCCATCTGCGCGCAGCTCCTGCTGCTGAACGCGGAGGATCCCGAGAAGGACATCTACCTCTACATCAACTCCCCGGGCGGCTCGGTGACCGCCGGCATGGCGATCTTCGACACCATGCAGTGGATCAGCAACGACGTCGCCACGGTGGCGATGGGCCTGGCCGCGTCCATGGGGCAGTTCCTGCTCAGCGCGGGCACCAAGGGCAAGCGCTACGCGCTGCCGCACGCCCGCATCATGATGCACCAGCCCTCGGGCGGCCTGGGCGGCACCGCGTCCGACATCAAGATCCTCGCCGAGCAGATCCTGGCCACCAAGAAGGAGATGGCCGAACTGATCGCCGAGCACACCGGACGCCCCGTCGAGCAGATCGAGGCCGACTCCGACCGCGACCGCTGGTTCACCGCGCCGCAGGCCCTCGAGTACGGCTTCATCGACCACGTGTACACCAACGCGGCCCAGATCGCCGACAACGCTCCGAACCAGTAAGGACGACCATGGACTTCAACGCGATGCCCGGCGGCCTGGCCCCCCGTGGCGCCTCGATGGACTACTACATCCCGCAGTGGGAGGAGCGCACCAGCTACGGCGTCCGGCGCGTCGACCCCTACACCAAGCTGTTCGAGGATCGGATCATCTTCCTCGGCACCCCGATCAGCGACGACATCGCCAACGCGGTGATGGCGCAGCTGCTGTGCCTGCAGTCGATGGACCCCGAGCGTCCGATCAGCATGTACATCAACTCCCCGGGCGGCTCCTTCACGGCGCTGACCGCGATCTACGACACCATGCAGTACATCAAGCCCGACGTGTCGACGGTCTGCCTGGGCCAGGCGGCCTCGGCGGCGGCGGTGCTGCTGGCGGCGGGCACGAAGGGCAAGCGGTACGCGCTGCCCAACAGCCGGATCCTGATCCACCAGCCGGCCACCGAGGGCGGCTACGGGCAGGGCTCCGACCTGGAGATCCAGGCCCGCGAGATCCTGCGCATCCGGTCCCTGATGGAGCACATGCTCGCCAAGGACACCGGCCAGAGCGTCGAGCAGGTGAGCCGCGACATCGAGCGCGACAAGTTCCTGACCGCCGAGGAGGCCAAGGAGTACGGCATCATCGACGAGATCTTCACCTCGCTCAAAGACGTCGCCTGACGTCGCCGAGCGTCGAGAAAAGTAGGGGAGTGGCATGGCTCGCATCGGTGAGACCTCCGACCTGTTGAAGTGCTCGTTCTGCGGAAAGAGCCAAAAGCAGGTGAAGAAGCTCATCGCCGGACCCGGCGTGTACATCTGCGACGAGTGCATCGAGCTGTGCAACGAGATCATCGAGGAGGAGTTCTCCGAGGGGGCCGACGTCGGCCTCCTCGAGGACCTCCCCAAGCCCCGCGACATCGTCGGGCACCTCGACCAGTACGTGATCGGCCAGGAGACCGCCAAGAAGGCGCTCGCCGTGGCGGTCTACAACCACTACAAGCGGGTCCAGGCGCAGGCCAACAGCCCGCGCCGGGCCGCCGAGGACGAGCTGGTGGAGCTCGGCAAGAGCAACATCCTCCTCATCGGCCCCACCGGCTGCGGCAAGACCTACCTCGCCCAGACGCTGGCGCGGATGCTGAACGTGCCGTTCGCCATGGCGGACGCGACCGCGCTCACCGAGGCCGGCTACGTCGGCGAAGACGTCGAGAACATCCTGCTCAAGCTGCTGCAGGCCGCCGACTTCGACGTGAAGAAGGCCGAGACGGGCATCATCTACATCGACGAGATCGACAAGGTGGCCCGCAAGTCGGAGAACCCGTCGATCACCCGCGACGTGTCCGGCGAGGGCGTCCAGCAGGCGCTGCTGAAGATCCTGGAGGGCACGACGGCGTCCGTGCCGCCGCAGGGCGGGCGCAAGCACCCGCACCAGGAGTTCATCCAGATCGACACGACGAACATCCTGTTCATCGTGGGCGGCGCGTTCGCCGGGCTCGAGGACATCATCAACGCCCGCATCGGGAAGCGGCCGCTCGGCTTCAACAACGACCTGGGCCTGCGCCGCAAGGACACCCGCAACCCGTTCGAGGAGGTCCGCCCCGAGGACCTGCACACGTTTGGGCTGATCCCCGAGTTCATCGGGCGACTCCCGATGATCTCCACGGTCAACCCCCTCGACCTGGACGCGATGGTCCGCATCCTGGTGCAGCCCCGCAACGCGCTCACCAAGCAGTTCCGCAAGCTGTTCGAGCTCGACGGGGTGGATCTGGAGTTCACCGACGACGCCGTGACGGCCATCGCGGAGCTGGCGCTGGCGCGCGGCATCGGCGCCCGCGGCCTGCGCTCGATCCTGGAGGAGATCCTCCTCAACGTCATGTACCACGTGCCCTCCGACGACACCATCGGGCAGGTCGTGGTCACCGCCGAGACGGTCCGGGAGGGCGCCGAACCGCGGATGCTGCCCCGGGCGCCCCGCAGCACGCGGCGGTCCCGCTCGGCCTGACGCCGCCCCGACGCGGACGAGCCCGCGCGATCGCCTGATCGCGCGGGCTCGCCGCGTCCGGGGTCGGCCCGGCTGCTACTTCCCGGAGCCCTTGACGCTGCCCACCAGGTCGAGCGCCGGCGTCCCCACCAGGCACGTGATGGTGCGGTCGACCAGGCGGGTCCAGGACTGCTCGGTGGGGTAGAGGTACTGCATCTCGAGCGAGGAGGTGTCGTAGTCGGCGCCCACGTAGCCCTCGAAGGAGTCCACGCAGTACTGCTCGGCCTCGCCCGCGAGGACGGCGTCGCCGGGGAAGGCGTCGTCGATGCCGAACTGCTTCTCGGCGTACGCCTCCCAGCCGTGGGGCTTGTCGCACGGGACCGGCGGGATCTGGTCCACCTCGGTGGCGACGTCGGAGGTACCGAGGTCCAGGTTGGTGCAGGCCCCGATCGCGATGCTGGGCAGCACCGCCTTGCCGGCCTCCTGCTTGACCGTGTTGAGGCGATCCCCGACCGAGCAGCCGCCCAGGAGCAGCGCGGCCGCCACGGCGGCGGCCGCCGCACGCGCGGCGCTCACGCCTGCGCCTCGGACGGCGCGACGATCGCCGCGACGCTCAGCGCGTCGCCGCCGGGCACCCAGTCCACCGAGGCCTCGACGCGGCCCACGGCGCGCAGGTCGTCCTCGACGGCCTGCAGCCGCTCGACCTGATCGGCGGGGCCCTGCACGGTGGCGGAGCTCAGCGGCGTCTTCATGGACACCTTCGCGGCCGACTTGGCGCCGCGCAGGCCGATCAGCACCGCCGACACGTCGTCGAGCAGGCGCGGATCGCCGTCGCCGAAGATCTCGGACGCCTCGGGCCACGGCGCGTGGTGCACCGAGCCGTCCTGCCACCAGGACCACACCTCCTCGGTCACGAACGGCATGAACGGCGCGAACAGCCGCAGCTGGACGCCGAGCGCCGTCGCCAGCGCGGCGCGGGCCGACGCCGCGGCCGCCTCGCCCTGGGCGCCGTAGGCGCGCTCCTTGACCAGCTCGAGGTAGTCGTCGCAGAACGTCCAGAAGAACTTCTCGGCCGCCTCGAGCGCGCTGGTGTAGTCGAACGCCTCGAACGCGGCGGTGGCCTGGTCGACCACCTGCCGGAGCGCGGCGAGCATCGCCAGGTCGACCGGCGCCCCGATCGCGGACGCCTGCGGCACCGTGCCGCCCTCGGACGCGATGCCGAGCACGAACTTGGACGCGTTGAGGATCTTCATCGCCAGCCGGCGTCCGACCTTCATCTGCGTCTCGTCGAACGGTGAGTCCAGCCCGGGGCGCGCCATGGCGGCGCGCCAGCGGACGGCGTCCGCGCCGAACTTGTCCAGCACGTCGGTCGGCACGACGACGTTGCCCTTGGACTTCGACATCTTCTTGCGGTCCGGGTCCACCACGAAGCCGGAGATCGCGGCGCGCACCCACGGCAGGGAGTGGTTCTCCAACTGGGCGCGCACGACGCGGCTGAACAGCCACGTCCGGATGATGTCGTGGGCCTGGGGTGCCAGGTCCATCGGGAACGTGAGGTTCCACAGCTCCTCGTCGCGCTCCCAGCCGCACACGATCTGCGGGCTCAGCGACGACGTCGCCCAGGTGTCCATGACGTCGGGGTCGGCCACGAAGCCGCCGGGCACGCCGCGCTGGGACTCCTCGTAGCCGGGGGCCGGCTCGGAGGTCGGGTCGACCGGCAGCGAGGCCTCGTCGGCGACGATCGGGTGGTCGTGGTCCGGCTCGCCCTCGGCGTCCAGCGGGTACCAGATCGGGAACGGCACCCCGAAGAAGCGCTGCCGGCTGATGAGCCAGTCGCCGTTGAGGCCGTCCACCCAGTTGGTGTAGCGGTGCCGCATGTACTCCGGCACCCAGGCGAGCTCCTGGCCGCGCTCCAGCAGGGTCGCGCGCAGGCCGGCGTCCCGGCCGCCGTTGGTGAGGTACCACTGCCGCGTCGAGACGATCTCCAGCGGCTTGTCGCCCTTCTCGTAGAAGTTCGCCATGCGCTGGGTGGGGCGGGGCTCGCCGTCGAGGTCGCCGGCGGCCCGCAGCAGGCCCACCATGGCCTCGCGGGCGCTGAACGTGGTCTTGTTGGCCAGTTCGGCGTAGGGCTCGGCGTTCACGAGCCAGTCGGGGGCCTCGGGCTGCAGCCGGCCGTTGCGCTGCAGCACCACGCGGGTGGGCAGCTGGAGCTCGCGCCACCACTGCACGTCGGTGAGGTCGCCGAACGTGCAGCACATCGCGATGCCGGCGCCCTTGTCCTTCTCGGCGGCGGCGTGCGCCAGCACGGGGATCTCGACGCCGAACACCGGCGAGGTGACGGTCGTGCCGAACAGGTGGGCGTAGCGCTCGTCGTCGGGGTGGGCGATCAGGGCGCACACGCTCGGGATGAGCTCGGGGCGCGTCGTCTCGATGTGGATCGGGCCGTCGGCGGCGTGGAACGCCACCCGGTAGTAGTTGCCCGGGTACTCCCGCGCCTCGAGCTCGGCCTGGGCCACGGCGGTCTGGAACGTCACGTCCCACATCGTCGGGGCCTCGGACAGGTAGGCCTCGCCGCGCGCCAGGTTGCGCACGAAGGCGAGCTGGGCGACGCGCTGGGCCTCGTCGGAGATGGTCGCGTACAGGGTGTTCCAGTCCACCGACAGCCCCAGGCGCCGCCACAGGTCCTCGAAGACCTTCTCGTCCACCGAGGTCAGCTCGTGGCACAGCTCGATGAAGTTGCGGCGGCTGATCGGGATCTGCTTCTTGGGGTCGGGCTTGGCCGGCGGCGTGAAGTCGGGGTCGTAGGGGACCGACGTGTCGCACCGGACGCCGTAGTAGTTCTGCACGCGCCGCTCGGTGGGCAGGCCGTTGTCGTCCCAGCCCATCGGGTAGAAGACCTGCTTGCCGCGCATGCGCTGGTAGCGGGCCACCAGGTCGGTGTGGGTGTAGCTGAAGACGTGTCCCACGTGCAGCGAGCCCGACACCGTCGGCGGCGGGGTGTCGATGCTGAACACCTGATCGCGGCGCTCGGGGCGCGTGAAGGCGTAGGTGTCGGCGTCGCGCCAGGACGCGACCCAACGATCCTCGAGACCCTCCAGCGCGGGGCGCTCCGGTACGGTCCACGCGGGCGAGGTCGGCGTGGACGTGTCAGCGGAAGGTGTCGAAGCCATGCGCGCGAGTTTACGGCGTCCCGAACGCGCCCGTCACTTCGGGCCCGGGGGCGGGCAACCGCCGCGACGGCGTCCTCACGCGTTGAGGAGGATGAGCTCCTTCAGCGCGTCGGGGACCCGTCGCGCGCCTTGCTGAGGTCGATCGGCCGGCCGTCGACCGTCAGGGTGGGGGTGGCGCTCACCCCGGACGCGTAGGCGGCCTTGTCGACGCCGGCCACGAAGTCCTCGGTCGCGCGCCCGTCGTAGCAGGCCTGCAGCGCGGTCGTCTGCTCGGCGGTGAAGCCCAGGTCGGCCGGGATCGTCGCGCGCAGCAGCTCGTCGGTGTAGCCGACCGCGCCGCGCACCTCGTTGGCGGGCTGGTGGGAGAAGATCGCCGCGTTGAAGTCGGCGTAGCGGTCGGCGAACGCCGAGCACGCCGCCGCGACCGCGGCCCGCGTCGAGGCCGTGTTGCTGAGCGCCTGCTCCAGGAACGTCATGGTGGAGTTCTGCAGCGTCCAGGTGCCGGCGGCGGCCTCGCGCTGCAGCATCGGCCCGTAGACCTCCTCGAAGATGCGGCAGTTGGGGCACTGGTAGTCCAGGTACACCGTCACCGTGGGCGACCCGGGCGCGCCCCGGCCCAGCACCAGCGCGGAGGCGTCCGCGTTGGCCGAGGGGGGCGTCACCTGCTCGGCCCGCGGCGTCGGGGCGGGGGCCTGCGGGGCGTTCACCAGGGCGAAGACCAGCACGCCGACCAGCACCGCGGCCAGCAGGCCGACCGCGACGCCGATGATCCGCGTGGTGCGCTTCTGGCGCGCCGCCGCCTCCTGTTGCTGCCGGCGGAGTTGGTCGCGCCGCGACGCCGAGGACGCCACGCCCCGGCCCGTCAGGCGCCGGTGTTGGCGAGGATGAACGCCTTCAGGCCGGCGGGGGAGGTGTCCTTGAGCAGGCTGAGGTTGAGCAGCTTGCCGTTGACGGCCATGCTCGGGGTCCCGGTGACGCCGTCGGCGTAGGCGGCCTTGTCGACCGCCGCGACGAAGTCCTGCGTGGCGCGGCCGTCGTAGCAGGCCTGGAAGGTGCTCAGCTGGTCCCCGGCGATGCCGACCTTGGCCGGGATGGTCTCGCGCAGCAGCTGGTCGCTGTAGCCGTCCGAGCCGCGGACCTCCTGCAGCGCCTGGTTGTTGTAGACCTCGAGGCTGTACTCCTTGTAGTGGTCCACGGTGGCGGCGCAGGACGCGGCGAGCGCGGCGCGGGTCGAGGCGGTGTTCTGGAGGTTGTTGTCCATGAAGACCATGGTCTTGTTCTCCAGCGTCCAGGTGCCGGCCTTCGCCTCGTCGTCGAGCATCTGGCCGTAGCCGAGCTCGAAGGTGCGGCAGTTGGGGCACTGGTAGTCCAGGTACATCGTCACGGTCGGGGTCCCCGCGGCGCCCTGGGCGACGATCAGGCCGTCCTTGTCGGCGTTGGCGTTCGGCGGCACGATCTGAGCGGCCAGCGGCGTGGTCCCCGGCCCGCCGGTCTCGCCGCCCTTGGGCTGCTGCGAGACGAAGGCGTAGACCAGCACACCGATCAGGACGAGCGCCAGGACGCCGGCGGCCACGCCGATGATGCGGGTGGTGCGGGACTGCCGGGCGGCCGCTTCCTGCTGGCGTCGCAGCTGGTCGCGTCGGTTCGTGGCGTTGCTGGCCATGCAGGACTCCTTAGTTGCCTGTGGTGAGCGGTTCGGTGTCGGCGTCCGCGGTGTCCGCCGGCGTGGCGCCGGGGGCGCCGAAGATCCAGTTGTCGAGCGAGAAGGGCGTGCGCGGCCACAGCGCCAGCCAGGCGCCGCAGGCGGCCAGCCCGACGTCGCGGGCGATCTCCCACGGGTAGGCGGCGAACGCCTCCTCCGCGGAGATCTCTCCGCCGCCGCCGAAGCAGCCGCAGTCCAGCGTCAGGCCGCGCGCCCATGCGCTGCCGATGCCGATGATGAACGCGACCATGAGCAGCGCGCCCAGGACGCCGCTGATCCGGGTGAAGGTGCCGGTGATCAACAGCAGGCCCAGCAGCACCTCGGCGAACGGGAGCACCGTCCCGACGACGGTGGTGAGTTCGTAGGGGAGCAGCCGGTAGGCGCGGACCGCGAGGATCGACTCGCCGATGGCCCCCACCTTGAGGGCGCCGGCGACGAGGAGGACTCCGCCGAGGACCAGCCGCGCGAGCAACCCGACCCAACCCATCCAGGCGCTCCGGACGGGCGTGTGCGCTGCGGTCATGCCGCTCAGGATACAAGGGCGCCCCCAAACCCCATGGCCGGTTCGGCCGAGCCGGACACCCGCCGGATAGGCTGGTGCGATCATGACGCACGCCGACATCGTCGCCTCGCTCCAATCGCGATGGCCGGAGCACCGGGTCGCTCCCAGCCTGTCCCGGATCGCCGCCCTCACCGAACTGCTCGGTGACCCCCAACGCTCCTACCCCGTCATCCAGGTGGCCGGGACGAACGGCAAGGGCAGCACCGCCATCATGATCGAGTCGATCCTGCTGGCGATGAACCTGCGGGTCGGCCGGGTCAGCTCGCCGCACCTCTCCGACCTGACCGAGCGCATCAGCATCGACGGGGAGCCGATCTCCCACGAGGCGTTCGACGCCCTGGTCGGCGACGTGATGCCGCTGGTGTCGATCGTGGACGAGCAGCGGCTCGACGGGGTAGGCATGACGTTCTTCGAGGTGATGACCGGGCTGGCCTACGAGGCGTTCGCCCAGGCCCCGGTCGACGTCGCCGTCATCGAGGTCGGGCTGGGCGGGACGTGGGACGCCACCAGCGTCGCCGACGCCGAGGTGGCCGTGGTGTGCCCGGTCGACCTCGACCACACCCACCTGCTCGGCGACACCATCGCCGAGATCGCCGGCGAGAAGGCCGGCATCATCAAGGAGGGCTCGGTCGCCGTGCTGGCCGAGCAGCACCCCGACGCCGCCCGCGTCCTGATGGAGCGCTGCCGCGAGGTGGGCGCCAGGATGGTGCGCGAGGGGGTGGAGTTCGGCCTGATCGGTCGCACGCCCGCGGTCGGCGGCCAGGTGCTGCGGCTCGAGACCGCGGACGGCCCCGTGGACGACCTGCTGCTGCCGGTCTTCGGCGAGCACATGGCCCACAACGCCGCCCTGGCGGTGGCGGCCGTGGAGGCCTTCCTCGGCGGCAAGCCGGTGCCGTCCGACGTGCTCGCGGAGGGGCTCGGAGCCGTCCGGTTGCCGGCGCGCCTGGAGGTGGTCCGCACCGACCCCACCGTGGTGCTCGACACCTGTCACAACGTGCACGGCGCCACCGCGACCATGGCCGGGATGGCGGAGGCGTTCGACTTCACCCCGCTCATCGCGGTCGTCGGGATGATGGCCGACAAGGACATCGAGGGCGTCCTGCGCGTCCTGGAGGACGGCGTCACCACGATCGTCTGCACCCAGGTCGCCTCCACCGACCGCGGCCTGCCCGCCGAGGAACTGGGCGAGGTCGCCTCCGACGTGTTCGGCGCCGAGCGCGTCCACGTGCGCGACTCGCTGCCCGACGCCCTCGAACTCGCGGTCACCCTCGCCGACCAGGCAGGCGCGGGCGCCGGCATCCTGGTCGCCGGGTCGGTGGTGCTCGCCGGCGAGGCCCGGACGCTGCTGGTGCGGCAGGCCGCCGACCGCGACTCCGACGACGTGCTGGGCGAGGCCGACGGCTACGACCCCGATCACCTGCAGGACGAGGACGACGACTGATGCTGCGCAAGGACAACCCGATGAACCGCGCCATCTCCCTGGCGCTGATCTTCGAGGTCGTGGTGTTCGTGCTGGCCATCCCCGGGATGATCCAGGTCGACGACGTCCCGATCGGCCTGGCGATGGGGGCCGGGGGAGCGGCCGCGCTCGTCCCGCTGCTCGCCGCCGCGCTGCTGCGGCGTCCCGTCGGGTGGGTGTTCGCGTGGCTCGCGCAGGCCGCCGGCCTGGCGCTGGGCCTGCTGACGCCGTGGATGTACGTCGTGGGCGGCGCGTTCGCGCTGCTGTTCGTCGTGTCGTTCGTCCTGGGCCGGCGCATCGAGCAGAGCACGCCGAGGTCCTAGCCGCCCCGCGCGTCGCGCGTCCCGCGGCGCCGTGTCAGTAGTCTGTCGGCCATGACGCAACGCACGCTGGTCCTGCTGAAGCCCGACGCCGTGGAGCGCGGTCTCGTGGGAGCGATCCTCGCCCGCTACGAGGCCAAGGGGCTCGGCATCGCCGCCATGGATCTGCGCGTCATCGACGGCGACTTCTCCGACCGGCACTACGCCGAACACCTGGAGCAGCCCTTCTACCCGGGCCTGCGCACCTTCATCACGTCCGGGCCGCTCGTCGCGCTCGTCGTGGAGGGCGAGCGCGCCGTCGAGGCCGTCCGCGCCCTCAACGGGGCGACCGACGGCATCAAGGCCGCGCCCGGCACCGTGCGCGGCGACCATTCCACCTCCGGCTCCCGGAACCTGGTCCACGCGTCCGACTCGCCCGAGTCGGCCGCCCGTGAGATCGCACTGTGGTTCCCCGCCCTCGACCCCACCCCAGGACGATGACTTCACACAACGATCCCCGCGAACCGCGACCGGCCGAGCCCGGCCCGACCGCGCAGCCGCCGCAGCCGAACCCCGACGTCCCGGCGCCCGACCATGGGTACGGCGCCCCGCAGCCCGGTCATGAGTACGGCGCCCCGGCGCCGGGCCACGGCTATGCGGTCCCGCCCGGGCAGCCCTACGGCGGCCCGCAGGGCCCGTACGGCCCCGGGCCCCGGGATCCGGACGGCCACGGACCGCAGGGCCAGTACGGCCACGGCCCGTACGGCCCCGGCGTCCCGCAACCCGGATGGATGCCCGTCCCGACGACGGCCGACGATCTGCCCCCGCACCTGCGCCCGGCGCTGCCGGTCGAAACCCGGGACTACTTCGCGTTCTGGCGCGCGCCCCGGTACCGGTGGTGGAAGTCGTTGCTGGCGCTCCTGATGGCGGGCGGCATCTTCCTGGCGCTGTCGGGGGTCGCCGGGTTCATCGGGATGGCCATCGACGGCGTCGACTTCGCCGAGGTCTCCAGGACGGGGGAGATCCCCGTCGGCCCCGGGTTCTTCATCGCCAACAACGTGAGCCTGGCCCTGTGCATCCCGATCGCCATGCTGACCGCGTGGGCGTGCGTGGGGCAGCGCCCACGCTGGCTGACCTCGGTGGTCGGCGGGATGCGCTGGCGCTGGTTCTGGCTGGTCGTCGGGGTGCTCACCCCGCTGTGGATCGTACTGATGGCGATCGGCTACGCGATCATGCCGCCCCAGGACGTGGGCCTGTGGCCCCACACCGTCCCCATGATCGTGGGCATCCTGCTCACCACGCCGTTCCAGGCGGCGGGCGAGGAGTACCTCGTGCGCGGCCTGCTCGGCCGCGTGGTCGCCTCCTGGTTCCCGGCCCCGGCGGTGGGCTTCGGCGTGTCCACCCTCGTCACCGCCCTGGTCTTCATGGCGTTGCACGGCGCGGGCGACCCGTGGCTCAACGTGTACTACGTCGCCTTCGCCCTCGTGGGCAGTTGGCTGACGTGGCGCACGGGCGGCCTGGAGGCCGCAGTGGCGATCCACATCGTCAACAACATGCTGAGCGAGGCGCTGCTGCCGTTCATCGACATCTCGGGCATGTTCGACCGGGAGGCGGGCGCCGGCGACGCCACCATCCTGATCAACATCGGCGTGCTGCTGATCGCGGGTGTCCTGATCGACTTCCTGGCGAGGCGTCGCAAGCTGGTCAAGGCGAACGATCCCGGACGCGCGGAGCTCGACGCCACGCTGGCGTCCGCGGCGGCGTACGGGCCGCGGTTCTGAACGGCGTCCCGGTCCCACGGTTGCCGTCCGACACGGGGCGATGGCCTCGCCCTTGGTAGGATGGCCGTGACTTTTCTTCCGGCCACGATCCCTCGAAAGGTGTGACCGCGTGCTGCTCGGCCTCCTCGCTCTCCACTTCCTCGTGGGAGCGATGGCGTCCTTGTGGTCCCGCTGGTTCGGCCGCAACGCGTTCCTCGTCGTCGCGATCGTCCCCCTGATCGGGTTCTGCCTGCTGCTGGCCGAGGCGGGTCCGATCCTGGACGGCGCCGGGTACGTCGAGAGCGTCGACTGGATCCCGGCGCTGGGGGTGAGCCTGACCTTCCGCGTCGGGCTGCTGCAATGGCTGCTCGGGCTGCTGGTGACCGGGATCGGGTTCATCGTCCTGGTGTACTGCCGCTGGTACTTCGCCAAGCCGCCGGCCCGCACCCTCGGCCTGCTGGTGGCGTTCGCCGGCGCCATGCTGGGCCTCGTGGCCGCCGACGACCTGGTCGTGCTCTACGTGTTCTGGGAGCTCACCACCGTCTTCTCCTACCTGATGATCGGCCACGACTCGTCCCGGCGCGCCAACCGCGCCGCCGCGACGACGGCCCTGATCGTCACCACCACCGGCGGCCTGGCGATGCTGGTCGGCATCGTGACCTTCGGCGTCCTGACCGGCTCCTACAGCCTCAGCGCGCTGCTCGCCGCGCCGCCGACCGGGCTCGCCGCCACCGCGGCGGCGCTGCTCATGCTGGTGGGGGCGCTGAGCAAGTCCGCGCTGGCGCCGTTCCACTTCTGGCTGCCCGGCGCCATGGCCGCGCCCACCCCGGTCTCGGCTTACCTGCACGCCGCCACCATGGTGAAGGCCGGCGTGTACCTCGTCGCCGCGATGGCGCCGGCGTTCGCCGCGGTGCCGCTGTGGCGTCCCGTCATCACCCTGTTGGGCGCGCTGACGATGATCCTCGGCGGCTGGCGGGCGCTGCGCCAGGACGACCTGAAGCTGCTGCTGGCCTACGGCACCGTCAGCCAGCTCGGCTTCATCACGCTCATGGTCGGCCTGGGCACCAAGGCCGCAGGCCAGGCGGGCCTGGCCATGCTGCTGGCGCACGCCCTGTTCAAGGCGACGCTGTTCCTCAGCGTGGGCGTCATCGACCACGCCACCGGCACGCGCGACCTGACGAAACTCTCCGGGCTGGCGGGACGCCTGCCGGCGCTCGCGGTGATCGCGGGCCTCGCGGCCGCCTCCATGGCCGGGTTGCCGCCGCTGTTCGGGTTCGTGTCCAAGGAGTCCGCCCTGGACGCCCTGGTCAAGCTCACCCACTCCGGCGACGGCACCGGCATGCTGCCCGCACCCGCCGTGCTGCTCGTCGCCGCGATCGTCGTGGGCTCCATGCTCACCGTGGCGTACTCGCTGCGGTTCTGGTGGGGCGCGTTCGGGACGCGCCGGCGCGCCGAGCCCACCCCGGTGGAGCACCCCCCGACCCCCGGCTTCCTCGCCGGCCCCGCGCTGCTCGGGCTGGCCTGCCTCGTGATGGGCTTCCTGGGCCACCCGCTGACCGAGACGCTTGCCCCGTACGTGGCCACCATCCGCGAAGGCTCCGCGCCGCACGAACTCGCCCTGTGGCACGGCTTCTCGACGCCGCTGGCGCTGTCCGCGCTCGCGATCGCCGGCGGCGCGGTGCTGTTCTGGCTGCGCGACGGCGTCGCGCGGGTGCAGGGGACGTTCCCGCACATGCCCGCCGCCAACGACTTCTACCGCACCACGATGCGGCTGCTGGACGCCGTGGCGGTCGAGGTCACCGCCCGCGTGCAGCGCGGCTCGCTGGCGTCCTCGATCGGCACGATCCTCACCGTCTTCGTGGTCCTGGTGGGCGGCACGCTGGTCGTGCTGCCGGTGTGGCCCGTCGTCCCGGTGCTGTACGACAACCTCGCGCAGGTCGGCGTGGCCGTGGTCGTCTGTGTCGCGGCGATCAGCCTCGTCACGGTGCGTGGCCGGATCCGGGCCATCCTCACCGTCGGCGTCACCGGCTACGGCACGGCGCTGCTGTTCCTGTTCCACGGCGCGCCGGATCTGGCGCTGACCCAGGTGCTCATCGAGACCGCCGCGCTGCTGGTGTTCCTGATGGTGATGCGGACGCTGCCCAAGTACTTCACCGACCGCCCGCTGCACAGCTCGCGCTGGTGGCGCATGATCCTGGCGGTCGGGGTCGGCCTGACCGTCACCGCGTCGATCCTCGTGAGCGCCGGGTCCCGGACCGCCGAGCCCGCCTCGACGGGCCTGGAGCGCGCGGCCTACGAGTTCGGCTACGGCAAGAACATCGTCAACGTCATCCTCGTCGACACCCGCGCCTGGGACACCCTGGGGGAGATCTCCGTGCTGGTGATCGCGGCGACGGGCGTGGCGAGCCTCATCTTCCTGCGGTCGCGGGTGCCGGGGCGGCGTCCGACGCGGGCCAGCGCGCCCAACCAGAGCGCGGGGGCGTGGCTGCGGGCCAGCCGCAGCCTGCACCCGGCCGCCCGGTCGCTGATCTTCGAGGTCGTCACCCGGCTGCTGTTCGGCGTCATGATCCTCGTTTCGGTCTACCTGCTCATCGCCGGACACAACCTCCCCGGAGGCGGGTTCGCCGGCGGGCTGGTGGCCGGCCTGGCGCTCGTCGTGCGGTACCTGGCGGCGGGCGCGAAGGAACTCGACGACGCGGCGCCGATCGATGCCGGCCGCGTCCTCGGCGCGGGCCTGTTCATCGGCGCCGGCGCGGCGATGCTGCCCTGGGCGTTCGGCGGGCGGATCTTCCAGAGCTTCGACATCCACCTCACCCTGCCCGGCCTGGACGCCGTCGCGACGCCGTGGGGGACCGTCAACGCGTTCGGCGACCTCCACCTGGTCAGCTCGACGGTGTTCGACATCGGCGTCTACCTGGTCGTGCTCGGCATGATGCTCGACCTGGTGCGCAGCCTCGGCTCCGGCATCGACCAGCAGGCCGAGGAGGAGCGCACCCCCGTGCCACGTCCCGAGTCCACGACCGCCGTGCCCGCCACCGCGCGCCACCACGGGGGTGGGGCCCGATGACCGGAAGCGTCACGCTGGCCGTCGTCGCCGGGGTCCTCATCGCCGCCGGGGTCTACCTGCTCACCGAGCGGTCGCTCACCCGCATCCTGGTGGGCGTGCTGGTGATGAGCAACGGCGTCAACATCCTGTTCCTGGTGGCCGCCGGCCCGGCCGGGGCACCGCCGATCCTCGACATGTTCCCGATCGACAAGATGATCGACCCGCTCCCGCTGGCGATGGTGCTCACCGCGATCGTCATCACCATGGCGGTGTCCGCCTTCGTCGTGACGGTGGCCTACCGCAGCTTCCAGCTCAACGGGCACGACGAGGTCTCCGACGACGTGGAGGACCGCCGCATCCGTGAGTTGGCCGAGCGCGACGACGTGTCCGATTCCTACGAGGACATCGGGTTCTCCGACACCGGTGAGGATCGGGTGAGCGAATGAACAACCTGCTCCCCGTCCCCGTCCTGCTGCCGATGCTGGGCGCCGCGCTGGCCCTCATGCTCGGACGCCGCCCGCGCGCGCAGCGGCTGGTGTCGATCCTCGTCCTGGCCGGCGTCGTCGGCGTCGCCGGGACGCTCGCCCTGCAGGCCAACGCCTTCGGCCCGCAGACGCTGTGGGTCGGGGCCTGGCCCCAGGGCTTCGGGATCGTCCTGGTCGCCGACCGGCTCTCCGCGCTCATGCTCACCGTGGCCGCGCTCGTCACCCTGGCCGTCCTGCTCTACTCCGCCGGCCAGGAGGACGACGAGGTCAAACGCGAGACCCCCGTCTCGATCTTCCACCCCACGTTCCTGCTGATGTGCGCCGGCGTCTCGGACGCCTTCCTCGCCGGCGACCTGTTCAACCTGTTCGTCGGCTTCGAGATCCTGCTGTTCGCCTCGTACGTGCTGCTCACCATGGGCGGCACCGGCTCGCGCATCCGGGCGGGCTCGATCTACGTCGTGGTGAACCTGGTCAGCTCCAGCCTGTTCCTCATCGCCCTGGCCAACGTCTACGCGGCCGTCGGGACGGTCAACCTGGCGCAGATCGCCCAGCGCGTCCCGGACCTGCCGGAGGGGACGCAGGCGCTGCTGCAGTTCATGCTGCTCATCGTGTTCGCGATCAAGGCGGCGGTGTTCCCGCTGTCGGCGTGGCTGCCCGACTCCTACCCGACCGCGCCCGCGCCCGTCACGGCGGTGTTCGCCGGCCTGCTCACCAAGGTGGGCGTGTACGCGATCCTGCGCACCCAGACGCTGATCTTCCCGCACCGGCCCCTGACCGAACTGCTGCTCGTCGTCGCGGCCGCCACCATGATCGTGGGCATCCTCGGCGCGATCGCCCAGTCCGAGATCAAGCGGATGCTGTCCTTCACGCTGGTCAGCCACATCGGCTACATGATCATGGGCATCGGGCTGGCGACGCAGGCCGGCCTGGCGGGCGCCATCTTCTACACCGCGCACCACATCACCATCCAGGCGACGCTGTTCCTGGTCGTGGGGCTGATCCAGCGCGTCGGCGGGAGCAACTCCCTCGACCGGCTCTCCGGGCTGCTGATCACCTCGCCGCTGCTGGCGGTGCTGTTCATCGTGCCCGGCATGAACCTGGCCGGCATCCCGCCGCTGTCGGGCTTCATCGGCAAGCTCGGCCTGCTGAGCGCGGGCGTCCAGGTCGGGACGCCGCTGGCGTGGTTCCTCGTGGCCACCAGCGTCGTGACGAGCCTGCTGACGCTGTACTGCATCGCCAAGGTGTGGAACCGCGCCTTCTGGGGCACGCCCGTGGCGTACAGCAAGGCCGTCGCCGACGAGGACGAGGAGGAGCCGCTCGGCCGGTCCGAGGGCCCCATGCCGCCCATCATGGTGGCGGCGACGTGCGGCCTCATCGGGCTCAGCCTGCTGCTCACGGTGTTCGCCGGCCCGCTGTACCAGTACGCCACCGAGGCCGCGGGATCGCTGCTGGACGGCGCGTACGTCCAGGCCGTGCTGGGGGAGGCGACGCCATGACCGACGATCCGCGCACCACCGGGGCCGCGTCCGGCACGCCCGAGACCCGCCGGCCCGCGCGGCTGCGGTTCCAACCGCGCCAGATCGCGCTGCTGACCCTCATCTGGCTGGTGCTGGTCGGGCAGGTCAATGTGGTGACGGTGCTCGGGGGTGCGCTCCTGGCGTGGATCATCACCGTGGTCTTCCCGCTGCCGCCCATCGACTACGCGGGCCGGTTGCACCCGTGGCGGACGCTCGTCCTGGGCCTGCACCTGCTCAAGGACCTGGCCGTCTCGTCGGTCAAGCTGGTCGGGTACGCCTTCGGGCGCCGGGTCCCGCACCCCGGGATCGTCCGGGTCGCGCTGCGGTCGGACTCCGACCTGTACGAGGTCAACACCGCCGAGCTGGCGTCGGTGGTGCCCGGCACCATCGTCGTGGACGCCCGCCGCAAGCCGCGACTGCTGTACCTCCACGTCTTCGACCTGCCCGACCCGGGAGAGCGGCAGCAGACCATCGACGACACCCTGGCGCTCGAGCGCCGCGTCGTGGGGGCGTTCGGCACCCGCGAGGAGCGCCGCGAGGTCGCGCTGCCCGGCAGCCGCGACGCGCGTCCGCCCCGCGGCGGCGCGGAGCCCGAGGGCCGACCCACCGACACGACGGGGGAGGACGCATGACGATCAGTCAGGTCATCCTGATGGTGGCGGCGGTGATCCTGCTGATCTCGGCGCTGCTGGCCTTCTACCGCCTCACCAAGGGGCCCACCGGCCTGGACCGCGGCGTCGCGTCCGACGTGCTGCTCGCGATCCTGATCGCCGCGATCTGCGCGCACGCGCTGTGGTATCGCACGTCCATCGCCCTGGTGATCATCCTGGTGCTGTCGCTGGTGGGCTTCACCACCGCGGTGGGGCTGGCCCGGCTCATCACCGGCACGTCGGCGCGCGAGCGGATGTTCCTCGAGGCCGAGGCGCGGGCCGCCTACGAGGAGCGCCGGCAGGCCGAGGCGGAGGCCCACCGGATCGAGCGCGAACGCAGCGGGGCCGACCCGCGGGACGGGGGCGACCATGCTGGGTGAGGTGCTGGACGTGCTGGGGGCGCTGTCGGTGCTCGCCGGCGCGGTGTTCTGCCTGGCCGCCGCGGTGGGCGTCGTGCGGTTCCCCGACGTCATGACCCGGCTGCACGCCGCCACCAAGCCGCAGGTGTTCGGGCTGGTGCTGATCCTGACCGGCGTGGCGCTCACGCTGCGCACCTGGCACGTCGTGCTGTTGGCGCTGCTGACCATCGGGCTCCAGATCCTGACCGCGCCCGTCTCCGGCCACATGCTGGCCCGCACCGCCTACCGCACCGACCAGTGGGACGACGCCCACGCCACCGTGGACGAACTCGGCGACGACCTGGAGGCGGCCGGCTTCACCAACCGCCCCGAGGACACCGGCGGGGGGAAGTCGCGCGGGCCCCTGGGGTAGCCACGGGCCCCTCGGTTAGCATGGGCCACCTATGACTGCCGAAACTCGCGCGCGACACGACTCCGTGTTCGACCGGCTGGAGCCGTTGCTCGCCAAGGTCAGCAAACCCATCCAGTACGTGGGTGGGGAGGTCAACTCCGTCTCCAAGCCCTGGGAGGACGCCGACGTCCGCTGGGCGCTGATGTACCCCGACGCCTACGAGATCGGCCAGCCCAACCAGGGCATCGCGATCCTGTACGAGATCCTGAACGAGCGCGACTGGATCCTGGCCGAGCGCACCTACACCGTCTGGCCCGACCTGGCTGACCTGATGCGCGCCGCCGGCGTCGGGCAGTTCACCCTGGACAACCACCGGCCCGTGGCCGCGTTCGACGTGCTCGGCGTCAGCTTCTCCACCGAACTGGGCTACACCAACATGCTCGCGGCGATCGACCTGGCCGGCATGGCGCTGCACGCCGCCGACCGGGGCGAGGACGAACCGCTGGTGATCGCGGGCGGGCACGCCGCGTTCAACCCCGAGCCGATCGCCGACTTCATCGACGCGGCCGTCATCGGTGACGGCGAGGAGGCGGCCCTGCGGGTCAGCGAGCTGATCCGTGCCTGGAAGGCCGAGGGCCGCCCGGGTGGCCGCGAGGGGCTGCTGCTCAGCCTCGCCGCCGACGGCGTGGCGTACGTGCCGCGGTTCTACGACGTCACGTACCTGCCCGACGGCCGGATCCGGCAGGTCGCGCCGAACCGCCCGGGCGTCCCGTTCAGCGTCGCCAAGCACACGCTGATGGACCTCGACCAGTGGCCCTACCCCAAGGCGCCGATCGTTCCCATCGCCGAGACGGTGCACGAGCGCTACTCGGTGGAGATCTTCCGCGGCTGCACGCGCGGCTGCCGGTTCTGCCAGGCGGGCATGATCACCCGCCCGGTCCGGGAGCGGTCCATCGAGACCATCGGCACCATGGTCGCCGGCGGGCTGGACGCCACGGGGCTGGAGGAGGTCGGGCTGCTGTCGCTGTCCAGCGCCGACCACTCCGAGATCGCCGACGTCACCCGCGAGCTCGCCGACCGTTACGAGGGCACGAACGTCTCGCTGTCGCTGCCCAGCACGCGCGTGGACGCCTTCAACATCGACCTGGCCAACGAACTGTCCCGCAACGGACGCCGCAGCGGCCTCACGTTCGCGCCCGAGGGCGGCTCCGAGCGGATGCGCAAGGTCATCAACAAGATGGTCACCGAGGACGACCTGATCGACACGGTCGCGGCCGCGTTCGGCAACGGCTGGCGCAACGTGAAGCTCTACTTCATGTGCGGGCTGCCCACCGAGACCGACGAGGACGTGCTGGCCATCGCCGGCATGGCCGCCCGCGTCATCGAGACGGGCCGCGCCGCCGCCGGGACGCGCGACATCCGCTGCACGGTCTCGATCGGCGGGTTCGTGCCGAAGCCGCACACGCCCTTCCAGTGGGCGGCGCAGGCGTCCGCCGAGACCATCGACCACCGGCTGCACGCGCTGCGGGACACCATCCGCGCCGACAAGCAGTACGGCCGGGCGATCGGCATGCGCTACCACGACGGCCGCCCGGGCGTCATCGAGGGGCTGCTGTCCCGCGGCGACCGCCGGGTCGGGGCCGTCATCGAGGAGTGCTGGCGCAACGGCGGCGGCTTCGACGGCTGGAGCGAGCACTTCGACTACGACCGCTGGGTGGCCGCCTGCGAAACCGGGCTGGCCGGGACAGGCGTGGACCTGGACTGGTACACCACCCGCGAGCGCGACTACGACGAGGTGCTGCCCTGGGACCACCTCGACTCCGGGCTGGACCGGGATTGGCTGTGGGAGGACTGGCAGGACGCCCTGGACGAGCAGCCCGTCGAGGACTGCCGCTGGACGCCCTGCTACGACTGCGGCGTGTGCCCCCAGCTCGACACCGCCATCCAGATCGGCCCCACGGGCCGGCACCTGCTGCCGATCACGCCGGTGTGACGCGCTGACGCGTCCCGTCCCCGAGGGGCGGACGCCGACCTGGAGGCCGATCCGCCTGGAAGCCGATCCGCCTAGAGGAGGTCGTCGCGGGCCTCCTCGAGGGTGCCGCGCCACCAGTGCCCCCGCGCGAGCGCGGCGGCGTCGACCTCCGTCAGGCGGGCCCGGAGCCGCGCGAGGCGCTTGCGGTGCGAGAGCTGCGGAGCGGGGCGGGGCTGCGGCTTGATCCGCCCTGCCCGGAGGTCGGCGAGCCGCGCCGCCATCTCCCCGGCGGTGTAGATCGTCGGCGGGACGTCGGGCGGCCCGGTCTCGAGGTACGTCGCGAAGGCGTCCAGGAAGGACTCCAGGCTCGGACGGTCCCGGTTGAGGGGGTGCGTCTCGCCGGCGACCCGGTCGTGAACGGCCACGCTGCCGTCGTCGCCGAACTCGACGATGTCGCACTCCTCGGCGATGGTGCCGATGACGCGGGCCGGTCGGCCCTCGCACGTCAGGGGACGCTGCAGGGGCTCGGGCAGGAGGTCGATCCCCAAGGGGGTCTGGGCGGCCATGCCCGCACTCTACGGGGACGCCCTTCGGCGGGACGCCACCGTCCGGGGGTCTCCCCATCGGCGTCGCGGATGAGCAAGGATGCCGCCATGGCGAAGCAACAGTGGAGGACCGACCCGCGCGAGGCGCTGAAGGCCGGACCAGATTTCGATCTCGCGGCGTTCGACCGCAACGGCCAGCCCGGCTGGGAGGGGGACCGCGACGGCGGCGAGGAGTACATGGCGCGGCGCGGGGAGGAGATGTCCGAACTGCAGGAGCGGTTGTTCGCCGAGGGGCGCAGCGGCGGGAACCGGTCGGTGCTGCTGGTCCTCCAGGGCCTCGACACCGCGGGCAAGGGCGGCATCGTGCGCCACGTGATGGGGATGGTCGACCCCCAGGGCGTGAAGCTGGCGAGCTTCGGCGTCCCGACCCCCGAGGAGCGGGAGCACCACTACCTGTGGCGCATCGAGAAGCAGTTGCCGCCGCCCGGGCGCATCGGCGTGTTCGACCGCAGCCACTACGAGGACGTCCTCGTGGTGCGCGTCGACGAGCTCGTGCCCCGCGAGGTGTGGAGCGGGCGCTACGACGAGATCAACGCCTGGGAGCAGAAGGTGATCGAGTCGGGCACCACGCTGGTCAAGGTGGCGCTGATGGTGTCCTACGACGAGCAGGGCGCCCGCCTGATGGAGCGGCTGGAGCGCCCCGACAAGTACTGGAAGTTCAGCCCCGGCGACATCGACACCCGCAGCAAGTGGCCCGCCTTCCAGGAGGCCTACGCCGACGTGTTCGCCAGGACGAGCACCGAGCAGGCGCCGTGGTACGTCGTCCCGGCGGACAAGAAGTGGTACGCGAGGCTGGCGGTGACCGAGATCCTGACGCGCACGCTGGAGGACCTCGACCCGACCTGGCCGCCCGCCACGTTCGACGTCGCCGAGATGCGCGCGGCGCTGCAGGAGACCATCGACCACCCGGCCTGATTCCGCGGACGGGCGTCCCCGCGTGGGCGGCGCGGGGACGGCGTCCGATGTGCTTGCATGGGGGGCATGTCCGCCACCGTGAACGCGTCCGCCGGCCCTCCCGCACCGAGGGACCGCCCGCCTCGAAGCGGGCGCGCCGGGCGCTGCGGCACCGCCCCGCTCCGGCCGCGCCGGACGCCCTGGGCCCCGAGGTGCTCGACGGCGCGCTGGACCCGCTGGCGGCCGAGCTCACGCGCCTGCTCGGGGCCGACGACGTCCTCACCTCGGCGAGCGACCTCATCCGGTACTCCTCGGACGCCAGCCCGTACCGGCTGCTGCCGCGCGTCGTCGTGCGGCCCCGCGACCCCGAGCAGCTCCGCACCGTTCTGGCGGCGGCGCGCCGCGCCGGACGCGGGGTGACGTTCCGCGCCGGCGGCACCAGCCTGAACGGCCAGTCCCAGGGCGACGACGTCCTGGTCGACATGCGCGAGCACTTCCGCGACGTGAGCGTCCTGGACGACGGGGCGCGGCTGCGCGCCCAGCCCGGCGTCATCCTGGCCCGCGCCAACGCGCTGCTGGCCCGCCGCGGCCGGATGCTCGGCCCCGACCCCGCCAGCTCGGGGGCCGCCACGATCGGCGGCGTGCTGGCCAACAACGCGTCCGGGATGACCTGTGGCACCCGCTACAACAGCTACACCACGCTGGACTCGCTGGTCGCGGTCCTGGCCTCGGGCACCGTCGTCGACACCGGCGCCCCGGACGCCGACGCGCGGCTGCGCGCCGACGAGCCGGAGCTGCACGCCGCGCTCGAGGCGATCCGCGACGACCTGCGCGCCGACGCGGAGCTGACGGCCCTGATCCGGCGCAAGTTCGCCATCAAGAACACCTCCGGCTACCGCCTGGACGCCTTCCTGGACGCCGACCGGCCCGCCGACATCCTCACGCTGCTGCTGGTGGGGTCCGAGGGGACGCTCGGCGCCGTGGTCGACACCACCTGGCGCACGCTGGAGACCGGCCCGATGCGGTCGACCGCGTTCCTGCGGTTCCCCGACGTCGCCACCGCGGCCGCGGTCGTCGCCCCGCTGAACGACGCCGATGCCCAGGCCGTCGAGCTGATGGACGCCGCCTCGCTGCGCTCGCTGCAGGGCCGCGCCGGCACCCCGGCCTGGATCGATCAGCTCGCCACCGACGCCACGGACGCGGCGATCCTCACCGAGCGGCGCGCCACCGACGAGGCGGCCCTGGAGCGGTTCGAGGCGGACCTGGCCGCCATCGTCACCCCGACGGTCGTCGCCATGGGCGAGCCGCTCACCACGCGCGACCCGCGCGAGGCCGCCGTGTACTGGCGGCTCCGGTCGGGGATGCTGCCCTCGATCGGGGCGTCGCGCCCCGACGGCACGGCGCTGATCACCGAGGACGTGGTGGTGCCGCCACAGCGGCTGCCCGAGGCCGTCGTCGACCTGCAGCGGCTCCTGGTCACGCACGGCTTCGTGGGGGCGGTCAACGGGCACGCGTCCGCGGGCAACCTGCACTTCTACCTCTACCTGGACGCCACCGACGACGCGCGGCTGGCGTCCTACCGCGCGTTCATGGAGGATCTCGTCGACCTGATCGTCGACCGCTACGAGGGCTCGCTCAAGGGCGAACACGGCACCGGGCGGAACATGGCCCCCTACCTCGGCCGCGAATGGGGCGAGGCCGCCGTGGCGGCGATGTGGCGCGTCAAGCGGGCGCTGGACCCGGCCGGGCTGCTCGGCCCCGGCGTCTTCCTCAACGAGGACCCCGAGGCCGCCTTCACCGACCTCAAGTCGATGCCCGCCATCCACGACCACCTCAACCCGTGCATCGAGTGCGGCTTCTGCGAGCCGGTCTGCCCGTCGCGACACCTCACCTCGACGCCGCGGCAGCGAATCGTGCTGCAGCGCGAGCTGGCGCGGCAGGGCTACACCGGCCCCGTGGCGCAGCGCATCACCGACGAGTACGCCTACGAGGCGGTGGACACGTGCGCGGGCGACTCGTCGTGCGCGATCGCCTGCCCCGTCGACATCGACACCGGCAGGGTGATGAAGGAGCTGCGCCGCGACGGCTCCGTCCCGCTCGCCCAGGGCGTCGGCGTCCAGCTCGCGCGGCACTGGGGCGCCGCCGAGGTCGCCGGCCGGTTCGCGCTGCGGGCCGCGCAGCTGCTGCGTCCGGTCGTCGGCGACCGCGGTCTGTCCGCGCTGACCAGCGTCGGGCGCCGGATCGGCGGCGAGGAGCTGGTGCCGAGCTGGGTCGCCGAGCTGCCCGGCCCGGCGCCGCGGCTGCCCGCGACCACCAGGGACGGTGCCGAGGCCGTGTTCTTCGCCGCCTGCATCAACCGGATCTTCGGGGCCTCGAAGGCCGCCGCCGAGCCGACCACCGTCTCCCAGGCGTTCGTCGCCCTGGCCGACCGCGCCGGTCATCCGGTGTGGCTGCCCGACGACGTGGAGGGGCTGTGCTGCGGCACGGTCTGGCACTCCAAGGGACTCGAGGACGGCAACCGGATCATGGCCGCCCGCGTGCTCGACCGGATGTGGTCCTGGTCGCAGGGCGGACGCCTCCCCATCGTGGTGGACGCCTCCAGCTGCACCCTCGGCCTGGCGCACGACATCGTCGAACTGCTCGACCCGGAGCGGGCGACGCGGCACGCCCAGCTGCGGATCGTCGACGTGCTGCGCTGGACGCGCGAGGTGCTGCTGCCCGACCTGCCGCGGGCGCGCGCGCTCGGCCTGGCCGTGGTGCATCCGACGTGCTCCATGAACACGCTCGGGATCACCGAGGACCTCGCCGCGCTGGCCGGTGCGGTGAGCGAGGAGGTCTTCGTGCCCGTCAGCGCCACCTGCTGCGCCTTCGCCGGCGACCGCGGCATGCTGCACCCCGAGCTGACCGCCACGGCGACCGAGGAGGAGGTCGCCCAGGTCGCCGAGCGGCTGGCGCAGCCCGTGGCCGGGGAGGCCGGCTTCGTGTCGGGCAACCGCACCTGCGAGCTCGGCATGGAGCACGCGACGGGGCGGCCGTACGAGTCGGTGATCGTGACCTTGGAGCGCCTCACCCGCTGAGCGCCGGGCCGGGGTCCTGCCGTCGTCAGCGTCCCTCGGCGATGCGGGCCACGTGCAGGGCGAGGTAGGACACCTCGTCGGCGGTCAGCTCGTCGCCGAGGCGGAGTTCGATGATGCCCGCCAGCCGCTCGGCGACCGCCGTCGCCTCCGGGTAGGTGCCGCGGATGGCCGCGCCGATGGGGGAGGCGTCCGAGGTGAGCTGCTTGTGCTGCGCCACCCGGACGAACAGGTAGCGCAGGTGCGTGATGAACCGGCCCACGCTCACCGTGTCGTGCTCGAGTTCGAGGGCGTACTCGGCCTCGATCACCGCGACCATCTGGTGGATCACCCCGGTCATCCGGTAGGTGAACGTGAGGTCGCCGCTCGCCATGCCGGCGTTGACGAGGTGCAGGGCCAGGGCGATCTCCTCCGAGGCGGGCAGCGGCTGCTCCAGCTCGGCGTTGACGGCCTGCAGGATCCGGCGGGCCTGCTCGACCTCGTCGGGGTAGAGGTGGGTGACCTCGGCGCGCAGCGGATACTCCACGACCAGGCCCGAGCGACCCGGTGGGCGGCGAAGTTGATGTGGTCGGCCAGGGCGATCACGAGCGTGGGGCTGTGCGCCGCCTGCTCGCCCATGCCGATCTGCGTCAGCGTGTGGGAGACCAACTGGATGGTCTCGGGTGGGACGCCGGCCAGCAGTTCGGCGAGGTGGTCGGGGTCGCGCCCGTCGCTGGGCACGAACACCCGGATGATCCTGGCCGGGTCGATCGTCCTGCCGGCCCCGGTCTGGAAGCCGATGCCGCGGCCGGTGACGATGACCTCCTGCCCGGAGGCGTCGCGGGCGAGCACGACGTTGTTGTTGAAGACGCGCAGTACCTTCATGGGACCCCTGCGATCCTCCTCAGCTGGTGTGGCGGCGGCGCTGGCCGCCGTTGGGACGCCGCGGCGGGTGAGCACCACGGTAGCGGTGGCGTCCGCGCCCCGGGGGGACGCGGCGACATCGCCGGGACGCGCGGCAGCCCGTGGCCGCGGTGACCACGGGCTGCCGAGGGGGGTCGGTCAGCGGGTGACGTCGATGATCGGGCCGCCCACCGCGACGGTGTCGCCGGTCAGCGGGGTGACCGAGCTCATCGCCTTGGTGTTGGTGATGGTGACGACCGTCGTGGTGTCGAACCCGGCCGCGCGGACCTTGTCGAGGTCGACCGTGACGAGCAGGTCGCCCTCGGCGACCTCCTGGCCCTTGGTGACGGCCACGTCGAAGCCCTCGCCCTTCATCTGGACCGTGTCGATGCCGACGTGCACCAGCACCTCGACGCCCGTGTCGGTCTTGATGCCGAACGCGTGCCCGGTCTTGGTGACCGTGGCGACCTTGCCGGCCACGGGGGAGTGCACCTGCGCCTGCGCGCCGGTCGGCTGGATGCCGACGCCGTCGCCGAGGGTCTTGGACGCGAACACCTTGTCCTCGACCTCGGTCACCGGGATGACGTGCCCGGCCATCGGCGAGCCGACGACGAGCTGCGCGCCCTTGTGGGCGTCCACCGCGGCGGCCGCGGCGGGGGCGGCCACGGCCGCGGCGCCGGCACCGGCGGGGGCCAGGAGCTCGGGGCCGGCCATCGGCGACTCGAGCTGCTCGACGGCGACCGGGTCCTTGTAGCCGGACACGATGACCAGGGCCATCGCGACGAAGAACGCGGCGGCGATGGCGATCGCGTAGATCCAGATCGGGTCGAACACCGGGATGGTGAGCAGCGAGGTGAAGGCGAACACGTTGGTCTTCACGCCGCCGATGCCGGCGCCCAGGATGCCGATGATGAGACCGCCGGTCAGACAGCCGACCAGCATGCGCGGGTAGATCCGCTTGAACCGCAGGTGGATGCCGTACAGGGACGGCTCGGAGATGCCGCCGAACAGGCCCGCGGCCAGCGCGCCGGTCGCGGTCTGCCGCATCTGGACGTCCTTGTCGCGCATCGACAGCACCAGCACGCCGGCGGTGGCGCCGAAGCAGGCGAAGTTCCACGCGCCCATGGGGCCCTGGATGAAGTCGTAGCCCAGCGTGTTGATGTTGATGAGCATCAGGGCGTTCAGCGGCCAGTGCAGGCCCAGCGGGACGAGGAAGGGGTAGATCAACGGGATCAGGATCGCGAACACGATGGGCGCGTTGGTGTTGAGCCAGGCCAGCCCGAAGCCCAGGCCGTTGCCGAGCCAGATGCCCAGCGGGCCGAGCAGGAACGCGGTGACGGGGATCATGATCGCCATCGAGATGAACGGCACGAACACCATCTGCACGTTCTCGGGGAAGACCTTCTTCAGGCCCTTGTAGAGCGGCGCGAGCAGCGCGACCATGATCAGCGGCACGAACACCTGGCCGCCGTAGTCGTTGAGCTGCAGCGGCAGGCCGAACACGTCGGCGACGCACTGGTTGGTGCCCAGCGTCTCGTTCACGGTGCACAGGACGCCGGGGACGCCGCTGTCGGGGTTGTTCAGCTTCATGAACTCGGGCGTCATCAGGGCGCCCATGATCGTGGCGCCGACCCACGGGTCGACGTTCAGCTTCTTGGCCGCGTTGTACGCCACCATCAGCGGCAGGAAGTAGAACACGGCGCGCCACATGGCGTCGACGAACACCCAGGCGGCGGGCTTGTCGGCGGCGCGGAAGTCCACCAGGCCGAGCGCGTCCAGCACCGCGGTGAACGCGATGATGAGCGAGGCGCCGAGCAGGACGCCCAGCAGCGGCCGGAACGAGTCGGACAGGTACTCGAAGAAGGCGTCGAGCCACCAGACCTTGCCGCGCGCCTTCGAGCGGGCGGCGGCCTTGACGTCGGCGTCGGACTGGGGGGCCGGACTGCCCGCCTTCGCCATGCTCGGGAGGTTCATGATGTCGGAGTAGACGCTCTGGACGGCGCCCCCGATGACGACCTGGAATCGGTCCCCGCCCTGGGGGACCGCGCCCATGACGCCGGGGATCTGGTCGATCTTGGCCGGGTCGACCTTGGAGGCGTCCCGCAGTTGGAAGCGGAGCCGGGTGGCACAGTGCGTCAGGCTCTCGATGTTGTCGGGCCCGCCGACCTCATCGACGATCGCCTGCGCGGCGGATCGGGTGGGGTTGGTTGTCATGATGGTTCCTGTTCTTTCGTGTTCCGTCGCCGCCCCCGAACGCAAAAAAGACCTGAGATGCGCACACGTGCGTCACCTCAGGTCTTGCCCCGGAAACGGGTAGCAACCCTGCTGAGCGGAAGCTCATGTATGACCCTAGCACGACGTCGGGGCCCGTGAGGGGGGACCACGGGACTACTGCCACGGCGTGTCGAGGGTCGCGCCTCGGGCGCCGCGGGGGAGAGGACCCGAACCCTGGCAGAATCGCGCGATGCCACAAACGCCTCGCATGCCCCCGCAGCCTGTCCTGCTGGTCGCGCTGGCCGGGCTGGGCATGGTGGGCCCGTTCACCATCGACACCATCTTCCCGGCGTTCGCGCAGATGGCCGTGGACCTGGACGTCACGCCGTTCGCCCTGCAGCAACTCCTGAGCGTGTACCTGCTGTCGTTCGCGGTGATGTCGCTGTTCCACGGCCCGCTGTCGGACGCGCTGGGCCGCAAGCCCGTCATCGTCGCCGGCCTGAGCGTCTACGCGCTGGCCTCGGTCGGCTGCGCGCTCGCGCCCGACCTGACCTGGCTGCTGATCCTGCGCGCCGTGCAGGGCGCCAGCGCCGGCGCGGGCCAGATCATCTCCCGCGCGATGGTCAGCGACCTGTTCGTCCGCGAGCGGGCGCAGCGCGTCATGGCGCAGATCGCGATGATCTTCGGGCTGGCGCCCGCCCTGGCCCCATCGTCGGGGGCTGGCTGCTGATCGGCGGCGACTGGCGCAGCATCTTCTGGTTCCTGGCGGCCCTCGGCGTGGCGCTGGTGGCGCTCACGCTGGTGGCGCTGCCGGAGTCGCACCCGGCCGCAGACCGCACGCCGTTGCGGGTCGGGCCGCTGCTGCGCAGCCTGTGGGCCGTGTTTCGGACGCCGAATGGGCGCCGGCTCGCGGCGATCGGCGGGCTCAACTTCGCCGGCATGTTCCTGTTCATCTCGTCGGCGCCCATGTTCATCGTGACGCTGCTGGGCGGCGGCGAGCAGGACTTCTGGCACCTCTTCGTGCCCCTGATCGGCGGCATGGTGGCCGGCTCCTGGATGAGCGGACGCCTCGCGGGCCGCATCCCGGGCCGTCAGGTCGCCACCCTCGGCTTCCGCGTCGCGCTGATCGGGGGGCTGGCCAACGTGCTGCTCGCGATGGTGCCCGCGACCCAGCACCTGCCGTGGATCGTGCTGGCGCTACCGATCTACACCTTCGGCATCGCCCTGACGGTCCCCACCGTCACGCTGGAGATGCTCGCCGAGTTCCCGCACACCCGGGGCGCCGCCAGCTCGGTGCAGTCGTTCGTGCAACTGTTCTTCAACGCCATCATCGCCGGGTTCGTCGCCCCCGCGGTCGCCTTCAGCCTGCCGAGCCTCGCGGCGAGCGCGGTCGGCTTCACCCTGCTGGGCGCCCTGGGCTGGACGTGGCACCTGCGCGCGCAGGGGGACGAGGCGACGGCCTGACCGTCCGGCCCTGTCGGGGTACGGGACCGGGGCTCGGTGGGCTCCGGGCCTGACGCGGCCCCGCGACGGCGTTTAGGGTGGGCGGCATGACCCCGGATCCGGCGCTGCTGTGCATCGGCGAGGCGCTCATCGACGTCGTCCTCCGCGAGGGCCGCGAGCCCGTCGAGCACGTGGGCGGCAGCCTGCTCAACGTGGCCGCCGGCACGGCGGCGCTCGGCGTCGACACGCTGCTGGCGTCCTGGTGGGGGCGCGACGCCCGCGGGGACCGGCTGGCGCAGGCCGCCCGCGCCGCCGGCGTCCGGGTGGTCGCCGGCAGCGACGGCGCCGAGCGGACGCCGGTCGCCCAGGCCCGAGTGGACGCCGGCGGGCACGCCCGCTACACCTTCGACCTGTCCTGGGACGTCCCCGCGCTGCCCGCGGCGTCCGGCATCGGGCACGTGCACACCGGGAGCCTGGCCGCGACCGTCGAGCCGGGCGGTCGCCGGGTGGCCGCCGAGGTGGCGCGGCTGCGGGCCGGCGCGACGGTGTCCTACGACCCGAACGCCCGGCCCGCGATCATGGGCTCGCCCATCGCCGTACGCGCCCGCATCGAGGACCTGATCGCCCTCAGCGACGTGGTCAAGGCCAGCGACGAGGACATCGCCTGGCTGTACCCGGGTGCCGACCCCGCGGCCGTGCTCGCCGCCTGGGCGCGTCGCGGCCCGGCCCTGGTCGTGATGACCCGCGGCGCGGACGGCGCGCTGGCCCGCCTGGCCCACGACGACACGGCGCTGCAGGTGGCCGCGCCGGCGGTCGAGGTGGCCGACACCGTCGGGGCGGGCGACTCGTTCATGGCCGGCCTGCTGGCGGGCCTGTGGGATCTTGGCCTGCTGGGCGGCCCCGAGGCCCGCGCCCGGCTCCGGCACGCCCGGTGGGAGGACGTGGCGGTGCCGCTGCGGCAGGCCGCCCTGACCAGCGCGCTCACGGTGCGCCGGGCCGGCGCCCACGCGCCCCGACCCGCGGAGGTGCGGGAGCTCGACGCCGCCGCGAGGCCGGCCGCCCGCGAGGAGCCGGCCTCGGACGCCGGGTCCGCGCCGGAGCGGCTGCAGCCCTAGAAGGCGGCCAGGTTGTAGGGCGCGGTGTCGGTCCGGAACAGCGCGGCCAGGCGCGCGACCTCGTCGTCGGGGCCGTGGATCTGCCCCGCCTGAGCGAGGGCCCGGGCGTCGGCGAGGCCGAAGTACAGGCTGCCGAGCGCCCGCGCCTCGACCCGCAGCGGCGCGTCGGTGCTGCGCGTGACCTCGGCCCGCCCGGCCGAGGCGGCGACGCGCCAGGTGCCCGCGGCGAAGCCCAGGGGGTCGATGACCTCGAGGCGCGCCTCGCCGTCGGCGTCCCACCCGCGGGCCTGCAGCGCCCCCGGCACGTCCAGCAGGCGCGTCCACGTGTAGTCCTCGACCCCGGTCGTGGTCAGGACGCGGGGGTCGGCCAGCGCCCACCGCAGCGGAGAGTCGGGCCCGAGGTGCCGGAAGACCACGCCCGTGACCAGGTCGATCGAGCCCAGGTACTGCCACAGGGCGAGCTCGGCCTCGGCGCCGGCCGTCACGAAGTCCCACACCCGGACGCTCTGCTCGGACTCGTTCACCGCGTAGGTGAGCACGCCGTCGGGCGCGCCGTCGGCGTCCCAGTGCACCGCCACCCGCAACTCGCGATGCGCGCTGTCGGTGTCGTACTCCCACACGCCGGTCTTGGACTTGGCGTAGAAGTGCGGCCGCTCGTGCGACCCGCGCGTCCGGGCGTGGAACCGCGCGAACACCTCCTCCCGCACGGCCTGGGAGTCGGCGGCCGGCGTCAGGACGACGCGGGGCTCGACCTCGCGCGACCAGGCGAGGCGGGGGCCGGTGTCCAGGCGCACCGAGCGGTGCTCGGTGGAGATGCCGAAGCCGAAGCGTCCGTAGATGGCGCCCTCGGACGCCGTCAGGGTCGCCAGCGCCAGCCCGTCGGCCTTCGCCCGGGTGAGGGCGTCCAGCATGAGGCGCTTCAGCAGCCCGCGCCGGCGATGGGTGGTGCGGACGGTGACCTCGCTGATGAACAGCGCGGGCTCGAGGCGTCCGCCGCCGACGTTGACGGTCTTGGCCCCGGACGCGAACGTGGCGACGGGCTGCTCGAGCTCGGCCACCGGCGCGAGGGCGGGCGGCGTCGCGTAGGCCGCGTCCAGGCGGTAGCCGTCGGCCACCACGTCGACGGCCCAGTGGTCGTAGGCCTCGTCGGGGCCGTCGGACATGCCGAAGCCGAGGCGGACGGCGTCCTGCCAGGCGCGCATCTCGGGCGTCACGGGGACGCTGGTGGGCACGGTGCGGAAGATGAAGTCGGACACCCCAGCAGGCTAGTGCAGCGGCCATCGGGCAACGGTGTTCGCCTGCGGGAGGCTCAGGCGCGGACGCGGTCGGGGCGGGTGTAGAGCGTCGCGCGCCCCTCGCGGACGAAGCCCGCCAGCGTCATCCCGGCGCGCTCGGCCAGGTCGACCGCGAGCGAGCTGGGCGCCGAGACCGCCGACAGCACCGGCAGGCCCGCCCGCACGGCCTTCTGCACGAGCTCGAAGGACGCCCGCCCGCTCACCTGCAGGACGACGCCGTGCAGCGGCAGCGACTCCTGCAGCAGCGCCCAGCCGATCACCTTGTCGACGGCGTTGTGGCGGCCGACGTCCTCGCGGACGACCAGCGGCCGACCCGTCGCGGTGAACAGCCCGGCGGCGTGCAGGCCGCCCGATCCGGCGAAGCCGTGCTGGTGCTCGCGCAGCGCGGCCGGGAGCCCCACCAGGACGCGGGCGTCGAGCTGGGTGGCGTCCGCGGCGACGTCGAAGCGACCCTGCCGGACCAGGGCGTCCAGCGACGCGGAGCCGCACGCCCCGCAGGCGCTGCTGGTGACCGTGACGCTGCGCGGGGGCGGGAGCGTGCCGGCCAGCGTCACCTCCAGCACGTTGTAGCCGGGCGTGGCGAGGGTGGCGTCCTCGGGCTCGCTGCGCGCGAACCGCGCGGTCAGGACGTCGGAGCGCTCGGCGATGTAGCCCTCGGCGTGCAGCCAGCCGTGCGCGAGCTCCAGATCGTGGCCCGGCGTGCGCATCGTCAGGGTCAGGACGCGGCCGCCGGAGCGCAGTTCCAGCGGCTCCTCGACGGCGACCGAGTCGGCGGCGCGGGGCGGGGCGTCCCCGACGACGGTGACGGGACGCCGCACGATGCCGGGCGCCACCTACTTCACCGGGACCGCGCGGGGGTCCGCGGCGGGTTCGAGGCGCACCACGATGGACTTCGAGGTGGGCGTGCCGGACTCCTCGGCGGTGGAGTCCAGCGGGACCAGGACGTTCGTCTCGGGGAAGTACGCTGCGGCGCAGCCGGGCGCCGTGGCGTGGTCGACGAGCCGGAAGGCGGGGGCGCGCCGCTCCTCGACGCCCGCGTCCGTGCGCCACTCCGACACCACGTCGACCAGGTCGCCGTTCGCGAACCCGAGCGCGCGGCGGTCGCCCTCGTTGACGAACAGGACGCGGCGGCCGTCCTTCACGCCGCGGTACACGTCGTCCATGCCGTAGACCGTCGTGTTGAACTGGTCGTGGCTGCGGACCGTCTGCAGCAGCAGCCGGCCCTCCGGCACCTCGACCGCGGTGAGCGGGTTCACGGTGAACTCGGCGCGGCCCGAACCGGTGTCGAAGCGGCGGGCGTCGCGGGGGCCGTTCGGCAGCGCGAACCCGCCGGGCAGCCGGACGCGCTCGTCGTAGCGGTCGAACCCGGGCACGACCGCCTCGATGGCGTCCCGCAGGCGGGCGTAGTCCTCGCCGAGCGCCGCCCAGTCGATGGGGGAGCGGCCGAAGACCCGCTCGGCGAGGCCGGTGACGATCGCGACCTCGGAGCGCAGTTGGTCGGAGGCGGGCGCGAGCCGCCCGCGCGACGCGTGCACCATGCCCATGGAGTCCTCGACCGTGACGAACTGCTCGCGGCCGCCGGTCTCGTCCCGCTCGGTGCGTCCGAGGGTGGGCAGGATCAGGGCCCGGCGTCCGGTGACGGCGTGGCTGCCGTTGAGCTTGGTGGAGACGTGGACGCTCAGGGCGGTCCGCCGCAGCGCGCGCTCGGTGCGCGCGGTGTCGGGGGTGGCGCGCACGAAGTTGCCGCCCAGGCCGAGGAACACCCGCGTCCGGCCGGCGTCCATCGCGCGGATGGCGGCGACGACGTCGTGGCCGTCCTCGCGCGGCATCCGGACGCCGTGGTGGCGCTCCAGCGCGTCCAGGAAGGCGGCCGGCGGGCGCTCGTTGATGCCGACGGTGCGGTCGCCCTGCACGTTGGAGTGCCCGCGGACCGGGCAGGCGCCCGCCCCGGGCCGCCCGACGTTGCCGCGCAGGAGGAGGAAGTTGACGATCTCGCGGATGGTCGGCACCGCGTTGCGGTGCTGCGTCAGCCCCATCGCCCAGCACACGATGACGGAGTCCGCCGCGACCACCTGGTCGGCGACGCGCTCGATCGTGGCCCGGTCGACCCCGGCGTGCGCCTCGATGGTGGCCCAGTCCAGCCCCGCCAGGTGCGCGGCGACCGCGTCGAAGCCGCGGGTGTGGTCGGCGATGAACGGCTCGTCCAGCGCGCCCCGCTCGATGAGGATCCGGTTGAGCCCCGCGAAGAAGGCCAGGTCGCCGTTGAGCCGGACCTGCACGTAGTCGTCGGACAGGTCCGTGCCCGGGCCGAGCACGCCGCGCGCCGTCTGCGGGTTCTTGAACCGCGTCAGGCTCGGCTCCAGCAGCGGGTTCAGCGCGATGATCCGCCCGCCGTTGCGCTTGGTGCGCTCCAGCGCGGACAGCATCCGCGGGTGGTTGGTGCCGGGGTTCTGCCCGGCGACGATGACCAGATCGCTGGTCTCCACGTCGGTGAGCGTCACCGTCCCCTTGCCGATGCCGAGCGTCTGGGTGAGGGCGACGCCGGAGCTCTCGTGGCACAGGTTGGAGCAGTCGGGCAGGTTGTTGGTGCCCCACTGCCGCACGAAGAGCTGGTAGGCGTAGGCCGCCTCGTTCGACGTCCGGCCCGAGGTGTAGAAGGTGGCCTCGTCGGGGCTGTCGCAGGCGGCCAACTCCGCGGCGATCAGGTCGAACGCCTCGTCCCAGCCGATCGGCTCGTAGTGCGTGCCGCCCTCGGGCAGCAGCATCGGGTGCGTGAGGCGGCCCTGCTGACCCAGCCAGTGATCGGACCGCTCGGCGAGGTCGGCGACGGGGTGCTCGGCGAAGAAGGCGGGGGTCACCCGGCGCAGCGTGGCCTCCTCGGCGACGGCCTTGGCGCCGTTCTCGCAGAACTCGGCGGCGTGCCGGTGGTCGGGATCGGGCCAGGCGCAGCCGGGGCAGTCGAAGCCCGACTTCTGGTTCACGGCGGTCAGCGTCAGCGCGGCGCGGGGCACCCCCATCTGCTCGGTGGCCATCCGCAGGGCCCGCAGCACCGCCGGGACGCCGGCGGCCGCCCGCGACGGCTCGACGATCTCCAGGCGGGCGTCGCCCGGGTCGGCGTCCGGTGCCGGTCGCGCCATGGCGCACCTCCTGATCGTTGGTCGCACACCGCGATGGTTCAGGCACCCTACCCGGCACCCGCAAGCCTGGATAGGCTCGGCTAGGCTCAGCCACCGTGACGAACAGCGCCCGACGCCAGCCCGAGCAGCAGGCACCGCCGGTGCAGAAACTGCAGGTCCGCTACGCCAAGCGGGGCCGGGCCCGCTTCACCTCGCACCGCGATTTCGCCCGTGCCTTCGAGCGCGCGCTGCGCCGGGCCGGGGTCCCGATGGCGTACAGCTCCGGCTTCAACCCGCACCCCCGGGTGTCCTTCGCCAACGCCTCGCCGACGGGCGCCGCCACCGAGGCCGAGTACCTCGAGATCGGCCTGAGCGAGCGCGTCGACCCGGACGAGGTCGCCGCGGCCCTGAACGCCGCCATGCCGGGCGGACTGGCGATCGTGGAGGTGGTCGAGGCGGCGGGTCCGCTCGCGGACCGGCTCACCGCGTCCGCGTGGGGCATCGCGCTGCCCGGGGCCGACCCGGACGCGCTGGCCGCGGCCGTGGCCGCCCTGCTGGCGGCGGAGCACCTCGAGGTCGAGCGGATGACCAAGACCGGCATGCGCGCGTTCGACGCCCGCGCGGCGATCGCCGATCTGACGCTCGTCGAGCCCGGACGGCTGCGGGTCGTGCTCACCCACGGCACGCCGCTGGTGCGTCCCGACGACGTGCTGCAGGCGCTCACCCGCGTGGACGCGGGGTTCGCGCCCGCCGAGCCGCCGGTGCTGACCCGGCTCGCGCAGGGCCGGTTGGAGGACGGCCGGATCGTCGGTCCGTTCGAGCAGCGCCCCGCGGACTGAGCCCGCGCCGGGACGTGGCGAGGCTGCGTCGGCGCGTATCGCTGGGGTTTGCCCGGTCCGTGTGGAAGAATGGAGGCCGGATCGGATGCCATTCGGTGTCCGATCGGGGCACCAGGCCGCGACGAGTCGATCGACCGCGGCGGGTACCCCCAGATCGCAAGCTTCGTCGCGCCAAGGGCGTTCGTCCTGGTCGCGCGACCTACCGTACGGCGGGGCGACCCGCCGCGTGAGGAGAGCAACATGCTCGATTCGGACGCACCCACCGGTGCCACCTCTGAATCTTCTGAACCGACGACCCCTGCGCCGCGCCGCCGCCGGCGCGCCGCGACCCGCCCGGCGGGTCCGCCCGCCGAGGTGGTGACCCCCGCCGAACCGGCCCCGCCGACGTCGCCGAGCAGGCCGCCGCCGTGGGGGAGACCCCGAGGAATACGCCGCCGCGACCGAGGTCGTCGAGGAGAGCGTCCCCGCCGCCGAGCCGGTCGAGGCACCGCCCGCCGAGGCCGTGTCCGCCGCGGAGGAGGAAGCCGAGCCCGAGGCTCCGGCCGAGGAGGCACCCGCCGCTGAGGCCGACGAGCCCGCCGAGCCCGAGACTCCCGCCGAGGACGCCGAACCCGAGACACCCGCCGACAGCGCGGACGTGGCGGCGCCGGCCCAGGACCAGGACGCTGAGCAGGCCCCGGACGCGGCGACCGCCGAGGACGCCCCCGCGCCGGCCGAGGAAGCCCCCGCCGAGAACGACGCTCCGGCCGAGGACGCCGCCGCGGAGACCCCCGCGCCCGACGCGCCGCAGGCCGAGGCCACCCCGACGAGGGCGCCGCGGACCAGGGCGAGGCCTCCGACGAGGACACCCCGGCCCCCGCCCGCCGGACGAGCCGCGCCGGCACCCGCAGCACCCGACGCCGGGGCGGCCGCCGCCGCGCCGACGCCGACGAGCACGCCGAGTCCGGTGACACCGCCGACGAGGTCGGCGCGAGCCTGGCCGAGCTGACCGCCTCGCGCGAGAAGGGCGAGCAGGAGGACGCCGCGCGCGACGACGCCGACGTCACCGCCGCGCTCGACAGCCTCGCGGCCGCCATCGGGGGCGACCAGCCCGCGGCGTCCGACGAGGACACCGACGACGACAACGACGGCGATTCCGACGACTCCGAGGACGCCGACGGCGAGAACGACGACGCGACGCCGCGCCGCCGCCGTCGCCGCCGCGGCGGCCGTCGCCGGCGCCGCAGCACCGACGAGCACGACGGCGATTCCGACGATTCGGACTCCGACGAGGACTCCTCCGACGGCGGCGACGCCGAGGGCGAGGACGCCTCGGAGGCCGGCGCGTCCGACGAGGGCGACGATGGCGACGGTGACGACCACTCCGAGTCGTCCTCCGGCTCGTCGCGCCGCCGCCGCCGGCGCCGCCGCCGCGGTGAGGACACCGGCGCGGCCGACGAGGACGGCGTCGACGTCGTCATCAAGGTCCGCGAGCCCCGTCGCACCAAGTCGCCCAACGACGAGATCACCGGCATCGAGGGCTCCACGCGCATGGAGGCCAAGCGTCAGCGCCGCCGCGAGGGCCGCGCCGCCGGCCGCCGCCGCGCCCCGATCCTGTCCGAGGCCGAGTTCCTGGCCCGGCGCGAGTCGCTCGACCGGCAGATGCTGATCCGCCAGGCCGAGGACTACACCCAGATCGCGGTGCTGGAGGACGGCATCCTGGTCGAGCACTACGTGGACCGCGACAGCTCGGCGTCCCTGATCGGCAACGTCTACCTGGGGCGCGTCCAGAACGTGCTGCCCAGCATGGAGGCCGCCTTCATCGACATCGGCCGCGGCCGCAACGCCGTGATCTACGCCGGCGAGGTCGACTGGGACGCCTACGGCGTGACCGGCGAGGACCGCCGCATCGAGAAGGTGCTCAAGTCCGGCCAGACGATCCTGGTGCAGGTCACCAAGGATCCGATCGGTGCGAAGGGCGCCCGCCTGACCGGCCACATCTCGGTCCCGGGCCGCTACGTCGTGTACTGCCCGGGCGGACAGCTCTCGGGCATCTCCCGCAAGCTCCCCGACGGGGAACGGGCCCGCCTCAAGGGCATCCTGGACGCCGCCGTCGGCGACAACGCCTCGGTCATCGTGCGCACCGCCGCCGAGGGGGCGAGCCAGGACGAGCTGGAGCGCGACGTCCACCGCCTGCAGGCGCAGTGGGAGGTCATCGAGAAGAAGGTGAAGGCCGGCTCGGCCCCGCAGCAGCTCTACGCGGAGCCCGACCTGACCGTCCGCATCGTGCGCGACCTGTTCACCGAGGACTTCACCGCCCTCGTCGTCGAGGGCAACGGCCAGGGCGAGGACGCCTGGGACACCGTCGAGGGCTACGTCACGCACGTCGCGCCGCACCTCAGCGAGCGGCTGCGCCGCTGGGACCGGGAGACCGAGGGCGACCTGTTCGACAAGTTCCGCGTCAACGAGCAGGTGTCCAAGGCGCTCGAGCGCAAGGTGCATCTGCCCTCCGGCGGCTCGCTCATCATCGACCGCACCGAGGCGATGACCGTCATCGACGTCAACACCGGCAAGTTCACCGGCACGTCGGGCAACCTCGAGGCCACCGTCACCTCCAACAACCTGGAGGCGGCCGAGGAGGTCGTCCGCCAGCTGCGGCTGCGCGACATCGGCGGCATCATCGTCATCGACTTCATCGACATGGTGCTGCCCGCCAACCGCGAGCTGCTGCTGCGCCGGCTGGTGGAGTGCCTGGGCCGCGACCGCACCCGCCACCAGGTCGCCGAGGTCACCTCGCTCGGCCTGGTGCAGATGACCCGCAAGCGGATCGGCACCGGCCTGGCCGAGGCGTTCACGGTGAGCTGCGAGACCTGCAACGGCCGCGGCTACCACGTCCACGACGCCCCCGTCGCCACCCAGTCTCCCGCCGACGGCGGGGACCGCGACCACGGCCGCCGCCCCAGCCGCTCCCGCTCGGGCCGCTCCCGCGGCCGCTCCGACAACGGCAAGGGCTCGGAGTCGAACGGCGGCGACCACGCGGCCGCCGGCTCCGCCGCAGCCGACTCCTGAGCGACGTGACCGCGCGACCGACCCCCGACCAGGCGCAGGCCTGGGCCGGGACGGTCGTGGCGGCCGTCCGCCGCCCCTACCCGTGGGCGGCCCAGCACACCGTCACCGGGCCCGACGACGTCGACGTCACGCCCACGCGGCTGCATCCGGCCTTCCACGGCAGCTACGACTGGCACAGCTGCGTCCACATGCTGTGGTCCGGGGTCACGCTGCTCGGCCTGCCCGGACGCCCACTGGACGCCGACGCGGCGGCCGCGCTGACCGCCCTGCTGGACGAGCGCCTCACCCCGGACGCCGTGGCCGCCGAGGCGGACCTGCTGCGCCGGCGTCCGAGCTTCGAGCGGCCCTACGGCTGGGCCTGGGCGCTGCAGCTCGTCGCCGCGGCCGCCACGTCGCCCCACCCGCACGCCCCGCGCTGGGCCACGGCGCTCGCGCCGCTGGGGGACGTGCTGGCGCAGCGGTTCGCCGACTGGCTGCCCGGGATGCCGCTGCCGGTGCGCGTCGGCACCCACCAGAACACCGCGTTCGCGCTGGCGCTGGCCCGCGACGCCGCCCTGGACCTGGGGCGGCGCGACCTGGTCGGCGCGATCGACGCGGCCGCGACCCGCTGGTTCGGCGCGGACCGCGCCTACCCGATCGCGTGGGAGCCGGGCGGCCACGACTTCCTGTCGGCGGGCCTGAGCGAGGCGGTCCTGATGGCCCGCGTCCTGGGGCCGGACGCCGCGGGCTGGCTCGCGGACTTCCTCCCGGGGCTGGCCCGCGAGGGCGACCCCGTGTTCGCCGCGCCCGTGGGTGCCGACGCCGCCGACGGCCAGTTGGCGCACCTGCTCGGGCTCGCGCTGTCGCGGTCCTGGCACCTGCGCGAGCTCGCCGGCCTGCTGGACGCCGACGCCGCCGCCCGGATCGCGGCCCGCACCGAGCCGGAGGTGGAGCGGGTCGCCCGCGAGATCGTCGAGGGCGACTTCATGGCGACCCATTGGCTGGTCAGCTTCGCCCTCAAGGCCGAACTCGCCGCCGGGGCGCGCGGGCGGCGCTGACCGGCTACAGCAGCAGCTGGGTCACCGCGTGGATGATCAGGCCGACCAGCGCGCCCACGACGGTGCCGTTGATGCGGATGAACTGCAGGTCCCGGCCCACGTAGAGCTCGATGCGGCGCGACGCGCTCTGGCCGTCCCACTCCTTGATGGTGTGGCTGATGACCGAGCTGAGCTCCCGGCCGTAGGTGGTGACGAGGTAGCCCACGGCGTCCTGGGCGAGCCCGTCGACGCGCGCCTGCTGCGCCTCGTCCACCACCAGGGTGCGGCCCAGGTCCTCGATCATCGCCACGGCGCGGGCCCGGATGGTCGAGTCGGGGTCGTCCAGGGCGTCGTTCAGGCTGGCGCGCAGGCTCTGCCACAGCGAGATCACGGTGTCGCCGATCTGCGGGTGCATCAGCAGCTTGACCTTCAGCGCCTCGGCGCGGGCCTGCACGGACGCGTCCTCGCCCAGGTCGGAGGCGATCCGCAGCAGCAGGGCGTCGAGCGCCTGCCGGGTCTGGTGCTCGGGGTCGTCCCGGACGGCCGCGACCCAGTCCAGCGCCTGCCAGTACAGGGCGGACACGACCCGCTGGTTGACGAACTGCGGCGACCACTTCGGCGCGCGCTCGTGCAGCATCGCGGTGAAGTCGCGGGGATTCTTGGTGAGCCAGGTGTAGAGCTCGCGCAGCACCAGGTCGACCAGCCCCTTGTGCGCGCGGTCCTCGACGATGGCCTCCAGCAGGGCCCCTGTCATCGGGGCGACCTCCTCCTTGGCCAGGCGGGGGAGCAGCACGTCGGTCGCGACGCTGCGGACGTCCTCGTCGCTCACCTTGTTCAGGGCGGCCTTCAGGATCCGTACGGCCTCGACCACCAGTCGGCGCGCGTGGGCCTCGTCCTGCAGCCAGACGCCGAGGCGGCGCGCCAGGTGGGCGTCCGCCATCCGCTCGCGGACGATCCCCTCGGTGAGGAAGTTGTCGGCGAAGAACGACTGCAGCGAGCCGGCGAGCTCGTCCTTCTTGCGGGGGATGATGGCGGTGTGGGGGATCGGGATGCCGAGCGGGTGCTTGAACAGGGCGGTGACGGCGAACCAGTCGGCCATCGCGCCCACCATCGCCGCCTCGGCCATGGTGTTGACGTACCCCCAGACGCCCGCGTGATCCAGGCGGAACGTGAGGAGGTAGATCACCGCCGCCGCGATCAGCAGGGACAGGGCGACGACCTTCATCCGGCGGAGCCGGCGTAGGCGTTGTTCGTCTCCGGGGGACAGGGCCATCAGCTGCACCGATCCAGCATTCCACGGCCGCCGGGTCGAGACCTCAGGGGCTCCCCGGTGCGTGCCCGGTCCCGGTCCGGCACCGGCCCGTCCATAACGGTGAACACCGTCGGTGGGCGCTGATATCTTCGCAGCGCCGCCCGGCACCACGAGAGAGAGTGTCATGTCAGACCCGCAGTCCCCGCCGCCCTTCCCCGACTTCGGCAAGCCGCTCTCCGCGGACCCCGCCGAGCCCCTCGCGTCGCGGGAAGCGCCCTTCCCGGACTTCGGCAAGCCGCTCGCCGCGGACCCCGCCGAGCCCCTCGGGTCGCCCGGGGTGCCGTTCACGACGCCCACGTTCGATGCGGGCCCCTCCCCGTACGGGACGGGGCGCACCGCCGAACCGAGGGGCTTCGAGGCGCCGGGCTTCGGGACGCCGGCCGACCCGTACGCCACCGGATTCGGGACGCCGACGAACGCCTACGCCACGGGGTTCGGCTCCAACCCGGGCGGCTACGACGCCTCCGCGGGCCGGCCCGCGCCGCCCTACGCCCCGGCGCCGTACCCCGTGCCCGCCTACGGCGTCATGGGGCCCGGGTACGGGGTCGGGATCTCCGCGCCGTACGGCCTGGACCCGCTCACGGGGATCCCCTACTCCGACAAGAGCAAGCTGGCGGCCGGCCTGCTGCAGATCTTCCTGGGCTGGCTGGGCGTGGGCCGCTTCTACATGGGCAACGTCGGCATGGGCATCGCCCAGATCCTGGTGACCTTCCTCACCATGGGCTTCGGCATCCTCTGGCCCGTGATCGACGGGATCATCATCCTGGCGGGCAGCCCCCGCGACAGCGCGGGACGCCCGCTGCGGCCCTGACCGACCGCCCGAGGGATGGGCGTCGCCGCGCGCTGTGAGGCGCGTGGTGGCACAGTGGCGCCGTGTCCACCATCGTGTTCGTCCACGCCCATCCCGACGACGAGGCCAGCCAGACCTCGGGGACCATCGCGCGCGCCGTCGCGCAGGGGCACCGCGTCGTCATCATCTACGCCACCGACGGCAGCCAGGGCACGTTGCCCGAGGGGGAGGCCGGCTCGCTGGCCGAGCTGCGCCGGGCCGAGGCGGAGGCGTCCGCCGTCGTCACGGGCGCCCAGCGGCTGGTGTGGCTGCCCTACCACGACTCCGGGATGCGCGGCTGGGACAGCAACGCGGCCGAGGGCGCCTTCATGCGGGCCGACGTGGACGCCGTCGCGCGCGAGATCGCGGACGTCCTCGACGAGGAGGACGCCGACGCGCTGGTCGGCTACGACTGGCACGGCGGCTACGGTCACCCCGACCACGTCCAGGTGCATCGGGTGACGCGCCGCGCCGCCGACGTGGCCGCGCGCCGGCCCCGCTACCTGGAGGCGACCATGAACCGCGACCGGATGCGCCGCTTCGCCGTCGAGGCCGCGGCCCAGGGATTCGAGGGGTGGGACGTCGACGCCCCCATGGACGACGGCAACCCGATCGGGACGCCCGAGGCGCACCTGCACTGGGCGGTCGACATCTCCGACCTGATCCAGGTGAAGCGGGACGCGCTGGCGGCGCACGCCAGCCAGCCCGACGCCGCCGGGATGCTCCTGATGCCGCCGCCAGCGTTCGCGGTGATGTTCGGACAGGAGTTCCTGCGCGAGCCCGACCGCGCCCCCGGCATGGTGGAGGGCTGGCCGTTCGACTGAGCGCGCGCCCCGGCGCAGGGGCTCAGTCGAGCAGGCCCCGGTCGACCAGGTCGCGGCGCAGCCGGTCGGCGTGGGTGAAGTGGTGGGTGGCGAACCCGAGCGCGGCAGCGGACTCGATGTTCGGCAGCGAGTCGTCGACGAACAGCGTCGTGGCCGGCTCGACCCCGAACCGCGCCGCCGCGAGCTCGAAGATCGCCGGGTCGGGCTTGGCGAGCCCGACGTGCCCCGAGACGACGACGTCGCGCAAGCGCCCGATGACCGGCGCCATCGCGCGCGGCACCGTGAAGTTCTCCGGCCACCAGTTCGACAGCCCGTAGGTCGGGACGCCGCGGGCCAGCAGCTCGTCGAGGATCTCGGTCGTGCCCGGCACCGTCGCCGGCACGCTGTCGGCGAAGTGCTCCAGGTAGACCCGGAACGCCTCCGACAACTCGGGCATGTCGGCGTCGACGCGGGGGATCATCTCGGCGATGGTCACCCCGGCGTCCGCCTCGGCGTTGAGGTCCCAGAACTCCTCGTGGGCGAGGAACGCCTCGATGGTCTCCTCGGGGACGCGCCCGGCCAGCGGCAGGCGCGGATCCCAGTCCACGATCACGTTGGCGACGTCGAAGATCACGGCGGTCAGGGGGGACAGGCTCACGGGACGTTCCTTTCCAGCTCGTCGACCCACAGGGTGGCGGAGGTGTCGGACGGCATCCGCCAGTCGCCGCGCGGCGACAGCGAGCCGCCGCGCACGACCTTCGGGCCGTTCGGCAGCGCGGAGCGCTTGAACTGCGCGAAGCCGAAGAAGCGATTGCAGAAGACGCCGAGCCACTTCTTGATCGTCGGGAGGTCGTAGGCGACGCGCTTGGCGTCCGGGAAGCCCTCGGGCCACGCGCCCGCGGCCGCGTCGCCCCAGGCGTGCGTGGCCAGGAAGGCGATCTTGGAGGGCAGCATCCCGTGCCGCAGCACGTAGTAGAGGGTGAAGTCCTGCAGGTTGTAGGGCCCGATGGAGGCCTCGGTGGACTGCGGCTTCTCGCCCTCGGTGGTCGGCACGAGTTCGGGGGTGATCTCGGTGTTGAGGATCGAGGTCAGCACCTCGTCGGCCTTGTCCCCGAACAGGTCGGAGGAGATCACCCAGCGGATCAGGTGCTGCATGAGCGTCTTGGGGACGCCGCCGTTGACGTTGTAGTGGCTCATCTGGTCGCCGACGCCGTAGGTGCACCAGCCCAGCGCGAGCTCGGACAGGTCGCCGGTCCCCAGCACGATGCCGCCGCGCTGGTTGGCCAGGCGGAACAGGAAGTCGGTGCGCATCCCGGCCTGGACGTTCTCGAACGTCACGTCGTAGACGGGCTCGCCGTCGGCGAACGGGTGCCCGATCTGCTCCAGCAGCGCGCGGCAGGCGGGCGTGATGTCGAGGGTCTCGAACGAGACGCCGAGGGCCTCGCACAGCGCGGCGGCGTTGTTGCGGGTGTGGTCGGAGGTGGCGAAGCCCGGCATGGTGAACGCCAGAACGTCGGTGCGCGGCCGGCCCATCCGGTCCATCGCCTGCGCCGCGACGAGCAGCGCGTGCGTGGAGTCCAGGCCGCCCGAGACGCCGATGACGATCTTGGGCTGGCCGATCTTCTTCAGCCGCTGCTCCAGGCCGGCCACCTGGATGTTGTACGCCTCGTAGCAGTCCTGCGCCAGCCGCTCCGGGTCGCTGGGCACGAACGGGAACCGGGCCAGCGGACGCCGCAGCCCCAGGTCGCCCGACGGGGGCTCCAGGTCGAAGGTGACGGTGCGGTACTGCGCGGCCCGTTCGGCGTGGACGCGCCGGTTGTCGTCGAAGGTGCCCTGCCGGAGCCGCTCCTGGGTCAGCGTCCCGAGGTCGACGTCGGCGATCGAGGCGCGGGCGCCGGACGGGAACCGCTCGGACTCGGCCAGCAGCGTCCCGTTCTCGTAGATCATCGTCTGGCCGTCCCAGGACAGGTCGGTGCTGGACTCGCCCTCGCCGCCCGCGGCGTACAGGTACGCCGACAGGTAGCGCGCCGAGCTCGACTGGCACAGCAGGTGGCGCTCCACGGACTTGGCCACGGTGATGGGGGAGCCCGACAGGTTGACGATCACGGTCGCCCCGGCCAGCGCCGCCTCGGCGGCGGGCGGCACCGGCACCCACATGTCCTCGCAGATCTCCACCGCCAGCACGAACCCGGGCAGATCGGCCGCCTCGAACAGCAGGTCGGCGCCGAACGGGGCGTCCTGGCCCGCGACGGCGATCTCGCCGGTCACGTCCTCCCCGCTGCCGATCGTGCGGGCCTCGTAGAACTCGCGGTACGTGGGCAGGTACACCTTGGGCACCACGCCCAGGACCGCGCCTCGGTGGATGACGACCGCGCAGTTGTAGACCCGGTTGAGGCTGCGCAGCGGCGCGCCCACCACCAGGACGGCGCCGAGATCCGTCGACGCGGCGACCAGGTCGGTCAGGGCGTGGTCGACGCCGTCCAGCACCGCGTCCTGCAGCACGAGGTCGTCGATGGAGTACCCGACCAGGCACATCTCGGGGAACACCACGAGCCGGACCCCCTCGGCGTCCAGACGCTGGGCCTCCGCCACGATCGCGGCCGCGTTCCTGTCCGGCTCCACCAGCGTGAGCGGGAACGTCGCCGCGGCCACGCGCACCATGTCGTGGTCGTAGAGGTTGTAGAAGTCCATGCGCTCAGCATGTCATGGTGCACGCATGAGCGAGCAGAGCGTGGAGGTGCCCACCGACCAGGGTCCGGGGCGGCTGTCCTGGGTGGTCGGCGACGACCCGAAGGGGGTCCTCCTGCTCGGCGGCGGGCACTCCGGTCAGGTGCGCACCGTCGACCTGGACGCGCTGGCCCGCGCCCTGCCCGCGCACGGCTGGGTCGTCGCCCGGTTCGAGTTCGGCTGGCGCGTGGCCGGGAAGAAGGTGGGGCCGCGGCCCCCGGCGTCCGACCCCGCCTGGGAAGCGGCCGTCGCCGAGGTGGGACGCCGCTGGCCCGGCCTGCCGCTGGTGACCGGCGGGCGCAGCGCCGGCGCCCGGATCGCCTGCCGCACCTGGACGCCCGACCTGGCCGGCGTGCTGGCGCTCAGCTTCCCGCTGCACCCGCCGGGCAAACCCGAGGCGAGCCGCGCCGCCGAGATGGAGCCGGTCGGCGTCCCGATGCTGCTGGTGTCCGGGGCGCGCGATCCGTTCGGTTCGCCCGCCGAGTTCGCGGACGCCCTGGCGCGGACGCAGGGTGGCCCCCGGAACCTGATCGTGGTTCCGGGGGCCACCCACAGCTTCCCGGCGGCGGCGTCGGGGAAGGTCGTCGCCGCCGCCGAGGAGTTCCTGACGCCCCTCCTGGGCTGATCAGTCGTTGCGGCGCACCTGCTGGTGGATCGCCCGGCGGCGCAGGGGACGGGTGGCCTCCGCGGCCGCCAGCGTCAGGCCGACCGCGACGAGCACCGTGCCCAGCACCAGGGTCCCGCTCGACAGCCCCCAGCTGAACATGTCGGGGGAGGCCGACATCACGCTCAGCGAGGCGAGGACACCCAGGCCGAGCGACAGGGCCAGGGTGGTCAGCAGGGGCATGAGCACCTGGTGGCGGCGCGCGGCGGCGTCCAGGGCGGGCGGGACGCCCATCCGGTCCAGGGCGACGAGCTCGTCGGACCGGTCGACCACGTCGGACGCCTGCGTCAGGGCGGTCGAGGTGGCCCCGACCAGCAGGGCGATGGCCAGCGTGACCAGGGCACCGGTGCGGATGTCGGACATGATCATGAGGTTGATGTCGTCCATCCCGCCGAAGGTCGCGGCATCGACCGGGATGACGGCGAGCATGCCGGCGATCACGCCGATCAGGGCCAGCGAGGACACGTTGCGCCAGGCGCCGCGGGGGTCGGCGATGATGCGGCGCATCGCGATCATCCGGGCCGGCGATCCGGTCGCGACCCCGATGCGGGCCAGCACCTGCAGCAGCCACGGTGCGACCAGGTTCATCGTCCCGATCCCCGCGCCCAGCAGGCCGGCGAAGATCAGGCCCATCACCAGGGCGCCGAGGGGGAGTTGCAGCACGAAGCTGAGCAGGCTGATGGCGGCCACCCCGGCGAGCAGCGCCAGGAGGCGGCGGGCGCCGAGCGCCGGGGCGCTGGTCTGCCGGGCGACCCCCAGCGGGGAGATCGAGACCCGGGTCAGCCCCAGCGCGGTCGAGACCGCCGCGAGCGCCAGCAGCGTGCCGATCAGCGCGAGCCACAGCCACCAGGGCATGAGCAGGTGATGCGCGGCCACCGCCGCGTGCTGGAAGGTGAGCAGCCCGAGCAGCGGGACGCTCAGCCCCCAGGCGGCCGCGCCGAGCACGAGCCCGGCCGCCGCCTGGACGAGGCTCTCCACGACCGACATGCCCACGATCTGCCCCGACGTCATGCCGATGAGCCGCAGCGAGGCCAGCCGGCGGGCGCGCCCGCGGGCACCGAGCCGCGCCGCGGCGCCGCCCAGGGTCAGGATCGGCACGATGAGGAGCGCGCAGGCGATGAACGCGAGCGCCACATAGGAGGGGCCGAACATGGCGGCCGCCTCGGGGTCGACCGCGACCAGCCACGCCGACGGCTCGGTCTGGCGCCGCACGAACATCCACGTGCCGGAGGCGACGACGAAGGCGAGCCAGGCGGTGACGCCGTAGGCGACGACCGCGAAGACGTCCAGCGATCCGGTCCCGCGGGGGTCGCGGAGCCGTGCGGTCGCCAGCTGGGTCGACAGGGCGAGGGTGTTGCTGCCCATCTCAGGCCTCCTGGCGGGTGTCGGAGTGGACCAGGGCGTCGCGGATCTCGATGAGGCGGGAGCACCAGCGCGCGACGTGCAGGTCGTGGGTGACCACGACGAGGGTGGCGCCCATCGTGCGGGCGGTCGCGGTGAGGATCTGCATCACCTCGTGGCCGGTGGCCTGGTCCAGCGCGCCGGTCGGCTCGTCGGCGAAGATCACCGACGGGTCGTGCACCAGGGCGCGGGCGATGGCCACGCGCTGCGCCTGGCCGCCGGACAGCTCGCCGGGGCGGCGGGTGCCCATCGTCTCCAGGCCGAGGCGCGCCAGCCACGCGTCGGCGCGCCGCAGCGCCTCGCCGCGCCCGACCCCGGCGAGCAGCAGCGGCAGGGCGACGTTCTCCCGGGCGGGGAGCTCGCCGATCAGCTGGCCGTCCTGGAAGACGAAGCCGAAGCGCTCGCGCCGCAGCCGGGAGCGCTCGGCGTCCGAGAGTTGCGAGACGGGCAGGTGGCCGAGCGTGACCTCGCCCTCGTCGGGGGGAAGGATGCCCGAGAGGCAGTGCAGGAGGGTGGACTTGCCCGACCCCGACGGCCCCATGATCGCGACGCTCTCGCCGGCGGACAGCTCGAGGGTGACGCCGCCGAGCGCCACGACCGGGCCGTAGCGCTTGACGAGATCGCGGGCGCGGAGGGTGCCCGTGGTGGTCTGGGTGGGGATGCTCGTGGTCATGGCTCCAGTCTTGTGGCGGCGCGGGCGCCGGACCATGGCGCGGGCACCCGTTGTGGGGTGGACCCAGCTCCACCCTGGCAGACTGGGGCGGGTGTTCGGCCGACGCAAGCAGGCGGCGCCCCCGGCGGGGGCGCAGGCCGACTACGCCCGCGCCGTCCAGCAGCTCACCGAGTCGCGGCGCACCATCGTGGACGCGTTCGAGATCGAACGGGCGCGCATCGAGCGCGACCTCCACGACGGCGCGCAGCAGTACCTCGTGGCGGCGTCCATGAAGGTCGGGGAGGCGTTGCTGGCCCTCGAGGGCCTGCGCTCCGCCGCCGACTCGCCGCAGCTGGTCGCCGTGGCGCGGCTGCTGGCCGAAGCCCAGGACGACACCGACGGGGCGCTGAAGGCGCTGCGCGAGACCGTCGCCGGCGTCCATTCCCGGACGCTGGCCGAGCGCGGCCTCGAGGCGGCGGTCCGGGAGCTGGGGGAGCGGCTGAGCACGCCCGAGTCGGCCATCGAGGTGCGGGTCCCCCACCCGCTGCCGCCGCTGCCGCCGGGCGTGCTCAGCGCCGCCTGGTTCTTCGCGTCGGAGGCGCTGACGAACGCGATCAAGCACGCCCCCGGCTCCCACGTCAGCGTGGTGGTGGCCGCCGACACGACGCTGCACGTCAGCGTGGTCGACGACGGTCCCGGCGGCGCGGCGCTGCGCCCCGGCCACGGCCTGGCGGGGCTGCGGGAGCGGCTGGCGACGTTCGGCGGCGAGCTCAGCCTCACGAGCCCGCCGGGCGGGCCGACGAGCGTGGCGGCGCGCATCCCGCTGCTGCTGCGCCGGGGCGAGACCGGCGTTCCGACCGAGGGGGAGGGCCGGCCATGAGGATCATCGTCGCGGACGACTCCGCGCTGCTGCGCGAGGGCATCGCGGGCCTGCTGGAGCGCCAGGGCCACGAGATCGTGGCGCAGGCCGCCGACGCAGACGAACTGCTGGCCGTCGTGCGGCACGCCGCCGACGACGGCGTGGACGTGGTCATCACCGACGTCCGGATGCCGCCGACGCTCACCGACGACGGGCTGCGGGCGGCGCTGGCCATCCGGCGGGCCCACCCCACCATCGCGATCCTGCTCGTGAGCCAGTACGTCGCGCCCGAGTACGCCCACCAGCTCTTCGGGTCGGACGCCGGCGCGACGCCCGACGGGGTCGGCGGCCTGGGCTACCTGCTCAAGGACCGGGTCGCGCGGGTGGCGGACTTCCTGCGCTCGCTGGCCGTGGTCGCGGCCGGCGGGGTCGTGGTCGACCCCGACGTGGCCGCCCGCCTCATGCACCGGACGCCGACGCGGCTGGCCGCGCTCACCCCGCGCGAGCTCGAGGTGCTCGAACTGATGGCGCGCGGCCAGTCGAACGGGCAGATCGGCGAGGGACTCCACCTGTCGCCGGGGGCGGTCAGCAAACACGTCGCCAACATCTTCGGCAAACTGGACCTGGGGCCCGGCGAGGAGAACCGTCGCGTGCGTGCCGTGCTGACGTTCCTTGCCGTGGGCGAATGACGGCGCAACGCCGTCCCGGTTGGTTTGACCCGGGGCAGGGGTGCCAGTAATCTTGATCCCCGGTGCCTGTGCGGGCGCTTCGCTGATGTGGAGCCGCCTCCGGCACCGAGGGCGCGGGCCCGATGGCCCGATGTTCGATCAAGACGACAGATTTTCGTAGGAAAGCAGGTCAGGCGTGTACGCGATCGTGCGCAGCGGCGGACGCCAGCACAAGGTGGCTGTCGGCGATGTCCTCACCGTCGACAGGATCGTCGACGCCGAGATCGGCTCCAGCGTGCCGCTCACGCCGCTGATGCTGGTCGACGGCGACGCCGTGACCACGGATGCCGGCAAGCTCGCCAAGGTGTCGGTGACGGCCGAGGTGCTCGCCGAGCACAAGGGCCCCAAGATCCACATTCTGAAGTACAAGAACAAGACCGGGTACAAGAAGCGCCAGGGCCATCGCCAGCGCTACACCCGCGTCAAGATCACCGGCATCGACGGCTGAGGGGACTGAGAAGACATGGCACATAAGAAGGGTGCATCGAGCTCGCGCAACGGTCGCGACTCCAACGCGCAGCGCCTCGGCGTCAAGCGCTTCGGCGGCGAGGTCGTCGGCGCGGGCGAGATCATCGTCCGCCAGCGCGGCACGCACTTCCACCCCGGCGACAACGTCGGCCGTGGCAAGGACGACACGCTGTTCGCGCTCAAGCCCGGCACCGTCGAGTTCGGCAGCCGCCGCGGCCGCCGCGTGGTGAACGTGGCGCTGGCCGAGCAGGCCTGACACAGCTTTTCCGAACGAGGGCGCTCCCGCTGGGGGCGCCCTCGTTCGCGTCCCCGGACACGCCTGGCAATGTTTCTGGAAAGTACGGCAACAACTGGGCCGGGATGCGCCGCGCTCCTTAGCATCGAGGTGACCCCGCACCCGTCCAGCCCATTGGAGTCCGCCATGCAGCAGCCGCACCTCGAGGTCCGTTCCAAGCAGCTCATCGACGTGGACGGGCTCCGCTTCAAGGACCTCAACGGCAACGGCGAGCTGGACCCTTACGAGGACTGGCGGCTCACGCCGGCCGAGCGGGCGGCCGACCTGGTCGCCCGGATGGACCTCGACGAGCTCGTCGGGATGATGCTCATCAACACCCGGTTCACCGGCTTCATCGCCCCCGAGGGGGCCGAGACGTCGCACGACGGGGCACTCGACGAGCGGACCATCGAGGCGGGGACGTCCATCTTCGCCACGCGCAAGGTGTTCGGCACCACCGAGACCATCGAGCGGCTCAAGCTGCGCCACTTCATCCTGCGCGACCCCGTCTCGGCGACGCAGCTCGCCACCTGGAACAACGCCATGAACGAGGTGGCCGAGTCGACCCGGCTGGGCATCCCGACGCTCGCGGCGTCCAACTCGCGCAACGAGAACGGCGAGCCGATCTTCGGCATGAACGACGCCGTCGGCGCCTTCTCGACCTTCCCGGCCACCCTGGGGATCGCCGCCGCCATCCTCGGCGACCTGGCCGTCGGCGGGGACGCGTCCCTGGCGTCGGAGTTCGCCGCCGTCGTCCGGCAGGAGTGGTTGGCGGCGGGCATCCGCAAGGGCTACCTGTACATGGCCGACGTGGTCACCGACCCGCGCTGGCAGCGGATCTACGGCACGTTCGGCGAGGACCCCGCGCTGATCGCCGACATCATCGGACGCCTCGTCGCCGGCCTGCAGGGCGAGCGGCTCGACGGCACCAGCGTCGCCACCACCATCAAGCACTTCCCGGGCGGCGGCGCCCGCGAGAACGGGTTCGACCCGCACTACGCCGAGGGCAAGTGGAACTGCTACCCGACCCCCGGCAGCTTCGAGGCCTACCACCTGCCGCCGTTCCGAGCCGCGACCGCGACCTCGTCGTTCATGCCGTACTACTCCGCGCCCTCGATCGCGAAGTCGGTGGTCCAGGCCGTCGACGGCGTCGAGATCCCCTACGAGGAGGTCGGGTTCGCGTTCAACCGCTACGTGCTGCACGACCTGCTGCGCGGCCAGCTGGGGTTCACCGGCTACGTCAACTCCGACTCCGGCATCACCGACAACATGTGCTGGGGCGTGGAGGACCTGTCGATCCCCGAGCGGTTCGCCAAGACCATCAACGCCGGCACCGACCTGGTCGCCGACACCAACAACGTGGCCGACCTGCGGGCCGCCGTCGACCACGGCTGGATCACCCGCGCCCGGCTCGAGGAGGCCTGCTCCCGGCTCCTGATCGAGATGTTCGCCCTCGGGCTGTTCGACGAGCACACCTACGTGGACGCCGCCGCGGCGGACGGCCTGATCGCCGCGTCGCCCGGCTGGGAACTCGCCGCCGCCACGCACCGCAAGTCGGTCGTGGCGTTGAAGAACTCCGGCGGGACGCTGCCGCTGCCGGCCGGCACGACCGTCTACGTCGAGGTGTTCCACCGCTCCCCGGAGCGCGCCGAGCTCAAGACGACGCAGGCGCGCGCGGCGGCGTCCGAACACGCCGGGCTGCGGCTGGTCGAGCGCCCCGAGGACGCCGACGCCGTGGTGCTGTTCGCCGACCCACAGTCGGGCAACTACTTCAGCTCGACCCCGGGCCTGCTCGAGCTGACCCTGTGCGAGGACAAGCAACTCACCTCCACCGGCGGCGAGACCTACGCCGAGACCACCCTGCTGGGCGCCGACCGGTTCCGTGGCCTGGCCCGGGACGCACGCGCCCGCGGCCAGAAGGTGGTGCTGTCGGTGAACCTGGCCATGCCGTGGATCCTCGACGACGTCGAGCCGCTCGCGGACGCCCTGGTCGCCGGGTTCTCCACGTTCTTCGACGCCCAGTTCGACGTGCTCACCGGGGCGAGCGCCCCGCACGGCAGGCTGCCGATCACGCTGCCGGCGTCCGAGGCCGTGATCGCGGTCGACGAGCAGGGCCGCTGCGCCTCGCCCAACGACGTGCCCGGCTTCGCCAAGCAGCAATACATGCCCGAGGGCTCGACCTACGCCTACCGCGACGCCGACGGCAACGACTACGTGCTGGGGCACGGCCTGACCTGGTGAAGCGACGCCGTCGGTCGGGTCGTCGGACGGTGGCGGCCCGGTCGCGCCCGGCGTCGGCCCTCCACGGCGTCCCCCGGACACGTGCGCGGGGCAGGTCGACGGCCCGGAGCGGATCCGGCCCGGCTAGGGTGAGGGCATGGCTCGCCTGGACGCATGGCTGTGGTCGGTGCGGCTGTTCAAGACCCGCTCCGCCGCCACGGCCGCCTGCCGGGGCGGGCACGTCCGCGTCAACGACGCCCCCGCCAAGGCGGCCCAACCCGTCGCCACGGGCGACAGGATCCGGGTGCGCCGCGAAGGTGAGGAACGCATCCTCCAGGTGACGAACCCCACCCTGGCCAAGCGGGTCGGCGCGCCGGTCGCCCAGACCGCCTACGTCGACCACACCCCGGACAAGCCGCCGCCCATCGACGCGATGAGCGGCAAGGTCGCCGTGCGCGATCGCGGAGCCGGACGCCCGACCAAGAAGCAGCGGCGCGATCTGGACGCGCTGCGCGGCCGCTAGGAGAGACCCCATGACCGTGCGCGTCGTGTGCGCCCCCGACTCGTTCAAGCACGCCCTCACCGCCACCCAGGCCGCCGCCGCGATGGCGGACGGGGTGCGGGACGCGTGGCCCGACGCCGACGCGGTCGAGCTGCCGCTGTCCGACGGCGGGGAGGGCTTCACCGACGCCCTCGCCGGGGCGCTCGGCGCGCGGATCGTCCAGGTGGACGTGCTGGACGCGCTGGGCCGGCCGGCCCGGGGTCGGTTCGCGCTCACCGGCCACCTGGCCGTCATCGAAGTCGCCTCCGCGGTCGGCCTGGAGGCCGTCGCCGACGAGGACCGCGCCATCTGGGACGCCGACACCCGTGGCGTCGGCCAGCTGATCGCCGCGGCCCTCGACGCGGGCGCGACCGAACTGCTGATCGGGCTGGGCGGATCGGCCACCAACGACGCCGGTGCCGGCATGCTCTCCGCGCTCGGCGTCCGGTTCCTGGACGCGGCGGGGGAACCCGTCGCCACCACGCCGCGCGGCCTGGCCGAGCTCGCCGAGGTCGACGCGGCCGGCCTGGATCCCCGGCTGGGCGCGGTCCGCGTCCGGGTGGCGTGCGACGTGGACACCCCGCTCACCGGGCCGCGCGGCGCGAGCGCCGTGTTCGGCCCGCAGAAGGGCGCCACCGCTGCGGACGTGCCCCGCCTGGACGAAGTGCTGGAAAGGGTCGCCGCCCTCGTCAGCCGCGGACGGCTGGCGTCGCAGGCCGGGGCTGGCGCCGCGGGCGGCCTCGGCTTCGCCCTGCTGGCCCTCCTCGGTGCCGAGCTCGGCCCGGGCATCGACCTGGTCGCGGATCTGGTGCACCTGGACGACCGCGTCGCCGGCGCCACCCTGGTCCTCACCGGGGAAGGATCGGCCGACGCCCAGACGCTCGCGGGCAAGGCACCCGCCGGCATCGTCGCCGCCGCCCGGCGCCACGGCGTCCCCGTGGCGATCTTCGCCGGACGCGTCGAACCCGAGGCCGACGTGCTGCTGCGCGACGGCGCCGTGGAGGCTCTGATCACCATCACCCCCGCCGGCCAGCCGCTGCCCGAGGCGCTCGCCCGGGCGGGGGAGAACCTCCGCGGGGCCGTCGCCACGCACCTCCTGCACCGGCGAGCCTGAGCCCCTCCGCGCGGTGACCGCGCCCGAGGTTGGGGGTTTCACCCCGCCTGATCGCGGTCGTGGGCGAGGCCCTCAGCCTGTCCCGGTCAACTGCTCACGCACCGGCGGCGGGGCCGCCCGGCGTGCGCTCCGGACCGAGCGCGGGGAGGGCCACCACCTCGTCGGCCCAGGCGTCGAGCAGTTCGGTGTCGTGGCTGATCGCCAGCACGCCCAGCCCGGCGGCGGCTCGTCGGCGGAGGACGGCGACGATCGCGGCCGTGCTGATGGGGTCGAGCATGGCCGTGGCCTCGTCGCAGATCAGGTAGTCGGGGCCGGACGCCAGCGCGCGGGCCAGCGCGGCGCGCTGGAGCTGGCCGTCACTGACCTGGGCGGGAAGTCGCCCCAGCAGGTCGGTGGTGAGGCCGACCTCGTGCGCCAGCGCCGTCACCCGCTCGTGGCGATCGCTTCGCGGCACACCGGCGATGGCCCAGGGCTCCGCGATCAGGGCGCCCAGCCGCTGCCGGGGGCTGCACGAGCGATGCGGCGACTGGAACAGCATGGTGACCGCTCCGGCCATCCGGCCCCGGCCCGTCTCGACCGGAACACCGTCGCGGGTGACCTGGCCGGCGAGGGGGCTGAGCAGGCCCGCCATCACGCGGGCCAGAGTCGACTTCCCCACCCCGGACGGGCCGACCAGCCCCACCGTCCGCCCCGGGGCGAGGCTCAGGGAGACGCCGTCCAGCACGAGGCGGCCGTCGTAGCTCACGGTGATGGCCGTGGCGTTCAGGCTCATGACGCACCCCGGAGACGATCGTCGAAGCGCGCCGGGCCATCGGGGTCGGTGAGTGTGGGCGGCGTTCCCGGTACCTCCCGGAGGCCGTTGCGCGGCAGCGCGTCGAGCAGAGCCCGGGTGTAGGAGTGGCTCGGCGCCGCCCAGACGTCAGAAGCCGGGCCCTGCTCGACCAGGCGTCCGGCGTACATCACCGACAGGTCCTCCACCAGTGGCCGGCCGTCCCGGACGCCGTCGAGGAGCGCCGCGAGGTCGTGGGTGATCAGCAGGACGGCGACCCCCGAGTCGGCCTGAGCGCGAAGCAGCCCGAGGACGGTGCGGGCCAGCGGACGGTCGAGGGAGGCGGTGGGCTCATCCGCGACGAGAACGGAGGGTTGCCCCGCCAACGCGGCCGCCAGCGCTGCTCGACCGATCAGTCCGCCCGACAGTTCGTGGGGGTAGGCGTCCAGGGCCCAGCGTGGGAGGTGGCAGGCGTCGGCCAGGTCCTCCGCTGTGCGGAGACCCCCCAGGGCGGCGACGGTCTCCTCGATCTGCCGACGGATCCTCCGGGTCGGCGTGAAGGCCGTCGCCGCCGACTGGGGGACCGTCCCGACGACGCGGCCGCGCAGCGGAACCCACACAGGATCGCGGGGATACCCCAGCGCGGCCGTGACATCGGTCCGCCCGATGACCACGTGGCCGCTCACCCGGGTGCGCGGTGGCAGCAGGCCGCTCAGGGTCGCCGCCAGCACGGACTTCCCGCACCCGGACTCCCCGACGAGCGCGTGCATCCGACCGGGGGTCAGGGCCAGGGAGACGTCGTTGGCCACGTGAACCCAGGCAGGGCGGCGACCGACGGTGGTGGGAATGCGCAGGGTCAGCGCGCGGATGTCGACGGCGGTCACGTCACGCGCCCCTCGGCGATCGGGGCCACGCGACGCTGCGCTGCCCCGGCCAGGCCCGCGATCGCGAAGGCCGTCACCACGAGGGCGGCGGCGGGGAATGCGAGGGTCCACCAACCACCGATCATCACCTCGCCGCGTGAGATCTGCAGGAGTGTGCCCAGCGACGCGCGGTCGGGGGCCAGCCCCAGGCCCAGGAACGACAGGGTCGACTCGTGCCAGATGGCGTGCGGCAGCAGCAGGACGACGGCCACGACCGACTGGCCCGAAGCGGCGGGCACGACGTGGCGGAACGCCACATCGCGGTGGGTCGCGCCGGCCAGGTAGGCGGCGTCCACGAACTCCATGCGTCGGGTGGTGACCGCCACCGAGCGCACGATCCTGGCGACCTGCGGCCAGTGCGTGAGCGCGATGGAGGCGATGATCGCGGTGAGCGAGCCGGGGAAGAACGCCACGATCACGATCCCGAGCAGCAGGTGGGGCAGGGCGTTGGTGGCGTCCGTTGCGCGCATCAGGGCCCCATCGACCACGCCGCCCGCCACGGCCGCGACGGTACCGACCGCCACGCCGATGAGCGTCGAGGTGAGGGCGCAGACCAGGGCGATGAGCAGGCTGACGCGCATGCCCTCGGCGACCCGCACGAAGAGATCACGCCCGGAGTTGTCGGTGCCGAACAGGTGGGACGGGGACGGCGCCTCCCGGGCCGCGGCGAGGTCCACCTCGTGCAGGGCGGCGGGAGCGAGCAGGGGAACCAGGGCGGCGTAGGCGAGCACCACGATCAGGACGATGATGGCCCACCATGCCCCCGGTTCGGTCCGACGGCGCGGGGCGGCGGTGAGGAGCGCGTCAGTCATCGATGCGCACCCGGGGGTCGAGAGCGAGGTAGCCGAGATCGGACAGGAGTGAGCCGAGCAGGACGGTGGCGGTGCTGGCCACGGTCAGGATGGCGAGAAGCGGCATGTCCAGGGTTCGGGCCGACGTCACCATCGCGGCCGCGACGCCGGGCCATCCGAACACCTCCTCGACGAGGGCCGCCCCCACGATCAACTCAGGGAGTCGTACCCCCACCAGCGTGACCAGAGGCGCCAGGGCGGGCGGCAGCACGTGACCGACCACCACGCCGGGCCACGGCAGGCCGCGGGCGAGCGCCGCGCGCACCGGGTCGGAGGCGAGTGCGGTGGTGATCTCGGCGTGCAGCGAGAGCAGCAGCCACGGCATCTGCGACAGCCCCAGAACCAGCGCCGGAAGGATCAGATGATGCACCGTGGTGAGGGCGGTGGTGGGGCCGACCACGGGGGAGGCCCCGCCCGCCGGGAACCAGCCGAGGGTGATGGCCCGACGGTCACCGCGGCCAGGGCGAGAACGAAGGGCGGAACAGCCTGCAGGAAGGTGGCGAGCGCGTGGGTCGCCCGGTCCAGGACAGAGCCCGGGTTGAGCGCGGCGATCAGGGCGCCGAGCAGGCTCAGGAGCAGGGCGACGGCCAGACCCGCCGCCGACAGCAGGAGCGTGGCGGGCAGACGTTCGGCCAGCACGGCCGAAACCGGCATGGCGTACGAACGCGAGTGGCCGAGATCTCCGGACACCAGATCGGACGCCCAGGCCAGCCAGCCCGCCCACCAGGGCTGATCGAGCCGGAGCACCTCACGCATCGACTGGCGCTGCTCGGGTGTGGTGAGCGGGTAGCGGTCGCCCAGGTAACCGACGAGCGGGTCGAACGGCGAGGCCTGGGCCAGGACGAACAGACCCATCGAGATCAGGACCAGCAGCGGCAGAGCCACCGTGATCCGCCGCCCGATCAGCCCTCGCACTTCGCGGGCGCGGCGCCGACGCCGGGCTGTCGCGAGGTCCGGTGAGGGCGTCTGCGATCCGTGGGCCGTCTGCACGGTCGTCAGCGTGTCCAGGAGGCCACGTTCCACCACGGCCCCCAGTTCACCCCGTGGGAGTGCGGCTCGATCGTCACCGGAGCGCGCTGCCACGTGCTGTCCCGGACGGCGTAGGTGTGCTCGAGGAACACCAGGAAGACGTAGGACGGGTCGGTGAGGTAGTCCGCCTGGACCTGTCGGTACAGACTGGTCCGTCGCTCCGGGTCCAGGGTCCGGCGCGCCTGGTCGAGCGCAGCGTCGCGCGCGGGAGTGCTGAACTGGCCCGGGTTGTCCCAGAGGGCCGTCCCGGGCAGGGGGGAGTGCAGTGCGGCGTAGACCTGGGTGTCCAGCGAGAAGGGCTTGTCGCCGCCGCCGAGCAGGATGCCCAGGTCGCGCACCCGAGGCTCGATCTTGTCGAAGTCCAGCCCCGCGAGGGTCACCTCGACGCCGACCCGCATCATGTCGGCGGCGAACGCCGTCGCGAGGTCGCGCCGAACCGAGTCGGTCGGCCGGAACGCCACGGTGAAGGCCGCCCGGTCGGTCCCCTTCACCAGGACGCCGTCGGGGCCGGGACTCCAGCCTGCTCCCGCCAGCAGGGAGCGAGCCTTGTCGACGTCGTAGGGGAACACCGCGGCGGGGTCGAAGGCGTCGCCGTACACCGCTGAAACGGGGGTGTGCGCCACCTCGCCGTACCCGGCAAGGACCGTGTCGACCATCGCCTGCCGGTCGACGGCGTGGTTGAGGGCGAGACGCACCTGGGGATCCCGGGTGAAGGCGACATCGGCGGGCAGCGAGACCCCCCGCCAATCGGCGGAGTGGGCGGACTCGATCCCGAAGCCGGGCTTGGAGGTGAACGTGCGGGCCAGTGCGGGCGGGAGGATGGTGCCGTCGAACTCCCCGGCCGCCACCCGCTGGACGCGGGAGTTGTCGTCGGGCAGATACACCGTGGTCACCTTCGACACCTGCGGAGGGCCGGCCCAATAGTGGGGGTTCGCGGTGAACACGGCACGGTCGGCGGTCAACTCGCTGAGTCGGTACGGCCCGGTGCCGACAGGCTCGCGGTTGAGGCTCGACTCCGCCGCCGGCCCCCCGGTGAGCCGCTCGGAGGGGGCGATCGCCAACAGGAGGCGCGACGGGAAGTCGGCGTAGGGGTAGGCCAGGGTGAAGGTGACGGTCTCGCCCGTTGCGGTGCGGCTGGAACTGACCTCAGCGATCATGGCGAACGCCGACGCGATCTCCGAAGCGCTGCCTGGGTCGAGCACCGCGTTGTAGGTGGCGACCACGTCGGCACCGTCGAAGGGGGTGCCGTCGTGGAAGGTGACGCCCTGGCGCAGCGGAACGCTCCACACGCTCGAGTCGGCGTTGGGGATGGGCGCCTCCATGGCCAAGGCCGGTGCGAACGCGGGGAGGGCCTCGTCGCCTGCGCTGTCGAGCCGCATCAGCCCGTCGTAGAGCGGCGAGACCCCGAGCTCGCCATAGCCGGAGACGGGGTTGTAGCCCCCAGCTCGTAAGCGTCGGCGAGCACGATCTCGCTGCCGGAGGTGGCGGGGAGCGGCTGGGCCGTGCAGCCCATCAGGCTGAGGGTCAGAAGTGCGCCGGCGAGGCAGGCACGCCGTGAGAACCGAGATAGCATGAGGGCTCTTCCCGAAGAAACATGTGTCTGATCAGACACATGGAAGACGGTAGCAGGGACAGCGTTCCGGAGGTCGGCGTGTCGGAGGTTGGGGGATCACCTGCGGGCGACCCGCCCACGGGTGTGGAGTGGGCGCGCCACTTCGAGCTCCTCGCCGACCCGACTCGGCTCCATCTGCTGTCGCACATGCACCTGCATCCCGATTCTCCGGTCGCCGACCTTGCACGCGCGGCCGGGGTCACCCGCACGGCGGCGTCCCAAGCACTTCGGGTGCTCCGGGAGGAAGGTTGGGTCGAGGCGCGCCGTGAGGGACGGACGATGCGCTACCGGCTCATCGACGACGTCGCGCACCGGGTGCTGCATTTCATGGGCCACCGCCACACCTAGGGCGCGTGGCGGCCGAAGCCCCTCCCGGCGCGGAGATGACCGGGACGCGGCGCGCGGCGCCACGGCAGGCCATCGAGGACGCCCACGGTAGAATCTGCGGACATGGCCATTCCCTCGTTCGTCGACCGCGCCACCCTCCGCGTCCAGGGGGGCAACGGCGGGCACGGCTGCACGTCGGTGCACCGCGAGAAGTTCAAGCCGCTCGGCGGCCCCGACGGCGGCAACGGCGGCCACGGCGGCTCGGTGATCCTGCGTGTCGACCCGGGCCTGACGACGCTGGTCGACTACCACCGGCAGTCCCAGCGGCGCGCCACCAACGGGCAGCCCGGCGAGGGCGACCACAAGTCGGGCGCGAACGGCGGCGACATCGTGCTGGCGGTCCCCGACGGCACAGTGGTCACCGACGCGGACACGGGTGCGATCATCGCCGACCTGATCGGCGAGGGCGCCGAGGCGACCGTCGCGGCGGGCGGGCGCGGCGGCCTGGGCAACGCCGCGCTGGCGACGTCGGCGCGCAAGGCGCCCGGCTTCGCGCTGCTGGGCGAGGACGGCGAGCAGCGCACCATCACCCTCGAGCTGAAGGTGCTGGCCGACGTCGGCCTCGTCGGCTTCCCCAGCGCCGGCAAGTCGAGCCTGATCGCGGCGATCAGCCGCGCCCGGCCCAAGATCGCCGACTACCCGTTCACCACGCTGATCCCGAACCTCGGCGTCGTCGTCGCGGGCGACACCACCTACACGGTCGCGGACGTGCCCGGCCTGATCGAAGGGGCGTCCGAGGGCCGCGGCCTGGGGCACGAATTCCTGCGCCACATCGAGCGCTGCCTGGCCATCGTGCACGTGATCGACTGCGCGACCTACGAGCCGGGCCGCGACCCGGTCACCGATCTGGACATCATCGAGGGCGAACTCGCCGCGTACGGCGGCCTGGAGGATCGGCCGCGGCTGGTCGCGCTCAACAAGATCGACATCCCGGACGGCCGCGAGCTGGCCGACATCGTGCTGCCCGACCTGGAGGCGCGCGGGCTGCGGGTGTTCCCGATCTCGACCAAGACCGGCGAGGGGCTGAACGCGCTCACGTACGCGATGGCCGACCTGGTGCGCGAGCGGCGCGCCTCGCTGCCCGCGCCCGAACCCGCCCGGATCGTGATCCGGCCCGAGCCGGTCGCCGGGTCGGCGGCCGCGTTCACCATCAACAAGATGGGCGACGGCGAGGGCGGCTTCGTGTGGCGCGTCCGCGGCGACAAGCCCGAGCGCTGGGTCAAGCAGACCGACTTCAACAACCCCGAGGCGGTCGGCTACCTGGCCGACCGGTTCACGCGGCTGGGCATCGAGGAGAAGCTGCTCGACCTGGGCGCGCGCGAGGGCGACGCCGTCGCGATCGGCGCCGGGGAGAACCCCGTCGTGTTCGACTTCGCGCCGCAGATCCAGTCCGGCGCCGAGCTGCTCACCCGCCGCGGCGACGACGAGCGCCTCCACGACGAGCGCGCCTCGGTGAAGCGCCGCCGCGAGCTGGACGCGGAGTACCACGCCGCCAAGGCCGCGGCCGAGGGCCTGTCGCGGGACCCCAAGCAGAGCTGGCGGGCCATGGAGGACGAGCAGGGGTGAGCGCAGCCATCCGCAGGTCCGTCGCCGAGGCGCGGCGGATCGTCGTCAAGGTGGGCTCCTCGTCCATCACCGACCGCGAGGGCCGCATCGATGTGCCGCAACTCAACGCGTTGGTGGACGCCATCGCCGCCGCGCGGGCGTCCGGGCAGGACGTCGTCGTCGTGTCCTCCGGCGCCGTGGCGGCGGGCCTGGACCCGCTCGGCATGCGGCGGCGTCCGCGCGACCTGGCCACGCGGCAGGCCGCCGCGTCCGTGGGGCAGGGCCTCCTGCTGGCCAAGTACACCTCGTTGTTCGCCGCGCACGGCCTCACGGTCGGGCAGGTGCTGCTCACCGTCGAGGACGTCACCCGGCAGGGCAGCTACGCCAACGCGCTGCGCACCTTCACCCGGCTGCTGGAGCTGGGGGCGGTGCCGATCGTGAACGAGAACGACACGGTCGCCACCAACGAGCTGCGCTTCGGCGACAATGACAAGCTCGCCGCCCTGGTCGCCCACCTCGTCGGCGCGGACGCTCTGTTCCTGCTCTCGGACGTGGACGCGCTCTACACCGACCACCCCGCCCGACCCGGCGCGCGGAAGATCACCGACGTCGCGGAGGTCGACGACCTCGCCGTCGACACCTCCCGGATCGGTTCGGGGGTCGGCACCGGCGGCATGACCACCAAGCTGGAGGCCGCCAAGATCGCCACCCACGCGGGCGTCACCACGGTGCTGGCCTCGGCCACCGAGGTCGCCGCCGCCCTGGCCGGCGAGCCGGTCGGCACGCTGTTCCGGGCGTCCGGACGCCGCCGCTCGCGGAAGATGCTGTGGCTGGCGTACGCGTCCAAGGCCGCCGGGGTGCTCACCCTGGACGCAGGCGCCGTGCGCGCCGTCGTGGAGCGGAAGGCGTCCCTGCTGCCGGCGGGCGTCTCGGGGTTCTCGGGTTCGTTCCACGCCGGCGATCCCGTCCGCCTGGACGGCCCCGACGGCGAACTCGTCGGCCACGGCCTGGTCAACTACGACGCGGCCGACCTGCCCTCGATGCTGGGCCGCACCACCCGCGCCCTGGCCGACGAACTGGGGGAGGGCTTCGACCGCGAACTGGTGCACCGGGACGCGATGATCCTGCGCAAGAAGTTCCGGGCCTGACCTCCTCGGGCCCCGTCGCCCGCGTTTGGGACGCGCCGCCCGCGTTTGGGACGAGTCGCCCCCGTTTGCGACGTGCTGCCCGGCTCGTGACGAGTCGCCCCCGTTTGCGACGCGCCGCCCCGGCTCGTGACGAGTCGCCCCCGTTTGCGACGCGCCGCCCGCGTTTGTGACGAGTCGCCCGCGTCGGTGCAGTTGCCCCCGTAGGAAAGGGGGCATCTGACGCAAAGGGGGGCGACTGCGCCGGCGTGGCGGGGTGCGCGTGAGATCGCGATGATGCGCAGCGGCGGAGGCCGCGTTCGGTCAGGGTCGCGGAGGCGCCGTCCTTCGGGCAGACCGGCGACGAGGGCTTCGTCATCCAGCCGCGTGAGCCTGCAGCGCGCCGGGTGCCGGGGCCTTCCTGTCGTTCTGGTGCCCCGAGAGAGAGACGGCTTTCGCGGGTGCCCTTGTCAGCGCAAACCGTGCGGCGCGAAGCGTGCAGCCGGGGCACCAGAACGACGCGTCCGACTCGATGAGCTAGGAGAAGCTCCCGGTGAGGAGAGTGCCGGCCGGCCATGCGGGTCGGCACACCCGCACGTAGGCGGCCTCGGCGGGATCGATTCGCCATTGACTCGTACCTGGCCGCGATCACATCTCGGCGCATGAGCCGCCGTGGCCGACCACCCGGGTCCGCGCGGATCGTCGCGATGGCGAGCAGACCTGCTCCCAGCGGTCGTCTCCTCAGAGGCTCTCCCAGACCCGGCGGCCACGTGGGAGGGTGTCCACGGTCGCTCCCCAAGGGCGTGTGCGACCGTGCCCTCTCTAGAATCGGACCCATGGAGTTCCTCGAGCAGGCGCAGCGCGCCCGCGCCGCCGCCCGCGCCCTGGCCACCGCGTCCCGGGGGCGCAAGGACGCCGCGCTGGCCGCGATGGCGCAGCACCTGCTCGACGCCGCCGACACGGTGCTGGCCGCCAACGCGCTCGACGTGACCGCTGCGCAAGAGGCCGGCACGGAGGCGTCCCTGATCGACCGGCTTCGGCTCACGCCCGAGCGGGTCGCCGGCATGGCGTCCGGGCTGGTCGACCTGGCCGGGCTCGCCGACCCCGTCGGCGATGTGGTGCGCGGCTGGACCAACCCCAACGGCGTCCAGGTGCGCCAGGTGCGCGTCCCGTTCGGCGTGGTCGGGATCATCTACGAGGCCCGCCCCAACGTCACCGCGGACGCCGCCGGCATCGCCCTGAAGTCCGGCAACGCTGCGCTCCTGCGCGGGTCCAGCTCCGCGCTGCACTCCAACCGGGCCATCATCGAGGCGCTGCGCGCCGGGATCGCCACCACCGACCTGCCCGTCGACGCCGTCCAGCTCGTCGAGGGCGGGCGCGAGGTGACCGCCGACATGATGGCCGCCCGCGGCCTGATCGACGTGCTGATCCCGCGCGGCGGCGCCGGACTCATCAACGCCGTCGTCGAGGGCGCGAAGGTGCCCGTGATCGAGACCGGCACCGGCAACTGCCATCTGTTCGTGGACGCCTCCGCCGACCCCGACATGGCCCTGGAGATCCTGCTCAACGCCAAGACCCAGCGGCCCAGCGTCTGCAACGCGCTCGAGACGCTGCTCGTGCACGCCGACATCGCGCCGAGCTTCCTGCCCCGTGCGCTGGCCGAACTGGAGTGCGCGGGCGTGACCGTCCACGGCGCCCCCGACGTCGCCGCCTTCTCCGAGCGCATCGTGCCCGCCGGGCCCGACGAGTTCGACGCCGAGTACCTCACCCTCGACCTGGCCTGCGCGATCGTCCCCGACCTGGACGCCGCCCTGGACCACATCGCCGGGCACACCACCGGGCATTCCGAGACGATCGTCACCGCCGACCTCGCCAACGCCGACCGGTTCACCGCCGAGGTGGACGCCGCGGCGGTGCTCGTCAACGCGTCCAGCCGGTTCGTCGATGGCGGCGAGTTCGGCTTCGGCGCGGAGATCGGCATCTCCACCCAGAAGCTGCACGCCCGCGGCCCGATGGCCCTGACGGAGATGACGTCGACCAAGTACGTCGTGACCGGCCGCGGACAGACGCGCGCCTGAGGCGTCCCGGCTTCGCTAAGCTGCCCCGCATGACCGTTCTGCTCGAGGCCGCCGGCGACCACATGTTCGCTTCGGTGGCGACCGGCGTGTCCGTGTTCCTGGTGCTCATGGTGATCCTCGCCGTCCTGGTCGGCTTCGGCGCCGGCCGGCCCCACACCCGCTCCGAATGAGCTCCACCGGGCTCGCGCTCGGGGAGGGCCAACGCTCGTGGCGTCTCGGCGTCATGGGCGGCACGTTCGACCCGATCCACCACGGCCACCTCGTGGCGGCCAGCGAGGTCGCCGCCCGGTTCGGCCTGGACGAGGTCGTCTTCGTGCCCACCGGGCAGCCGTGGCAGAAGGCGACCAAGAAGGTGTCCCCGGCCGAGGACCGCTACCTGATGACCGTCATCGCGACGGCGTCCAACCCGCGGTTCTCCGTCAGCCGGGTCGACATCGACCGCCCCGGAGACACGTACACCGTCGACACGCTGCGCGACCTGCGCGCCGAGCGGGGCACCGACACCGAGCTGTACTTCATCACCGGCGCGGACGCGCTGAGCCAGATCCTCACCTGGCGCGGTGCCGACGAGCTGTTCGAGCTGGCGCACTTCGTCGGCGTCTCGCGGCCCGGCGTCGACCTGCAGCAGAAGGACATCTCGCACCTGCCCGCCGACAAGGTGACGCTGCTCGAGATCCCGGCGATGGCGATCAGCTCCACCGACTGCCGGCGTCGCACGTCCGAGGACCTGCCGATCTGGTACCTGGTGCCGGACGGTATCGTGCAGTACATCAGCAAGCGGGGGCTCTACGAGGTCCCCGAGAACAAGGAGTCCCATGGCGGCGAGTGAGCGAGCCCTCCACCTCACGCAGGCTGCGGCGGGCGCCGCGGCCGACAAGCAGGCCACCGATCTGGTGGCCTTCGACGTGTCGGAGCGGCTGGCCCTGACCGACGTGTTCCTCATCGTGACCGGCGCCAACGAGCGCCAGGTCAGCGCCGTGGTCGACGCGGTGGAGGAGGCCCTCCACAAGGAGGGCGCGAAGGTGCTGCGCCGCGAGGGCGATCGGGAGGCCCGCTGGGTGCTGCTCGACTTCGGCGACGTCGTGGTCCACGTCCAGCACCCCGAGGAGCGGCAGCTGTACTCGCTGGAGCGGCTGTGGCGCGACACCCCGCAGGTCGAACTGGCCGCGTCCTGACGTGACCGCCGCGGCCCCCACCCGTCTCATCCTCGTCCGGCACGGCCAGACGGACGCCAACGCGGGCGGACGGATGCAGGGCCAGCAGGACGTCCCCCTGAACGACACCGGACGCCGCCAGGCCGCGGACGTCGCGACCCGGCTCGTCGCGTTCGCGCCCGACGGCATCGTGTCCTCCGACCTGAGCCGCGCCGCCGCGACCGCCGAGGCCATCGCCGCCGCCACCGGGGCGCCGATCACGACCGACCCGCAGCTGCGCGAGATCAACATCGGCACCTGGCAGGGGAAGACGTCGGCGCAGGTCGCCGCCGACAACCCCTGGTACCTCGAGGCGATCCGCACCGGAGCCGACTTCCGCCGCTCCGCGACCGGGGAGACGTCGCAGGAGGCCGCCGCGCGGGTCGCCGAGGCGCTGCGCGGGCTCGCGGCGGAGCGCGCGGGGCGCACCACCGTCGTGGTCGGGCACGGCTGGGCACTGCGCGGGGGACTGTGCCTCGCACTCGGACTCGGCATGGAGGCGTTCCACGTGCTCGGCGGCCTGTGGAACTGCTCGTGGTCCGAGGTGGACGTCACCGATCGCTGGCGGCTGATCTCCTACAACAACGTGGTCCCGCGCGCGGACGCCGAAGCAGCGCCCGCCAACCGCGCCCCGGCGGGCGCCGACGCCACCGCCGACCGCGCCCCGGCGAGCACCGGCACCGAAGCCACCGCCGACCCCGCCGCCCCGGGCGCGGGGGAGATCGCCTGACCGCACCACAACGGCGTCCGGCGCAGGGTTGACGCGCCGCCGCCCTTCGTGAGGATCATGGGCGAAGGTTCGTGCGAGCGGAGGAGGCCGCCATGAAGGTGGTGGTGAGCGGGTACGGCAGCACCGGCGACAACGTCCCGCTCCTGGCGCTCGCCGACGGGCTCAACCGGGCCGGCCACCACGCGATCCTCGTCGCCGACGAGCAGGCCGGGCCCGCCGCGGAGCGCCTCGGCATCGACTTCCTCGTCCTGGCGGGCAGCGTCAAGCGCCTGCTGGCCGAGGACTCGCGCGGCTGGCGGGAGACGGTGGGGAGCGGCCGCTTGTCGAGCCGGGCGCTGTCCGAGATGAGTTCGTTCCACCGCAGCGAATGGCTCACCACGATCGCGGACGCCGCCCGGGACGCCGACGTGGTCGCGTCCTCGGTGCTGGGGCTGCATCAGGCGGGATCCGTCGCGCAGGACCTCGGGATCCCGCTGGTCGGGATCCAGCTCCAGCCCACGCTGGAGACCAGCGAGTACCCGCCCCCGGCGTCCGGGCTGCGGCGGCTGCCCCGCGTCCTGAACCGCCCGCTGGGCAGGCTGCTCGTCCGCGCCGGCGACCTCGTGATCAGCCGGGGCGTCAACCGCGACCGGCGGGCCGCCGGGCGGGGCAGGCTGCGCATCGACTGGGACGCGATGCCGATCCTGATGGCCTGGTCGCCCGTCCTGGTGCCCGCGGCCCCGGACTGGACCCACGCCGACGCGACGATCACGGGGGCGTGGACGCCGCCGCCGGATCCCGACTGGCGGCCGCCGCCCGGCCTGGAGGCGTTCCTCGCCGACGGGGAGCCGCCCGTATTCGTGGGCTTCGGCTCGGTGAGCGGCTTCGACGGACTGCCGGCGCTGCGGGACGCGGTCCTGGCGGGCCTGGCCGGCCGACGGGTGGTGCTGTCGTCGGGCTGGGCGGGACTCGAGTCGGGCGGGCTGCCCGCCGACGTGTTCCCCGTCGACCACGTCCCCTACGACTGGCTCTTCCCGCGCTGCAGCCTCGTGATCCACCACTGCGGCGCGGGGACGACGCACCAGGGGGCGCGGGCGGGCGTGCCGACCGTCCCGGTGCCGTTCGCGCTGGACCAGCCGTTCTGGGCCGAGCGGCTGCGCCTGCTGGGCGTCGCTCCCGAACCGCTGAACCCCCGGCGTCCGGACGCGGGGGCGGTGCGGGCGGCCGTGGCGTGGGCGTCCCAGCCGGGGGCTCGGCGGCGCGCGGCGGAGGTGGGCCGGCGCATGGCCGAGGAGCCCGACGCGGTGGCCGCCGCGATCCGGGTGCTGGAGCGCGTCGCCGGCTGACTCCGGCCGGGCCTCAGGACAGCAGGGCGGCGGCGGCGATCTTCACGGCGGTGGCGTAGAGGGTCTCGCGCTCCTCGGCGGTCATGTCCACGCTGCCGTCGGTCAGGTGGTCGGACACCGTGAGGACGGTCAGGGCCTCGGCCCCCTCCTGCTGGGCGGCGGCGAACAGCGCGGCGGACTCCATCTCGACGCCCAGCGTTCCCAGCGCGACCAGGCCCGAGATGATCTCGGGGCGCGCGAGGTAGAACAGGTCGGAGGTGTAGACCGGGCCGGCGTGGATGCCCGCGTCGGTGAGGCCCGCGGCGGCGTCCATCGCGCCGCGCAGCAGCGGGTAGGAGGACGCCCACGACAGGTTGATGCCGGGGACGAGCAGGGTCGAGATCGACGCGTTCGTGTGGGCCGCGGTGGCGATGACGGTGTCGCCGACCTTGACCTTGGGGTGCATGCCGCCGCACGTCCCGACCCGGATGATCCGCTCGACGCCGTAGAACCGGAACAGCTCGGTGGCGTAGATCGAGGTCGACGGGACGCCCATGCCCGACGCCATCACGCTCATCGGCGTGCCCTGGTACGTGCCGGTCCAGCAGCCGATGCCGCGGACATCGGAGACGAGTTCGACGTCGTCGAGGTACTCCTGCGCGATCCGGGCGGCGCGCTTCGGGTCGCCCGGCATCATCATCAGCGGAGCGATCTGACCCGGCTCGGCGGAGATGTGCGGTGTGGGCATGGAGGGCCTCCTCGGGCGTCGTGATGGGCCTGCGGCGCGTCCGGCGCGGAGGCGTGACGAACGTACCACGGCGCAGCCCGCCGGCCGGTCGCAGCGCGGCCTGGGGGAGGGCGATCTCGGCGTGCTCCCGCCCGCGGGGTCGGGCGCAGGAGTCGGGACGCTGTCAGCGGTCCGGATACGAGAAACGCCCCGCCGTTCGGCGGAGCGTTCTGGGGGACCTTCGGTGGAGCTAAGGGGATTCGAACCCCTGACCTCTTCCATGCCATGGAAGCGCGCTACCAACTGCGCCATAGCCCCATGTTCCAGTGCGGAACGAATGGGAACTTTACCCTGCCCGCGCGGCCAGCACCAAATCGACTGCGCCACTGTTGCTGAGCCCCGATCTGCCGCCGTGGGCACGAGGCCCGGCCGGCGGGGCCGTCGCGAAGATCAGCCCGTGATGGGGAGCGCGGACATCTGCCGCCCGGCCTGCGTGGTGAGGATGAGGGTCGCGGGCCCGCGCGGCATGTCGATGCGGACGTAGCCCTCCGTGCTCTGGCCGGCCGAGAGCCGACCGGTGTCGAGTTGCGGCGAAGGGGCGCCGTCGACCGGGTCGTACACCGAGACCCCGGCGTTGGAGAACGCCACGAAGCCGTAGGTGACGGTGCCCTTGTCGGCGGAGATCCGGACGCGGACGGTGAGGGAATCTCCGTTCCAGCTCTGCTGCAGGACCTCCCAGCGGCCCTCGTTCCCGCTGGCGCCGGGGAGGTGAACGGCATGCCCGGGCCGGCCGCGGTCGGCTGCGTGGCGGTGGGGGTCGGCGCGGGCGCGGGAGCGGGCGGCGCGGGACGCAGGAAGAGGACGGCGACGACGACCCCGACCAGGAGCACGCCCAGGGCGATGAACCAGCCCATGCCGCCGGGCCGCTTGGGCGGGGCGTAGGCGTTGATGTCGACGGGGCGGCGCTGGTAGGGACCCTGCTGCCACGGTTGCGTCATGGGCGCGAGGCTACCCGACACGCCCCAACCCGGCGGCGCGATCGGGGCGGTTCCGGGAGCCGTCGAGGCGGCGCCGAACTGTGGAGGACGCCGGGTCCTGTGGACGGTGACGCGCACCGGCTCGCGCGTCCAATCCTGAGGTATGACGCACCCCACCTCACCCACCACCATCCGCACGATGACCGACCTCGTCGAGGTCATCCCCACGCTGCTCGGCTTCCACCCGTGCGACTCCATCGTGGTCGTGGCGGTGGAGGACGGCCATGTCCTGGTGACCGCGCGCGCCGACCTCCCCAGAGAGGAGGAACGGCTGGCGCCCGCCCTGGACAGCCTGTGGCGGCGCTACCCGCGGGCGCTGTTCCTGCTGCTGGGTTTCTGCGCAGACCCGGCGGTGGCCTGGGCCACCCTCGCCCGGGTGGACGCCGACCTGCCCGCCACGACGGAGCGGCGCTACCTCGTCGTCGGGGACGACCGCTGGTTCGATGCCCCCGACGGCGAGGGGACGCCGTACGACCGGCTCGGGAACGTCCACGTCGCGCGTGCGGCCTTCGAGGGACGCCCCGTGCGGCGGTCGCGCGCCGAACTCGCGGCCCTCATCGAAACGTCGCGCACACCCGAGGAGGTCGCCGCGTCGCTGCGCCGGGTCGAGGCCTCGCTGCAGGACGACGGTGACCTGCTGGGGCGCGCGGAGGCGCTGCTGGCCGCGCACCTCGCCGACCCGGGGGAGCTGGATCTGGACGACGTCACGCTGCTGTGCCTGGCCAGCCACGACGACGGCTTCCTCGACCGGCACCTGTGGGGGATGACGCCGCAGGAGGCGCGGGTGCAGCAGCGGCTGTGGCTCCAGGTGGTGCGGGCCAGCGTGCCGTCGTGCCGCGGGGGAGCGCTGGTGGCGCTGGGGCTCACGTCGTGGCTGTGCGGCGAGGGGGCGCTGCAGGTGGTGTGCCTCGAGGCGCTCGGCCGGGTCGCCGGCCCGCCCGGGTGGATCGACCTGCTGGATCTGGTGAACACGGCTGCGCTGAGCCCGAACCACTGGGACGCGCTGGTCGCCGGACACCGCGACGTGCCCGCCACGGCGTCCGGATTCTGACGGGTGGGGGCCGCCGTGCGGGCGCGGCGGGCGGACGAGGGCGTGGCGACGGTGGGCTATGATGGCGATCATGGATCGCAGCATCGACCAGCGACTTCTCGGCTAGCCGCGCGCCTCACCCGGTTGCGCGGCGCCCCTGAATGCCCACACGGCAGCCAGGGGCTTTTTCATGCCGACGTCCACGATCCATCCGTCACGAGGAGAACACACCATGGAGTCCGCCCGAACCTACGATGCCTCCGCCGCCCAGGAGCGCTGGCAGAAGTTCTGGGAAGAAGACCGCACGTTCGTCGCGCGGGATGACGACTCGGCCGAGCGGCGCTACGTCCTCGACATGTTCCCCTACCCGTCGGGCGACCTGCACATGGGGCACGCCGAGGCGTTCGTCATGGGCGACATCGCCGCCCGCTACCTGCTGATGCAGGGCTACGACGTCATGCACCCCATCGGCTGGGACAGCTTCGGCCTGCCCGCCGAGAACGCCGCCATCCAGCGCGACGCGCACCCGGCGGAGTGGACGTACGCCAACATCGAGACCCAGGCCGCGTCCTTCAAGCGCTACGGCCTGAGCTTCGACTGGACCCGCCGGCTGCACACCTCGGATCCCGAGTACTACCGCTGGACGCAGTGGCTGTTCGAGCAGTTCTTCGCCAAGGGGCTGGCCTACCGCAAGGCGTCCTTCGTGAACTGGTGCCCAGTCGACCAGACCGTGCTGGCCAACGAGCAGGTCGCCCAGGGCGCGTGCGAGCGCTGCGGCGCGGCCGTGACCAAGCGCCGGCTGACGCAGTGGTACTTCAAGATCACCGACTACGCCCAGCGCCTGCTGGACGACATGCCGGCGCTGGAGGGCAACTGGCCCGACCGCGTCCTGGCGATGCAGCGGAACTGGATCGGCCGCTCCGAGGGCGCCTACGTCGACTTCACCATCGAGGGCCGCGACGAGCCGCTGACCGTGTTCACCACGCGCCCCGACACGCTGTACGGCGCCACGTTCTTCGTGGTCGCGCCGGACGCCCCCCTGGCCGACGAGCTGGTGACCGACGAGCAGCGGGAGGCCTTCGAGGCGTACCTGGAGCAGACCAAGGCGGCCACCGAGATCGAGCGGCAGTCCACCGAACGGCCCAAGACCGGCGTGTTCACCGGCCGGTACGCGATCAACCCGGTCAACCAGGAGAAGCTGCCCGTCTGGGCGGCCGACTACGTGTTGGCCGACTACGGCACCGGCGCGATCATGGCCGTTCCCGCGCACGACCAGCGCGACCTGGAGTTCGCCCAGGCGTTCGGCATCCCGGTCAAGGTCGTCATCGACACCGGCGAGGCCGACCCCAACGAGTCCGGGGTCGCGACGTCGGGCGACGGAACCTATGTGAACTCGGTGATCCTGGACGGGCTGCCGGACAAGGTGTCGGGCATCGCGGCGATGAACGCCAAGCTGGAGGCTGATGGCACCGGCAAGGCGACCGTCACCTACCGCCTGCGCGACTGGCTGCTGAGCCGGCAGCGGTTCTGGGGCTGCCCGATCCCGATCATCCACTGCCCGACCTGCGGCGAGGTGCCCGTTCCCGAGGACCAGCTGCCCGTCACGCTGCCGGACCTGCGCGGCGCGGACCTCAAGCCCAAGGGGACCAGCCCGCTGGCGTCCGAGGCGGCGCGCGCCTGGCGCGAGGTGGCGTGCCCGACGTGCGGCGGCCCCGCCGAGCGGGACACCGACACCATGGACACGTTCGTGGACTCGTCGTGGTACTACTTCCGCTACTGCTCGCCCACCGACGAGCAGGCGGCCTTCGACAAGGACGCCACCCGCCGCTGGGCGCCGGTCGACCAGTACGTCGGCGGCGTCGAGCACGCCATCCTGCACCTGCTGTACAGCCGGTTCTTCACCAAGGTGCTGTACGACCTGGACCTGATCACCTTCACCGAGCCGTTCACGCGCCTGATGAACCAGGGCCAGGTGATCAACGCCGGCAAGGCGATGAGCAAGTCGCTGGGCAACGGGGTGGATCTGGGCGAGCAGATCGACAAGTTCGGCGTCGACGTGATCCGTGCGGCGCTGGTCTTCGCCGGCCCGCCCGAGGACGACATCGACTGGGCGGCCATGTCGCCGGCGTCCATGTCGAAGTTCCTGGCGCGCGCCTTCCGCGTCGCCGACGAGGTGACGTCCGAGGTCGGCGCCGATCCGGCGTCCGGCGACGAGGCGGTGCGCCGCGGCACGCACCGGCTGCTGGCCGACATCACCGAGGCGGTGGAGTCGCAGCGCTACAACGTGGTCGTGGCCCGCATCATGGAGCTGGTCAACCACATCCGCAAGGCCATCGACTCCGGCCCCGGCGCGGGCGACCCCGCGGTGCGCGAGGCGTCCGAGTTCACGGCGCAGGCGATCAGCCTGGTCGCGCCGTACCTGGGCGAGGAGATGTGGGCCGTGCTGGGCCACGCCCCCTCCGTGGCGCGCTCGACCTGGCCGTCGGCCGACCCCGCGCTGCTGGTGCAGGACACGGTCACCGTCGTGGTGCAGGTGCAGGGCAAGGTCCGGGCGAAGCTGGACCTGCCCGCCGACACCTCCGAGGCGGACGCCACCGCGGCGGCGCTGGCCGACGAGAACGTGCAGCGCGCCCTGAACGGTCGCGAGGTCGCCAAGGTGATCGTCCGCCTGCCGAAGATGGTCAGCATCGTCCCCGCCTGATCCCTGACGCGACGCGCGGCCCCCGGCCCTCTCGGTCGTGGCCGCGGTCGCGTCCACGGCGTCAGACGCGCTGCGCGGTGAACGAGATCGCGCGGTGGTCGGTGCCCGGGAGCGCGACCGTGACGAAGCGGGTCACGCGGACGGACGGCGACGTCACCGCGTGGTCGATCGCGACGAAGGCCACCCTCGGCGCCAGGCCGGCGTCGTAGGTGGGCACCCAGCCCGCGCCCGCGTCCGCCGCCCCGTTGCGCAGACCGGCCTCCCACAGCCGCCGCATCGGCTGCTGCTCGACGGTTGCGTTGAAGTCGCCGGCGACGATCAGCGGGCCACCGCGGTGAGGCGCGAGCGCGCGGGCGAGCGCGGCCGCCTCGTCGTCCCAGGCGCGACCCCCGGTCAGCATGTTGATGGTATGCACGGCCGCCAGCGTCCAGGGACGGTTCGTGTCGTGGCCCGCGACGCCCACCAGGTACTGGTCGAACCGTCCCGGCAGGCGGCCCAACTCGGTCAGCGGCCGGGTGGACGCGATCATCATGGTGGACGGGTCCGGCGCCTCGCCGGGCACCGAGCGGCCCACGCGGTGGGTGTGGGCGGCCAGCGCGTCCCGCACCGTCGGGGCGGCGAGGAAGGCGTCGTCCACCTCGATGAGGATCACGACGTCGGGGGCGGCCGCGCGGATCGCCGCGGCGGTGGCCGCGGGGTCGGCGTCGCCGTTGTGGAGGTTCGCGGAGAACACCCGCAGGCCCTGCTCGGACGCCGACGGCGGCGGCGCGACGGGCCAGTAGGGGCGCGCCCAGCCGGCCTGCACCAGCAGCATCACCAGGGGCGGCACCAGCCACAGGCGTTGCAGGCCGCGACCGCCGATCAGGATCCCCAGCACGGCCATGCCCCAGGCAAGCACTCCATAGGGGATGAGCGCGGAGGCCATGGCCGTGAAGGTGCTGAGCGGCTGGAGCTCCGGGACCGCGTACAGGATCGCCAGCACCGTCGCGAGCAGGGCGCACAGCACCCCGACGGCGATGGCCGTCCGCCTGCCGGCGGAGGCGACCTTCCTGCGCTCCCGGACCACGCCCTCAGGCTGCCACGGCCCGGCGGGGCGGCAGGGGAGGATCGCCGCCGTCCGGCTAGAGGCGGTGGCGCCAGGGCGCCTGGCCGCGGTAGATCTTCGCGTCCAGGCGGTGCGGGTCGACCTCGAGGTCGGCGCGGTCCCAGCCCGCGTTGTCGGCGCCCAGCGCGTAGGTCTCGTTGAGGAACTGCAGCAGCAGCTTGTCGGGGTCGCCGCTGGCGCGCACCTCCTCATAGGGCAGCACCCACTCCCCGAGGTCGGTGTCGAAGTGGCCGACGCTCAGGTGGGCGTCCCGGTAACCGTCGGGCTCGGGGTACTGGTAGGCGTAGAAGGTGCCCTCGGACGAGCCGCCCGGCCAGAACCCAGCGGCGGCGTTCTCGCGTGACTCGGCCTCGGCCATGACCCAGGGCGGGCAGTTGGGCGGGTTGCCCTGGTGCGGCGGGGCGCCGCGTCCGGAGAAGCGCGTGACCGACAGGTCGAGCGACCCCCAGAAGAGCTGGACGGGGCTGTCCTTGCCGATGAACCCCGAGCGCCACGCGGCGAACGCGGGCTCCATGCTGACGATCTGCTGCCAAAACGTCAGGGCGGCCTTGGGGTCGTAGTCGCGCTCGGTCGTGTCGGCCGGGAAGGCGACTGCGTTCGGGATCTCGTTCGGGATCGGGACGATGGAACAGCCCAGCGCCAGGTCGTCGAGGGCCTCCTGCAGCCGGCCCCAGAACGTGGCGACCGAGCCCGACTCGAGCGGGACGGCGTGCCGCTTGCCCGAGGTACTGCGCACCACGAGCTCGCTGGCGACGAAGTCGAACTCGGCGTCGAAGGAGTCCGAGACGCCGTGCATGAGCCGCGTGCGGAATCCCCGCGCGCTGACCTCGTAGGAGACGTTCCACCAGTGGTTGACCAGGCTGGTCGACACCATCTCAACCTTCCCGACGATCTGCAGCCACATGTGCAGCAAGTCGCGCGTGGAGGTCCAGTCGTCGACGCGAAGGGCGGGCCAGCGGTTGTGCGTCATGTCGAATCCTTCCGGGACGTGGGGTTGCGTGGGGCGGACTTCGTACCTCCGCAGGCTAGCCGGAGCGCCCTAGCCCTCGGGAGGGGCCTCGCAGCCGCGGCGGTGGCGTGCGCGCCGAGTGGGGGCGTTGACGGGCGTGGGGTGTGGACGATCGGACGGGCTGTCCACAGGTTCCGGCGACGTGACGCCGCGGGCTCCCGGATGCCCAACCTGCGGGCATGAGCATGCTGCGACCGCACAGGGATCCCGCACTGGGCGACGTGGTGCGCGCGCGCCTGGCGGCGCTCCTGGACGACCTGGATGGTCCCGTTCCCGCCGATGCCGCGAAGCCCGCGGCCCGCGGCACCGACGAACCGGCGCAATTCTGGGCGAAGCCGGACGAAGCCGCTCACCTCTGGGCGGAGGCGGACGAACCCGCTCGCCTCTGGGAGGAGGGGTCCTGGCCGGAGGCGGATCCGGCTGATGCCGACGACGGACCCCGTCGCCTGGCCGCACCGGCACGGGGCGGCTCCCGGAGCCGGAGCCCGAACGCGGAGGTCGAGCGCGGGCGCAGGCTCCCAGCCCGCAAGCCCCCCGCGTCCGACGCGCCTTCCACGCCGTTCAAGACCGACCGGCTCGCACCGGGCGGCCGGAACTCCGACCCTTCGCCCGGCCCGGGCCGGGCGGCGCGGTTGGCGTCCTTCACGCGACGGCACCTGACGGTGGTGGCCGGGCTGGGGCTCGTCGGCCTCGTGGCGACCCTGTGGGGCATCAGCCAGGCCCGCGCCGTCCCAGTGGAGGCGCCCGTGGCGACGCCGATCGCGTCCGCGTCCGCGCCCGGCCCGACGTCGAGCCCGAGCCCCGCACCGACGCTGCGCGTCCACGTGGTGGGGGCGGTGGCGCATCCGGGCGTGGTGAGCCTGCCCGAGGGGGCGCGGGTGGAGGACGCGATCGCGGCCGCGGGCGGGCTGCTGCCGGAGGCGAAGCCGGGCGATCTCAACCTCGCGGAGGTGATCGCCGACGGCGCCCAGGTCGCGGTGGGCGACGCCGGGCGTCCCGGGGGAGAGGTGCGTGCGGGGACGGGAGGCGGCGGTGCCGCGCCGGGCACGCCGGGCGCGAAGCTGGATCTCAACCGCGCCACCGCCGAGCAACTGGAGGCGCTGCCCGGGGTGGGACCCGTCACCGCGGCGGGCATCATGGCGTGGCGGGCGGAGCACGGCCGGTTCACCCGGGTCGAGGAACTCCAGGAGGTCGACGGCATCGGGGCGAAGACGCTGGAGAAGCTGGCGCCGCTGGTGAGGGTCTAGCGGCGTGGCGCCCGACGACCGCCCCGACACCTCATCGCAGAACCCCGGGGTGTGGCCGTGGGCCTTGCCCGTGCTGGCCGGGGTGACGTGGGCCGCGACGGCCGCGGCCGTCGGCGGTGAGGCCGGATGGTTGATCGGGATCGGGCTGGCCGCCGGCGTCGCCGGGATGCTGGCGTGGCGGCGCCGCAGCGCGCTGCTGGGCGCCGCCGCCGTGCTGGCGGCGGTGTGCGTCGCGACGGGAGCCGTGCAGGCGGTCGCGGTCCGGGACGGCCCGCTGGGGGAACTCGCCCGGCAGGGCGCGACGGCCGTGGTCGAGGTCCAGGTCGGCGCGGGTCGCCTGTGGCCCGCGGCGGGCAACCGGGACGGACTGTGGCGGGCGACGGGCACGCTGATGAGCGCGGACGCCCGGGGTGGGCGTTGGGCGGGCCGAACCCCGGTGGAGTTGGTGGTGACGGGGGCACTCGCCCCGGCCTGGGCGTCGCTCCCGCTCGGATCGCTGGTGCGCGCGCAGGCGCGGCTCGCCGAGCCGGACGCGGGGCAGGCCGCCTGGCTCGTCGTGCGGGCCCGGGGCGCACCCACCATCGTCGGGGGGCCCGGGGTGCCGTGGAACGCCGTGGGTGCGCTGCGCGCCGGGCTCCGCGAGGCGTGCGCGACCCTGCCCGGTGACGCACGCCACCTCGTCCCGGCGCTCGTGGTGGGCGACACGTCAGGTTTCCCCGAGGACCTGCGGCAGCGGTTCGTGACGACCGGGTTGACGCACCTCACGGCGGTCTCGGGCGCGAACCTCACGTTGATGTTGGGGTTCCTGAGGGCGCTCGTGGTCGGGTTGGGGCTGCGGGGTCGCGTGATCTCGGTGGTGATGGTCGCGGGGGTGGCGGGCTTCGTGCTGCTGTGCCTGGGCGAGCCCAGCGTGTTGCGGGCGGCGGCGATGGGGCTGGTGGGGCTGGCCGCGCTGGGGCATGGCGGGAGCCGCGGGTCGGGCCTGCGTGCGCTTTCGGTGGCGGTGCTGGTGGTGGTTCTGGTCGAGCCGGCGATGGCGCGCTCGCTGGGGTTCGGGTTGTCGGTGACGGCGACGGCGGGATTGTTGTTGTGGGCCCGTCCCTTCGCGGCTGCGCTGGGACGCTGGTTGCCCCGTTGGGTGGCTGAGGCGCTCGCGGTGCCGTTGGCCGCCCAGTTGGCGACCGAGCCGCTCGTGGTGGCGTTGGCGGGTCAGGTAAGCGTCGTGGCGGTGGTGGCGAACCTGCTGGCGGGTCCGCTGGTCGGGCCGGCGACCGTGGTCGGCTTGGGTGTCACGTTGGTGGCGCCGGTGTGGCTCGCGGGTGCGCGGCTGCTGGCGTGGCCGGCGGGGCTGTGCGCGGAGGGCATCGCGTGGATCGCCAGGATCGGGGACGGGCTGCCCGGCGCCGCGATCCCGTGGCGCGCCGACGTGTGGGGGCAGTCCGTCGTGGCTCTGGCGTGCCTGCTCCTGGTCGTCGTGCTGCCCAGCGTCCTCGCCCGGCCCCTGGTGTGCCTGGTGATCGCGGCGGGCCTGGGGGCGGTGCTGCTGCGGGTGCCGCCGACCCCGGGCTGGCCGGATCCCGCGTGGCGGGTTGCGTCGTGCGACGTGGGGCAGGGCGATGCCACCGTGATCCGAGCCGGGCCGGGCGCCGGCGTCGTCGTCGACACTGGGCCCGAGCCGCGGTTGCTGCGCCGGTGCCTGGACCAGTTGGGGGTGCGGTCGGTGCCGGTGCTGGTACTCACCCACCTGCACGCCGACCACGCCGGTGGTGCGGCGGCCCTGGGGGACCGTACCGTGGGCATGGTGGTGACGTCGACGGTGCGGACGCCGGCCTCGGCCGACCGGATGCTCGACGCCACGTTCCGCGGCACGCCGCGGGTGTTCGTGACGGGCGGGGAGTCCTGGCGGGTCGGGGAGATCGTCGTCGGGGTGGTCGCCGCGCCGCGGGTGGCCGACACGACGGTCCAGAACGACGGGGAGTCCTCGGCCGAGAACGACGCCTCGCTGCTGCTGCGCATCGAGGCGCCCGGGCTGTCGCTGATGCTGGCCGGGGACGCCGAGGACGCCGCGCAGGCGGCTCACGCCCGGCTCGGCGCGCTGGTGGACGCCGACGTCATGCTGGTCCCGCACCATGGCAGCGGACGGCACGCCGCGTCCTTCTTCGCGGCCGTCAGTCCCACGGTGGCGCTGGTGAGCGTGGGTGCTGGGAACGACTACGGCCACCCCTCAGCCAGGACGGTGCGCGATGTGGAGGCCACCGGCGCCCGGGTGTTCCGCACCGACCTCCACGGCGGGATCACGGTGGCCCGCTCACCCGACGGGTCGCTCCGCGTCACGCCCCAGCGCTAGCCATGGCCAGACGCTCGGCGGAGCGCGCCGGACGGTGGTCGGGGCGGTGACTTGCGTGCGACGGTCGGGGAGCATCAGCTACTCGTTCCGGATTGGTCGCCCAGAGAACCGGTCACCGACGGTGGGTATCGTTTGCGATCTGGTCAGGCATCCTGCTCCGCGAAGCCGCGTGCACAGCCGACCGGGTGAGGAGTGCAGGTGTTCGGATTCGGCAAGAAGCGGGAGAGCAACACCCGGCTCGACGACGTCATGGCGCGGGTGCGACCCGACCTGTCCCGAGACTCGCTCGGCGTCGGATCGGCGTTTCCGGGCATCGCGCCGAACCCGTTGCTGAGCGGCGAGGCCCGTCGCCGCAACGAGGAGTTGAAGGCTGGCTCGCTCGCCATCGGCACCGTGGTCGACTGGCGTGAGGTGAACCGCGAGCAGCGCATGGTCGTGATGCTCGACGTGACGACCCCCGACGGGGATCAGTTCCGAGGCATCGCCGACGAGGTGCTGACGATCACGCAGATCGCACGACTGGCCGCCGGACAGGTGCTTGCCGTGCGCTACCGGCCTGCTGTTCAGGATCACTTCGTCGCCCTCGCGCGCGACTTGGACGAGGCGGCCGTGCAGGCTCTTGCCGAGCGGATCACCGGTCGACCTCGGGGCTGAGTCTGTCATTCAGCATCTTCAGACCCCATCGCCTTCGAACAGAAAGAAGCTGGACCCGACGGGGTCATACACGACCAGGAGAATGTTCGACATGGCGATCGCCCTGAGACCCCCTGGTGCGCCAATAGTCTCTCGTCGCTTGGGCCGCGAACATGATCCCTACGACGAGGGAAGGCAGGTGAGCGCGACCGCGATGACGCGCCACCTCGGACTGGGGCTGGGGATCTCCATCGTGTCGTCGAGGCTACTCCCCGCCGATACACCGTCCGCCCCGACCGCCGGTGCACCCGTCATGTGTACCCAGGTACTGGTCGGCGTCCGGGTCGGTATCGCTGACCGATGTGCACGGGCGGCCACCTCCGTAGCGTCGATCTCGACGAAAGGGGTTCACATGATCCGGGCACAGTCCCTGACCAAGAAGTACGGCGACAAGACCGCCGTCGACCACCTCGACTTCACCATCCGGCCGGGGAAGGTCACCGGCTTCCTCGGGCCCAACGGAGCGGGGAAGTCCACCACCATGCGCATGATCGTCGGGCTGGACGCGCCGACCGCGGGCACGGCGGAGGTGGACGGACGCGCCTACCGCGACCTGGCGGCGCCGCTGCGGGAGGTCGGCGTCCTGCTGGACGCCCGCGCCGCGCACAAGCAGCGCACCGCCTACAAGCACCTGCTCGCGCTCGCCGCGACGCACGGCATCGGCAAACGCCGCGTCCACGAGGTGATCGGGCTGGCCGGCCTCGAGTCCGTCGCCGACAAGCGCGTGGGCGGCTTCTCGCTGGGGATGGGGCAGCGCCTGGGCATTGCGGGCGCCCTGCTCGGCGACCCCGGCACCATCATCCTCGACGAGCCGGTCAACGGGCTCGACCCCGAGGGCATCATCTGGATCCGGACGCTGCTGAAGGGCCTGGCGGCCGAGGGCCGCACCGTGCTGCTGTCCTCGCACCTGATGGGGGAGATGGCCCAGACCGCCGACCACCTCATCGTCATGGGACGCGGCTCGATCCTGATCGACGAGCCCCTGGACCAGGTGATGGCCGACGCGACGACGTCCGCGGTTCGCGTCCGGACGCGCGAAGCGGACCGGCTCACCTCAGCCGTCGCCGCCCCCGGCGTCACCGTGGCGAACCACCCCGACGGCTCCCTCGAGATCACCGGGCGGACCGCCGAGCAGGTCGCCGACGCGGCCGCCGCCGCCGGTGTCGTCCTGTACGAGGTCACCACCGTGGCCGGATCCCTCGAGGACGCCTACCTCGCCCTCACCTCCGGCGCCGTCGAGTACCGTTCGGCGTCGACCACCCCGAACGGAGCCTTCGCATGACCGACACCCTCGACCTCGCCCCCGCACGGAGCGCCGCGCCGGCCAGCCGCCCCCGCTTCGTGGACCTGCTGCGCTCGGAGTGGATCAAACTCTGGAGCCTGCCCGCCGCCCTGCTGTGCCTGCTGGCCCTGGCCGCGATCGGCTTCGGCGGCCCGCTGTTCCTGGGCCTCACGCTGGAGTCCTCACAGCCGCCCTCGACGGCGTCCATCGCCCGCACCATGGGCGAGGTGACCATGCCGCTGGTGGTCCTCGGCCAGATCCTCGCCGGGATTCTGGGGGTGCTGTGCATCAGCTCCGAGTACGCCTCGGGGACCATCGCCTCGACGCTGCTCGCCGCCCCGACCCGCCTGCGGTCGCTGCTGGCCAAGGCCGTCCTGCTGTTCGGCGTCGTCACGGTGGTCGCGTTGGTCACCGTCGTCGCCGCTTGGGCGGTCACCTACCCGATGTACGCGCCGTTCGGCCTCGAGGCGCCCCTGACGGCGCACGGGGTGGTCGGGTCGCTGGTCGGCACGGGCGTCTACCTGGGGCTCTGCTCGGTCTTCGGGCTGGGGCTGGGGGCGGTGCTCCGCTCGACCGCGGCCGGCTCGTTCGTCGTGTTCTTCGCGATGCTGCTGGGCCCGATCCTGAGCTCGATGCTGCCCTACAACGTCGCCTCGCGGGTCATCCGCCTCCTGCTGATCGGCAACGCCGGCGACGCCATGTCGAGGGTCGACATCCCGGGCGCGCCCTTCCTGGACCTGATGGGCGGCCACATCAGCCCGGCGGCGGGCTACCTGCTCGTCGGCGGATGGACGCTGCTCGCGCTGGTCTGCGGTGCGGCGGCCCTGCTCAGGCGCGACGCATGACGGCCGACGCGAGCATCGGGAGGGACGCCGCGGCGGCGTCCCTCGCCCGCGCGTCCGCAGCACCGCCCGAGGGCGTCCCGGGAAGTCGGCGCGCCCTGCTGGCGGACGCGGTGCTGGTGGCCGGCTACCTGCTGGTCGCGGTCTTCCTCATCGTGCTGTCGCTGGAGCCGCCCCACGTCACCCCGCTGTGGCCGATGATCCTGATCACCGTCGCCGGCACCGTCGTCCTCGCCATCCGGCGCCGGGCCCTCAGCGTGGCGCTGGCGGCGGCACTCGTCCTGATCCCGGTGAGCCTCCTCGTCGGGACGGGGGCGGAGGTGATCCTGCTGGGGCCGCTGCTGTACCGCGCGGGCCTGGCACGGCGCGCCGGAGTGGCCTGGCTGTGGTGCGCGGCCTCGCTGGCGTCGGCTGCGGCGGGTGGGGTGGCGCTGGCCCACCGCCTGCAGGTTGGCCCTCCCATCCTCGGGCTGACCCCGCGCGTGCAGAGCGACGCCTTCACCGACGCCCTCTCGCTGTTCGTGCCCGTGGCGGGGGGCGTGCTGGTGTCGACGCTGATCGGCATCAACGTCGGCCACCGCCGCCGGCTCGTCGCGGCCCTGGTCGAGCGCGCGGACCAGATGAAGCGCGAGCGCGACCAGCAGGCCAGCATCGCGCGGGCCGCCGAGCGGGAGCGGATCGCGCGCGAGATGCACGACGTGATCGCCCACAGCCTGGCGGTCATGATCGCCCTGTCCGACGGCGCCCGGGCGGCCGCACCGCGGCGTCCCGAGGAGGCCGAACTCGCCGTCGCGCGGATCGGCGAACTCGGACGCCGCACCCTGGGCGAGGTCCGGCGCCTCCTCGCCACTGTCCGCGACGATGCGCCCACCCCCGAGCATCCCCAACCCGGCGTCGAGCAGCTGCCCGCCCTGGTCGAGGAGTTCCGGGCCGCCGGTCTACCGGTGCGGCTGGAGTCGTCCGGACGCCCGGGCGGCGACCCGGTCGTCGGGTTCACGGTCTACCGCATCGTGCAGGAGTCGCTGACGAACGTGCTCCGGCACGCCCGCAACGTCCGCGACGTGCAGGTGCGCCTAGAGACCGACGACGCGGGGATCACGGTGCTGGTGCAGGACGCCTCCGATCCGGCCGAGGTAGCCGGGGACCCCGGCCGCGGCCTCGTCGGGATCCGCGAACGGGCCGCCTTCTACGATGGCGCGGTGGAGACCGGGCCGCGGCCCGGCGGCGGCTGGCGGGTGTTTGTCCGTCTGCCGACCGGCGACACGGAAGGGGAGCAGGGGTGAGCGATCGGACGCGCGTGCTGCTCGTCGACGACCAGGAGCTGGTCCGCTACGGCTTCCGGCTGGTGCTGGAGGCCGAGGACGACATGGTCGTGGTCGGGGAGGCCGCCGACGGCGGCGAGGCGATCAGGGCGGCGGCCACCCTGAAGCCCGACGTGGTGCTCATGGACGTCCGGATGCCCGGCATCGGCGGCATCGAGGCGACGCGCCGGATCACCGCCACCCTGCCGGACGTCCGCGTCCTCGTGCTGACCACCTACGACCGCGACGAGTTCGCCTTCGGGGCGCTGCAGGCCGGGGCGGCGGGCTTCCTGCTCAAGACCACCCGCCCCGACGAGTTGGTGGCCGCCATCCGCACGGTGCGCCGCGGTGACGCCGTGGTGGCGCCCCGCGTCACGGCCAAGCTCATCGAGGTCGCCGTCCCGCACCTGAAGGGCCCCGCCCCGCAGGAGGACGGGCTCGCCGCGCTGTCCGAGCGGGAACGCGAGGTGTTCGTCCTGGTGGGCCGGGGGCTCACCAACGCGGAGATCGCCGGAACCCTGCACCTGAGCGAGTCCACGGTGAAGGCCCACTTCGGGCGGATCCTCGACAAGCTGGACCTGGCCAACCGCGTCCAGGCGGTGATCCGGGCCTACGAGCTGGGGGTCGTGGGCTGACCCGCAGACCTCGCCAGCCGGCCGCAGGCGTCCGGGCCGCACGCGGACGCCCGCGGCGGCGTCCGGGCTCGCTCTTGTAGGTTGGGTTCGGACCAACCGAGGAGGACCCTGGTGCTCACCCCCGCTCGTCGCCCCCGCGCGATCGCCGCCACCGCCGTCGCTGTGACGCTGCTCGCCGCGGCCGGGTGCAGTGTCGTCCCCACCGGCCCGGCGACGCCCGGCTCGCCCGCGACGCCCGGGACGCCCGCCGCGCCCTCGATCGCGCACCCGGTCGGGCCCGAGGGCGCCTGGCTCGACGACGCGTACGCCGCCGGCGAGGTCACCGAGTGGGCGCTGCCCGGCGAACTCTGCGGGCTGTCGGCGGACGCGACGGTCACGCTCGTGTCCTCGACCCCGGACGTCACGATCACGGCCTACCGCACCGGCACCGACCAGCAGGTCTGGCAGATGCCGGGGCTGTGCTCGCAGGACGCCACCTTCGACGACGAGGCCTTCGTCTTCTCGGAGGGGCAGGTGAAGCGCGTCGAGGCGGCCACCGGCAAGGTGCTGACCCCGAAGATCGCCATCGAGGGCGCCATCGAGCAGGTCTTCCACCTGGGGCGCGACGCCGAGGCGTCCTACCTCATGTCGAGCGACACCGACGGCATGTTCCTGCGGGCGATCACCGACGCGGGGGAGACCCGCTGGAAGATCCCCGTGCCCGAGGGCATGTACGAGCGCCGGGCGCTCGGCGAGGGGGCCGCCCTGGACCTGCCGGCCCTGTGCCTGCCCGTGTCCGAACACATCGTCTGCACCGACGCCCAGTACCAGCAGTACGCGGCCTTCGACGCGCGGACCGGCGCGACCGTCGTGCCCGCCGCCCGCGCCGCCTTCGCGGTCGTGCCGGTCGCCGAGGGCGCGATCCAGGTCGCCAGCCCGGGCAGGGCCGACGCGGCCAGCCCCGTGGTCGGCTTCGACGGGTCGCCGCGCGGGGAGGTCACCGACGTCATCAGCACGTGGGGCCGTCCGTTCCCCAGCACCGGCCAGGGCGTCTACCTGCAGGCCGCCGACCACCAGGGTCGGCCCGCCTTCGTGGGGCGCAACGGGACGACGTTCGGCGTCCAGACCGACGTCGGCCCTGGGATCTCCCTCGCCGACCGTCCCCTCACCGGCCTGCCGGTCGGGGTGACGGCGTCGGGGACGGCCGCGGCGCTCCTGGACGAGTCCGGGGGCGCGACCGTCTTCGTGCGGGCCGACGGCTCGGAGATCCGACGGGTGCCGCGCGACCTGGTGCTCGGCGCGGTAGTGCGCAGCGGCGTCCTGGTCGAGCAGTACCTCGGCCAGAAGTACGTCATGCTGCTGCCCGCCTGACCCTCCCTTCTCCGACCCTCGACCCTCCTCACGGCGGGGGCGCCTCGCCGCCCTGCGCGACGTCACACCCGGCCTCCCCACCCGCGCCGCGATCGTTCTAGCGCCGCCGCTCACGTTCTATCCGACGCCGCGCGGTGGCCCTTAGGGTCGAGCCACTCGCCGATGGACGCCCCCGCGCCGGCGGGCTGCGCTGTTCACACGAAGGAGTCGGGACACCATGGCCAAGGCACGCACACTCAGCGCCGGCGAGATCGACGGCGTGGACTACCGCCGCGCCCGGACGTGGCAGATCGCCCTCTCCCAGCTCAACAACGGCTCGGCGATGATCTTCTACGTGCTGGTCGGCCTGATGAGCTACCTGCAGAACGCCGGCTACGGGATCGCCGTGGCCGCCGCCGGGCTCATCCTCACCGGGACCCGCATCCTCGACGGGCTGATCGACCCCGTCCTGGCGCTCATTATCGACCGGGTCGACTTCCGCTTCGGCAAGCTGCGCTTCTTCATGCTGGTGGGCTGGACGGTCCGGTCGCTGGCGGTCATGGCCCTGTTCGTGTGGGGGTCGGGCCACGACCTGGGGCCGGTGTTCTTCATCGCGCTCTACGTCGTCTACATCATCGGGTCCTCCACCAACGACATCGCTGGCAACATGATGCCGCCGGTCATGACCAACGACCCGCGGCAGCGCCCGACCGTGCAGGTGTGGGCCACCGTGTACGCCTACCTGGTGCCCACGCTGTTCACGATCCTGTCGACGGTGGTGATCCTGCCGCGCCACGGCAACCAGTTCACCGTGGAGATGCTGCGGGAGACCGCCCTGGTCTTCGTCGCGTGCTCGCTGGTCCTGCAGATCCTCGCCTGCGTGGGCGTCTCGCACGCCGACCGCCCGGAGAACTTCCGGCACCTGTCGGCCCAGGGCGACGACGCCACGGTCACGGTCCGCGACATGCTCGACTTCCTGCGCCGCAACAACCCGTTCCAGCGCTACGTGATCGCCGCGGCGTCCGAGAAGCTCGCGCAGGTCGTGACGGCCCAGGCCGTGGTCAGCACGATGCTGTACGGCATCCTCATCGGGAACATCCAGCTCGGCACCATCATGAGCATGGTCGCGATGCTGCCCTCGATCGTGTTCGCGATCATCGGCGCTCACTACGCCGGACGCCACGGGTCGCACCGGGCGACGGTCACCTGGAGCTGGGTGTGCATCGTGCTGCTCGCCTGCACGATCGCGTTCTGCCTCGCCGTCGACATGCGGGCCATCCTCGGCAGCCTCCCGCTCATGATCGGCTTCTTCGGGCTGCAGCTGATCCTCAACGGCGCCAAGATGTGCGTGACCACGGCCAACGGCGCCATGCGCGCCGACATCGTGGACTACGAGCTGGACCGGTCCGGCAAGTACCTCCCCGCCGTCGTCACGGCCACCTACAACTTCATCGACCAGCTCGTCTCTTCGTTCGGCGCCACCATCGCCCTCGGCTCGGTCGCCCTGATCGGGTACGCCGCCGTCATGCCGCAGCCCACGGACGCCCCGACGAGCGCGATCCTGTACCTGACGGTCGCCCTGATGTTCGGGATGCCGATGCTCGGCTTCATCGCCACCGTGATCGCGATGAAGGGCTACCACCTCACCAAGCCGGAGATGGTCGCCGTGCAGCGCCGGATCGCCGAGCGGAAGGCCACGCTGCTCACCGCCGAGCCCGAGGTCGCGCTCGCGGACTGAGCCGCGGGCGGTCGCTCAGGCCTGGCTGCGCCGGTACTCGCTGGGCGTCATCGCGTACGCCGTGCGGAAGACCTTGACGAAGTAGTTGGCGTCCAGATAGCCCACGTGCGCGGCGATGTCCCGCACCGGCTGATCGGTCGAGGCCAGCAACTGTGCGGCCCGTCGGGCCCGTTCGCGCGCGACGTACTGGGTCAGCGTCCAGCCGGTCTCGGCCTTGAACAACCGCCCCAGGTGGGACTCCGACACCCCGGCCCGCTCGGCCAGCTCGCCGGGCGTGACGTGGTGGCTCAGGTGCAGCGCCACGTGGTCCATCGCGCGCCGGACCGCGGGGGAGTAGGGGCTCTGCTGATGCCGCCGGATGTGGCGGCAGAACTCGCCGACCATCGCCGCGATGGACGCGGCCGTCCGCTGCACGTCGGGGGAATGGCCGCTGCGGTGCAGTTCCTGGGCGTAGGTCTGGGAGATCGCGTCGATGGTCACCGGCGGCAGGCCGCCCAGCTGGGCGGCGACCCGCGTCATGATCCGCAGGATGGTGGCGCCCAGGAAGGGCGTGTTCAGGTACCCGGGCGGACGCGGCACGGTGCTCATCCGCCGCAGCGCGTCCAGCGCGCGGCGCTCGTTGCCCTCCGAGACGGCCTCGATGAAGTCGTGCTCGATCGCGTACCGGGCCTCGATCGCCGCGAACGGGGCCGACTGCGCCGGCTCCCGGACGCCCTCCTCCAGCGGCCGGGCCGACGTGACGACGCGCTCGAAGCCGACGCGGTCGCCGTCGCCACCGGCCGCCTCCAGCAGCGCCATCGCGCCGCGCATCACGAACTCCGAGTCCACGATGGCGAAGCTGGAGCGGTAGAGCGAGAACGCCTGCAGGTGAGCGCCGGGGATGCGGGACTCCCCGAGCAGCGCCGTGGCCTCGTTCGCGCGCAGCGTGCGCGCCGTGTAGGGCCCGATCACGGCCAGGCGCCCGGGCAGGCGCACCACGGTGACGGCAGTGCCGAGCGGCTCGGTGAGCTCGTGGACCACCTGGTCGGCCATCGCCTCCACGAACGCGCCCAGATAGGACGCCGTCAGCGCCGGCTGCGCGGACGGCAGGAACGCGTACCGCTCCTCGAAGCCGCGCAGGAACGCCGCGGTGTCCTCGGTCAGGGCGACGGGGCACCCGAGCACCGTGCCGAGCGTCCCGGCGGCGACCTCGACCGCGTCCATGGGCCCCCTCCCGCCGCGGCGCCAGGTGCCGCAGGATCCGTGCTGCTGATGCGGGATCGTTTCTATCACGCCGCCGCGGCCGGCGATAGCCTCGGGGCATCGCCGAACCGAGGAGCACCATGAACCACCGCCGCCGGCCCCGAAGCGCCGTGAGCTTCAACGAGGGCTGGGTCTTCGTCCCGCGCGAGCTGGACGCCGGCGCCCCGCTCCCGGACGGGCAGCCCGTCACGCTGCCGCACACCTGGAACGCCTCCGACGGCCAGGACGGCGGCGGCGACTACCGGCGGGGAGCGTCCAGCTACGTGAAGGAGTTCGCGCGTCCGGACCACGACGGGGAGGTCTGGCTGGAGTTCGCGGGCGCCAACTCCGCCACCCAGGTCTGGCTCAACGGGGTCGCCGTCGGGCGGCACCGAGGCGGCTACTCGACCTTCCGCGTCGAGCTCACGGCCGCGCTCGCCGACGCCAACGTCCTGGTCGTGACGGTCGACAACGGACCCGACGAGACCAGCTACCCCCAGCGCGCGGACTTCACCTTCTACGGCGGCCTGTACCGCGACGTCTCGCTGCTGCTGGTGGGACGCGAGCACCTCGCCCTCGACGAGCACGGCGGCCCCGGGCTGACCGTCACCCCGACGCTCGAGGGCGATCGGGCCTCGGTGGCCCTGGCCGCGTCCGTCACCGGCGGGGACGCCGTCCGGTTCGCGATCGGCGGCGAGGACTGGCGGACGGTTCCCGTCGCCGACGGCGCGGCGGCCACCGTGCTCGACATCGCGCGCGTCCGCCGCTGGCACGGCACCGCCGACCCCCACCTCTACACCGCGACGGCGGAGCTTCTGCGCGACGGCGAGGTCGTGGACGCCGTCGAGGTGCGGTTCGGCTGCCGGACCTTCGCCGTCGACCCCGCGCGCGGCTTCCTCCTCAACGGCGAGCCCTACCCGCTGCGCGGTGTGTCGCGGCACCAGGACTGGCTCGGCGTCGGGAACGCCATCACCCCCGCCATGATGGACGCCGACCTGGCGCTGCTGACCGAACTCGGCGCCACCACCGTGCGGCTCGCGCACTACCAGCACGACCAGCGGTTCTACGACCTGTGCGACGAGGCGGGCATCGTCGTCTGGGCCGAGATCCCGATGATCACGGAGTTCCTGCCCGGCGCGGTCGACGACGCCGCCCACCAGCTCACCGAGCTCATCGTCCAGAACCGGCACCACGCCAGCATCGTGTGCTGGGGGCTGTCGAACGAGATCTCCGTCGCCGGCACCGGACCCGAATCCGTCGAGGCACACCGCGGCCTCAACGATCTGGCCCACCGCCTCGACCCGACGCGCCTGACGACGATGGCCCACCTGTTCATGCTCGAGTCCGACGACCCGCTCGTCACGATCGCCGACGTCATGTCCTACAACCTCTACTACGGCTGGTACGTCGGCGAGGTGGAGGACAACGACGCCTGGTTCGACGACTTCCACGCCCGCTTCCCCGACGTGGCGGTCGGGCTGTCGGAGTACGGGGCGGACGCCAACGTGGCGCTCCAGACGGCCAACCCCACCCGGGGCGACTACTCCGAGCAGTACCAGGCCCGCTACCACGAGCACATGGTGGCCATGATCGAGGCCCGGCCGTGGCTGTGGGCGACGCACGTGTGGAACCTGGCCGACTTCGCCGCGGACGGACGCGACGAGGGCGGCGTCCCCGGACGCAACATGAAGGGCCTGGTCACCTTCGACCGGTCGGTGAAGAAGGACGCGTTCTACGTCTACAAGGCCGCGTGGTCCTCCGAGCCGTTCGTGCATCTGGCCGGACGCCGCTACGTCGACCGCCCCGAGGACGTCACCGAGGTGACGGTCTACTCCAACCAGCCCGCGGTGGAGCTCTGGCGCGACGGCGTCCTGCTCGGGCGCCGCGAGGGCCGCCGGGTCTTCCGGTTCGACGTGCCCCTGAGCGGGGAGCACACGCTCGTCGCCCGCGCCGGGGAGGCGTCCGACTCCATGACGGTGCGGCGGGTCGCCGAGCCGAACCCGGACTACACGCTGGTCAGCGGCCCGGTCATCAACTGGTTCGACGACGACGTGCTGCCCAGCCCCGAGGGGTTCTTCTCCATCCGGGACACGCTGCGCGACATCCGCCGCACCCCCGAGGGGGCCGCGCTGGTCGACCAGATGATGGCCGCGGCCGCCGCGAGCCGGGGCGACGTCGCGAAGAAGATCAAGATCCCCGCCGTCATGCAGAAGATGATCGAGCGGATGAGCGTGGAGAGCCTGCTGAAGCAGGCCGGCGGCGCCGTGGGGGCCGAGCAGGTCGCCGCGCTCAACGCCGCCCTGAACCGGATCGCGAAGTGAGAGGACCTGCCATGACGACCTTCCCCGAGGGCTTCCTGTGGGGCGCGGCGACGGCGCCGCACCAGGTGGAGGGCAACAACCTGAACTCCGACTTCTGGGCCAACGAGGCGCGCGTCCCGGGCATGGAGCGCAGCGGCGACGCGTGCGACTCCTACCACCGCTACGCCGAGGACATGGACCTGCTCGCGGACGCCGGGTTCACCGCGTACCGGTTCGGGCTGGAGTGGGCGCGCATCGAGCCGGAGGAGGGCCTGCTCTCCCGCGCCGAGCTGGCGCACTACCGGCGCATGATCGACGCGGCCCTTGACCGTGGACTCACCCCGGTCGTCACGCTGCAGCACTTCACCCACCCGCGCTGGTTCGCCGAGGCGGGCGGCTGGCTCGCACCGGACGCCGTCGCGCGGTTCACCCGCTACGTGGAGGCCGTCTGCCCGATTCTGGACGGCGTGGAGTGGGTCGTCACCATGAACGAGCCCAACATGCTCTCGATGATGGCCGCCCTGCAGCGCGACATGCTCGCGCAGCAGGCGTCCGGGCAGTGGCAGAGCCCCACCGTCGACAACGCGCGCCCCGCGCAACTCCCGGCCCCCGACGTCGAGATCGGCGAGCGCCTGGTCGCCGCGCACCACGCCGCCCGCGCGGTGCTGCGTGCCCGCACGGACGCCAAGGTCGGCTGGAGCGTCGCCAACCGCGCGTTCGAGGCGCGGCCCGGCGCGGAGGCGAAGCTGGCCGAACTCTCGTGGGTGTGGGAGGACCTGTACCTGGCCGGCTCGGCGGGCGACGACTACGTCGGCGTCCAGTCCTACTCCAGCCAGTGGGTCGGCCCCGACGGCGTCGAGCCCCACCCCGAGCACCCCGACAACACGCTGGTCGGGACCGCGTACCGCCCCGACGCGCTCGCGATGGCCATCCGGCACACCCACGCCGTCACCGGCCTGCCCGTGCTGGTCACCGAGAACGGGATCGCGACCGCCGAGGACGACCGCCGGATCGCGTACACGTCCGACGCCCTGCGGGGGGTCGCCGCCGCGGTCGCCGACGGGATCGACGTGCGCGGCTACCTCCACTGGAGCCTGCTCGACAACTACGAGTGGGGGCACTGGCGCCCGACGTTCGGGCTGGTGGCGGTCGACCGGGCCACGTTCGCCCGGACGCCCAAGCCCAGCCTCGCCTGGCTCGGGTCGGTCGCCCGCCGCAACGGGCTGTGACCGGGGCGCCGCCGCTGCGGGCGATCCAGCAGCTCCAGCTCGGGACCGTCTGCGGCACCGCGACGGCGGCCCGCCGCACGCTGGCGCTGGTGGTCGAGGCCGGCTTCCAGGGGATCGAGCTGAACGGCTTCATGATCCGGCCCACGCCGCCCCTGGTCCGCGCCCTCACCCGCGCCGCCGGGATGCCGGTCGGGCGCGGCGGCCGCCTCGACTGGGCCACCCTGGTCGGCGAGTCCGGGCTCACCGTGGTGGGGCTGCACGAGGACCTCGGCGCCATCGAGCGGGACGCCGGGGCGGTGGTGCGCGAGGCCGCGCGTTACGGCACCGGCCGCGTCGTCGTCCCGGGCATGTACCGGTTCGCCTGGACCGACCCGGACGCCGTGGCCGCGCTCGCGCGCCGGCTCGACGCGGCGGGGGAGCGGCTCGCCGACGCCGGGCTGCGGCTGCTGTTCCACAACCACAACGCCGAGCTGCGTCGGCTGCCGTCCGGCCGCACCGCCTACGCCGAGCTCGTCGCGCGCACCGACCCGGCCCGCGTGGGGTTCGAGTTCGACGCCTACTGGCCCGCCGCCGTGGGCGCCGACCCCCGCGCGCTGCTGCGCGGACTGGGGGAGCGCGTCGAACTGCTGCACGTCACCGACCGCGGCACCCGGGCGCGGGGCGTCAGCCTGACCCCCATCGACCGCGCCGACGCCGTCGAGCTGGGCGACGGCACCATGGACCTGGTCGGGCTGCTCGCCGACGCACGGCACGCCGGGGTGGCCGCCGTCATCTGCGAGACCCACCGCAACTGGGTCGACCGTTCCCCGATCGCCAGCCTGCAGCGCAGCGCGCGCTTCCTGCGCGCGCACCTGCCCGACCGACAGGACGCAGCATGACCGACAGCGACCGCACACTGCCCGCCGACGATCGAACCGCCCCCGCCGACGGGCCGACCGACCGGCCGCACCGGCTCCGGATCGACGCGGGCGGCGACGCCTTCCCCGTCGCCGGCGGCCCGCCCCAGCTGTCGTGGTGGCCCGCCGCGCGGCCGGACGCCGCCCCCGGCCGACCCGCCGGCGACCTGCCAACACGGGTCCCCGCCGGCCACGACCTGGAGGCGGAGGCCGACGGCGTCCGGCTGCCCACGGCCGTGCTCGGCCCCGGGCACCGGTTCGTGGCGTGGCCGTTCGCCGGGCCCCTCGCGAGCGGCCAACGGGTCGCCTGGCGCGTCCGGGAGCGGTTCGACGACGGACCCGGCCCCTGGTCGGCGTGGGCGGGCTTCGAGGTCGGGCTGCTGGATCCCGACTGGGAGGCCGCCTGGATCGGCGCGGCCGAGACCTCCGACCCGGGCCCCGGACGCCGCCCCGCCCACGAGCTCGCCACCACCTTCACTCTCCCCGGGCCGGTCGCGTCCGCGCGGCTGTACGCCACCGCCCTGGGCGTCTACGAGGCGTTCGTGAACGGCGAGCGCGCCGGCACGACCGAACTCGCGCCCGGGTCAACCTCCTACGACCGCACCGTCCACGCCCAGGCCTACGACGTCGCCGACGCGCTCCACCCCGGGCGCAACACGCTGTCCCTCGTGGTGTCCGACGGCTGGTTCCGCGGGCAGGTCGGCGCGTTCCGCCACCCCGCCGCCTGGGGCGACGCCGTGGCGGTGTGCGCCGAACTGCACGTCAGGCTGGCCGACGGCGGCCGCCGCGTCCTGCGCACCGGCCCCGACTGGACCAGCCGGCCCACCACCATCACCCGGGCCGACCTGATGGACGGCCAGACCGACGACCTCACCCGCTCCGGCTGCGGTGATCACGGCGAAGCCGCCCCGCACGCCCACGCGGGTACCGGAGGGTCCGGCGCGGCCGGTGACGAGTCTGGCGCGGCCGGGGACGGGTCCGGCGCAGCCGACGCTGCCGCCGGCGTCGTGGTCCGCACCGGTCCGGTGCCCCCGATCTCCTGGTCGCCGGCGCCCCCCGTGCGGTGCGTGGACGAACTGCCGGCGGCGTCCCTGACCCGCGTCGCGCCCGACGCGTGGGTGGCCGACTTCGGGCAGAACGCGTCCGGCCGCGTCCGGCTGGCGCGGCTGGGGGAGGCGGGCGTCCGCTCGACGCTGGACTTCGGCGAACACCTCGGCCGGAACGGCGACCTCGACACGACGCACCTGGACGCCCGCGAGCCCGGCCGGCCGCCGATCCCGTTCGTGCAGCGCGACGAGGTGGTCTCCGACGGGGAGGCGTCCGCCTTCGAGCCGCGGCACACCGTCCACGGGTTCCGCTACGCCCGGCTCACCCGCTCGGGCGGCCCCGAGCCCGCCGCGGCCGACCTCGCCCTGCGGGTCGTCCACACCGACCTGGCGCCCACCGGGGAGTTCGCCTGCGGCGCCCCGGACCTCGACCGGCTGTGGCGGGCGGCCCGCTGGGGCTTCCGCGGCAACGCGGTGGACGTGCCCACCGACTGCCCGACCCGCGAGCGCCTGGGCTGGACCGGCGACTACCAGGTCTTCGTCTCCACCGCGACGCGGCTGTTCGACGTGCACGGATTCAGCCGCAAGTGGCTCGCCTCGGTCCGCGACGACCAGCTGCCCGACGGGCGGATCGCCAACTTCTCCCCGGACGGCCGCCGGATCAAGCACCACCTCGACGACCGGCTCGCCCTGATGACGGGCTCGGCCGGCTGGGGCGACGCGATCGTCCACGTGCCATGGGAGCTGTACCGCGCCTACGGCGACGTCGGCGTCCTGGCGGAGAACCGCGACGCCATGGCGGCGTGGGTGGAGTGGGCGCTGGGCCGGGCGCGGGAGTCCCGGCACGCCTCGCGCGCCGCCCGGTCGCCCGAGCCGCAACCCCACGAGGAGTATCTGTGGGACGGCACCTTCCACTGGGGCGAGTGGTGCGAGCCCGCCCCGCGGGCCGCCGATGGCAGCCGGGCCGCCGAGGTGCAGACCGACCCGATGGCCTGGTTCCTGGCCGACAAGGGGGAGGTGGGCACCGCGTTCCTGCACCGCTCGGTCGCCACGCTCGCCGAGGTCTCGGCGCTGCTCGGGCGCACGGGCGACGCCGAGCGGTACGCCCGGATCGCCGGGCTGGTCCGGGACGCGTGGCGCACCGAGTTCCTGCGTCCGGACGGCCGCACCGCCGGCGACACCCAGGCGGGCTACGTCCGCGGGCTCGCGTTCGGCCTGATCCCCGACGGCGAGCGCGCCGCGGCGGTCGCGCGGCTGGTCGAGCTGATCGGCCGCGCCGGCGGGCGCCTCGCCACGGGCTTTCTGTCCACCGGCGACCTGCTGCCGGTCCTCGCGGACGCCGGCCGCGCCGACGTCGCCTACGACCTGCTGTTCGCCCGGACGCCGCCCTCCTGGCTCACGATGCTCGACCGCGGCGCCACCACCTTCTGGGAGGACTGGGAGGGCGTCGACGAGCACGGGGACGCCCACGAGTCGCTCAACCACTACAGCAAGGGCGCCGTCGCCCGCTTCCTGCACAGCCACACGCTCGGGCTGCGCCAGGAGGAGGACTCGGCGGGCTGGGACCGCTTCGTCGTGGCGCCCGTGCCGGACGCCCGCGTCCCGTGGGCGCGCGGCAGCCTGCTCGGGCCGCAGGGCCGCATCGCGGTCGCCTGGGAGGCCACCGACGACGGGCTGCGCGTCCGGGTCGAGGTGCCCCCGGCGTCCGAGGCCACGCTGGTGTTCCCCGGCGGGCGCCGCGTCCGGCTGGGCCCCGGCGTCCACGAGCACCGGGGCTGACCCGCGGCGCGCGCCGGGTTTTGACGCCCGGGCGCCCAGCGCCTAGCTTCGGCGCCAGGACGGGCCGCGCCGGCCCGGGAAGGTGGTCGGGTCATGCCGGCTTCGCAGCAGCACCGCGACGACGCGTTGCGTCCCTCCGACGACACCACGCCGACCGATCCCCGCCGCCGGCTGGACCGGCTGTTCGACCCGGGCAGCGCGCGATCGCTCGCCGGGACCGAGCACGGGCGCGGCGCGGTGGCCGTGCAGGGGACGGTGCGGGGCGACCGGGCCGTCGCGTTCGCCACCGACCCGGGCCTGCGGGGCGGCTCGCTGGCCGTCGCCGACTGCGACGTCATCATCGCCGCCCACGCCTTCGCCCTGGAGCACGGCCTCCCGATCGTGGGCGTCTGGCACTCCGGCGGGGCCGGGCTCGCCGAGGGCGCCCGCACCATGGACCGCGTGGCGCGGATGCTCCACAGCATCGCGACCGCCTCGGGCCGCATCCTCCAGGTCTCGCTGGTTCTGGGCCCCTCGGCCGGGGCGGCCGCGTACGCGTCCACGCTGGCCGACGTCGTGGTGATGGCCCCCTCCGGACGCGTGGTCGTGACCGGCCCCGACGTCGTCCGGACGCTGACCGGCGAGGAGGTCGAGCTCGAGGACCTCGGCGGCCTGACCACGCACGCCGAGCACTCCGGCGTCGTCCACCTCGCGGTGCCCGACGAGGAGACCGGCTTCGCCCGAGTCGCCGACCTGATCGAGCTGATCGCCGCCCCGGGGACGGTGGCTGCGACGGTCGAGGATCGGCCGCTGCCCGATCCCGCGGAGCGCGACGTCCACGGCGTCGTCGCCGGCCTGCTGGACGCCGACGGCTGGTGGGAGATCCAGGCGGCCTGGGCCCGCCAGCTCGTCGTGGGCCTGGGGCGCCTGGGCGGCCGGACCGTGGGCGTCGTCGCCAACAACCCGCTGCACGCCGGCGGCTGGCTGGACGCCGACTCCGCCGACAAGGCGGCCCGCTTCGTCCGGATGTGCGACGCGCTCGGCGTCCCGCTGCTGGTGCTGGTGGACGTGCCCGGCATCCTGCCCGGGCTGCGCGAGGAGCGCGGCGGGGCGCTGCGGCGCGGCGCGAAGCTGTTCCACGCGTTCGCGAACGCGTCCGTGCCGCGGATCAATCTCGTCATCGGCCGGGCCTACGGCGGCGCCTACATCGCCATGAACGCCAAGGGCCTGGGCGCCACCCGCGTCCTGGCGTGGCCGGACGCCGACCTGGCCGTCATGCCCCCGGACGCCGCGGTGCGCGTCCTGTACCGCCGCCGGCTCGCCGAGCTGCCGCCCGAACGGCGCGCCGCGGGCGAGGCCGACCTGATCCGCGAGCACGCCCGGGAACTCGGCGGGGTCGCGGCGGCGCTCGAGGTCGGGGCCGTGGACGAGGTCGTCGCCCCCGAGCGCACCCGCAGCCGCCTCGCTGCGGTGCTGCGGACCGTCGACGACGGCCGCCGCGGCACCCACACCAACATCCCGCTCTAGGACACGGCGGGGGAGACCGCCCCCGGACGCGACGATGCCCCGGGACGGATCCCGGGGCATCGCGGCGTCAGCGCGGGGCGTGGCTCACAGGTACGGCTCGACCAGGGACGCGTAGCGCTCCTTCATCGTCTCCACCGTCTGCTCACCGGGGGTGCCCCAGATGTCGGCGTTGAAGATCTCCACCTCGATGTCGCCGTCGTAGCCGGTCTCGGCCACCCAGGCGGTGATGGTGGGGAAGTCGATGTAGCCGTCGCCGACGTGGCCGCGCGACAACAGCGCGTCGGGGGCCAGCGGCAGGATCCAGTCGCAGATCTGGTAGGACGCGATCCGCCCCTCCGCGCCGGCCCGGGCGATCATCTCGCGCAGCTTGGGGTCCCACCACACGTGGTAGGTGTCCACCACGACGCCGACGTCGCGCGCGTCGAACTCCGCGGCCATGTCGAGGCACTGCTCCAGCGTGGAGAGCACCGCGCGGTCGCCGGCGAAGATCGGGTGCAGCGGCTCCAGCACGAGCCGGACGTCGTGTTCGCGCGCATAGGGCACCAGCTCGGCGATCCGGTCGTGGACCCGCTGCCGGGCGGCGACGATGTCCTTGTCGCCGTCCGGGATGGCCGGGCCCGAGGGCTCGGACGCCGCCGGCAGGCCGCCGACGACCATCACGAGCTCGCGGGTGCCCAGAGCGTTCGCCTCGCGGATCGCGGCGCGGTTGTCCTCCAGCGCCGCCGCGATGCCCGCCTCGTCGGCGGCCGAGAGGAAGCCCCCGCGGCACAGCGAGCTGACGCGCAGCCCGGCCTCCGACACGATCCGGGCGGCCTCCTCCAGGCCGACCTCGGCGACGCGGTCGCGCCACAGCCCGACAGCCTCCAGGCCGGCGGCCTTGGCGCCCGCGACGGCCTCGGCGAGCGTCCAGTACTTGGTGGTCGCCGTGTTCAACGACAGACGGTTGGCGCTCACGCCGACAGCTCCTCCATCTCGACGCGGCGGCCCTCGGCCGACGACTTCAGGCCGTTCTCGGCCAGCTGGACGCCGCGGGCGGCGGACAGCAGGTCGTAGCGGTGCGGCCGGTCGTTCACGACGTCGGCGAGGAACTCCTCCCACTGCGCGCGGAAGCCGTTGGGCAGCTCGGCGTTGGCCGGGACGTCCAGCCACTGGTCGCGGAACTTCTCCGTGGTGGGCAGGTCGGGGTTCCACACCGGCTTGGGCGTGTGGCCGCGCTGCTGGGCGACGCAGTTGAACAGGCCGGTGACCGCCGAGCCGTGCGTGCCGTCGATCTGGAACTCGACCAGCTCGTCGCGGAAGACGCGGACGGCCCAGGAGGAGTTGATCTGCGCGATGACGGGGTCGCCGCCCGGGGTGCGCAGCTCGAAGATGCCGTAGGCGGCGTCGTCGGCGGTGGCGTCGTAGGCGTTGCCCTGCTCGTCCCAGCGGGTCGGGATGTGGGTGGCGGTCTTGGCGGTGACGGCCTCGACCTTGCCGACGATGCCCTCCATGACGTAGTTCCAGTGGCAGAACATGTCGACGGTCATGCCGCCGCCGTCCTCCTTGCGGTAGTTCCAGCTCGGGCGCTGCGCGGGCTGGTGGTCGCCCTCGAAGACCCAGTAGCCGAACTCGCCGCGCATGCTCAGGATGCGGCCGAAGAAGCCCTCCTCGACCAGGCGGCGCAGCTTGACCAGACCCGGGAGGTACAGCTTGTCGTGGACGACGCCCGCGTTCACGCCGGCGGCGGCGCGGATGCGCTCCAGCTCGACGGCCTGCTCGAGGGTCTCCGCGGTGGGCTTCTCGGTGAAGATGTGCTTGCCGGCCTTCATGGCCTTGGTGAGGGCCTCCATGCGCCGCGAGGTGACCTGCGCGTCGAAGTAGATGTCGACGGAGTCGTCGGCCAGCACCTTGTCCAGGTCGGTCTCCCAGCGCTCGATGCCGTGCTGGGCGGCCATGGCCTCCAGCGCCTCGGGGCGGCGACCCATGAGGATCGGCTCGACCTCGATGCGGGTGCCGTCGGGGAGCTCGAGGCCCTCCTCGCGGAGCGGCAGGATCGAGCGGACGAGGTGCTGGCGGTAACCCATACGACCGGTCACGCCGTTCATGGCGATGGTGAGCTTCTTGGTTCCCATGGAGGGCCTCCCTGAACGTGGAATGCGCTTTCCCGAGTGAATCTAGCACAGGCCCGAGGGCGGGCGGTAGGGGGTCGGGCCCGGGGGCGCGGATCAGCGCGATGCCGGTGCCGAGTCGCGCAGCGCAGGCGTCGAATCGCGCAGCACCGGCGTCACCCCGACGGTGATCGAGCCCGTCCCGTCGCCGGGTCCGCTCAGGGCCAGGTCCAGGCCGAGGCGCGCGAGCTGCCCGCTGGGGACGCGCACCGTGGTCAGCCCCGGGGTGACGTCGACCAGGGTCGAGATGTCGCCGAACCCCGTCAGGCCGGCGTCGGCCGGGATGCTGATGCCCGAGCGGGTCGCCTCGTTGAGCGCGCCCAGCGCCATCACGTCGTTCATCGCGACGATGACGTCGTAGGTGAGGCCGCCCTCGATCGCGAGCCGCATGCCCACGGTGCCGCCGGCGCGGGTGAAGTCCGAGGTGATCTGGTTGGCGTCGGGAACGGGGTGGCCCAACTGCTTCATCCGGTGGGTGAACGCCGTCGCCCGGGACGCGGCCGTGGAGTGGCGCTCCGGGCCGGTCAGGACGAGCGGGCGGCGGTAACCCAGCGCGACGAGTTCCTCGGCGAGCGCGGTCGCGCCGGCCTCGTTCGCCACCTGCACGCAGTCCACGCCGGGGAAGTCCATGCCGAGCGCGACGACGCGGCCGCCGCGTCCGACGTACTGGTCGATGGACGCCATGAGCGCGTCCTGCAGGTCGGGGTCCTTCCAGCGGGCGCCCACGAGGATGATGGCGCGCACCCGCATGGAGTCCAGCGAGGTCACGACGTCGCCCAGGGCGGCGAGGTTGTTGCCGGTGGTGGCGAGGGTGAGGAACAGCTTCCGCTCGGTCGCGGCCGTGGCGATCCCGTCCGCGATCGCGGCGAAGTAGGGGTCGGTCAGGTCGTGGACGACGACGCCGATGGTGCGGGTGGCGCCCCGGGCCATGGCCTGGGCGTTGGCGTTGGGCGCGTACCCGAGCAGACGGGCGGATTCGGCGACGCGGCGACGCAGGTCCTCGCCCACCGTGCGGGTCTCGGAGCCGTTGATGGCCCGGGACGCGGTCGCGAGCGACACCCCGGCGTGTCGAGCGACATCGCTCAACGTGGGGGCGCTACGGGTGGCGCGGGCCATGGGGCCTCCGATCCGAAGGACGGTTGCAGGCACCCTAACGAGACGATCCACGCCGGGCAACGCGAGGCGCGCGGTTGCCGGGAAAGCGGTTTACGAGGCGCTGATCAGGGGTGACGCCCGGGGCGGTCCGCGGCGGTCCCTCGCGCCGGGTGTGAAGCGCGGTCCCAGCGCCTGCGCTGCAACTCTCTCGCGCCTAGTGTCGGCAGCGTGAATCGATTCGATTCGGTGTCAATCCGTCCTGTCTCCTTGACGAGGGTCCCGCGTGCCCGTACTGTCTCGGTAAGCGCTTCCCGGCAACGGGGTCGGCGAAGCACGAAACGAAAGAGGGCAATCAATGTCCATCACCAAGAAGCTCGCCGCGAGCGTCGTGGTGCTCGGTCTGGCGCTGGCCGGCTGTGGCTCACCCGCGGCGCCGGGTCAGGGCACCCAGAACGACAAGGGCCAGACGGTCATCCGTTTCGCCTGGTGGGGGAACGACACGCGCAACAAGCTGACCAACGAGGTCATCGCGAAGTTCGAGGCCGCGAACCCCGACATCAAGGTGCAGGGCGAGCCGGGCGAATGGTCCGGCTACTGGGACAAGCTCGCCACCCAGGTCGCCGCCAACGACGCGCCCGACGTCATCCAGATGGATGAGAAGTACATCTCCGAGTACGGCAAGCGCGGCGCGCTGCTCGACCTGGAGAAGGTCGGCCTGAAGACCGACAAGTTCATGGAGGGCACCGTCGACACGGGCCGGGTGGGCGGCAAGCTCTACGGCATCAACGCCGGCATCAACGCCCCCGTCGTCGTCGGGAACCCGAAGGTGCTCGAGGCGGCCAACGTCGCGATGCCCGACGACAAGACCTGGACGTGGGAGACCCTGCACCAGACCGCCAAGAAGGTGTCCGAGGCCAGCCCCGACGGCGTCTTCGGCACCCAGAACATGAGCTACGTCGAGCCGGCCCTGCGCGCCTACCTGCGCCAGGAGGGCAAGGACCAGTTCGTCGAGGGTGGCATGGGCTTCGAGCCCAAGGACCTGGAGTCCTTCTTCCAGTGGGGCCTGGACATCCAGGGCGACAAGTCCGCGCCGTCGGACTCCCAGACCTCTGAGGACATGGGCAAGCCGCTCGACCAGACCATGGCCGCCACCAACAAGATCGGCTTCTCGGTGTACTGGTCCAACCAGATCACCGCGCTGCAGAAGGCGTCCGGCACCGACATGACGCTGCTGCGCCCGCCGAGCAAGGCTGGGTCGGCCGACAAGGCGGCCCTGTGGTACAAGGCGTCCATGCTGTGGTCCGCGTCGGGCAAGACGAAGAACCCCGAGGCCGTCGCCAAGTTCGTCGACTTCCTGGCCAACAGCCCCGAGGCGGGCCTGATCATGGGCACCGAGCGCGGCGTCCCGGCCAACAAGGAGGTGCGCTCCGCGCTGGAGCCGAAGCTGAGCGACGTCGACAAGAAGGTCGTGGCCTACCTCGACTCGATCGAGTCCGAGCTCGGCCCGGTCCCGCTCGTCACGCCGGTCGGCGGTGGCAACTTCGGTACGGTCCAGATGCGGATGGTGCAGGATTTGCTTTTCAAGCGCAAGACTCCGATCGAGGCGGCGACCGGCCTCCACGACGAGGTCAAGAGCCAGCTCAAGTGAGCCAAGTCCGCGGGCGGACGGCCCAGCGCCGTCCGCCCGTGGTCGTCCCACCCATCCCCCACGACCCGAGCCGCACACCGCGGGAGGAGAAGCCATGAGTGCTCTCAGCGAACTCGGCAAGCTCAGGGGCCGCGGCAAGGAGGAGACACCGGACAACGTCGCCGGTTATCTCTTCCTCCTGCCCTGGCTGATCGGCCTGGTGGTCATCACCATCGGCCCGATGCTTGCCTCTTTGTACCTGTCCTTCACCGACTACAGCCTGCTCGCTCCGCCCGAATGGATCGGGGCCAAGAACTACGAGCGGATGCTCAACGACCCCCGACTGCTCAACTCGCTGCGGGTCACCTTCACCTACGTCTTCGTGTCGACGCCGCTGCAGCTGGCGCTGGCGCTCGGCATCGCCGTCCTGCTCAACCAGGGCATGCGCGGCCTCCCGTTCTACCGTTCGGTCTTCTACCTGCCCTCGCTGATGGGTTCCTCGGTCGCGATCGCGATCCTGTGGCGCCAGATCTTCGGCACCTCGGGCCTGGTGAATCAGGTGTTGATGGCGGTCGGATTCCGCGACCTGCCGGGCTGGATCTCCGACCCGAACACCGCCCTGGGCACGATCATCCTGCTGCACATCTGGACCTTCGGTTCCCCGATGATCATCTTCCTGGCCGGCCTGCGCCAGATCCCCACCATGTACTACGAAGCTGCGGCGGTCGACGGCGCGTCCAAGTGGACGCAGTTCTGGAAGATCACGATGCCGCTGCTCAGCCCCATCATCTTCTTCAACCTCGTGCTTCAGATCATCGGCGCGTTCCAGTCGTTCACCCAGGCGTTCATCGTCTCCGGTGGTACGGGCGGCCCGTCCGACTCGACGATGTTCTACACGCTGTACCTCTACCAGAAGGGCTTCGCCCAGTTCGACATGGGGTACGCGTCCGCGATGGCGTGGCTGCTGCTGATCATCATCGGCGTATTCACCGCCCTGAACTTCTTCGTCTCCAAGTATTGGGTGTTCTACGATGACTGATCCGCGTACCGACAGCACCGACGTCGTCCTCGACAACGACGTCGCCATCGACCACGGCGGAGCGGGCGACCTGCACGCCGTCAAGCGCACGGGCCAGCTCGGCTCCAACGTCCGCTCGGTGATCAAGCACATCCTGATGATCGCCGCGGCCCTGCTCATGATCTACCCGCTGCTGTGGATGCTCGTGAGCTCGTTCCGTCCCACCGAGGAGATCTTCCGCGACTCGGGCCTGGTGCTGACCAGCCTGCACCTCGAGAACTACACCGAGGGCTGGACCGCCCTGCAGTACCCGTTCAGCCGCTACCTGATCAACTCGATGATCCTGGTGCTGGGCTGCATCCTCGGCAACGTCATCTCGTGCTCGCTGGCCGCCTACGCGTTCGCGCGGCTGCGGTTCAAGTTCAAGAACATCTTCTTCGCGATCATGCTGCTGACGATCATGCTGCCGATGCACGTCATCATCGTTCCGCAGTACATCCTGTTCAGTCAGTTCGGCTGGGTGAACACGTTCATCCCGCTCGTGCTGCCGAAGCTGCTGGCCACCGACGCCTTCTTCGTCTTCCTGATGGTGCAGTTCATCCGTGGCCTGCCCAAGGAACTCGACGAGGCGGCCCGCATCGACGGCTGTGGCCACTGGAAGATCTTCAGCCGCGTGATCATGCCGCTGATGACGCCGGCCATCGCCACGACGGTGATCTTCACCTTCATCTGGACGTGGAACGACTTCTTCAGCTCGCTGATCTACCTGACCAGCCCCGAGATGTTCACCGTCCCGCTCGCCCTGAAGTCCTTCCTGGACTCCACCGGCGGCTCCAACTGGGGCGCGATGTTCGCCATGAGCATCGTGTCGCTGATCCCGGTCTTCCTGGTCTTCCTGTTCGGCCAGAAGTTCCTGATCCGCGGCATCGCCACCACCGGCATCAAGTAAGTCGACGACCACCAAGGAGAGTTCGATTTCCATGCAGCGTTACGGCCTCATCGGATCCGGCCATCGCGCCCAGATGTACACCGACGCGATCGGGGGTGCCCACAGCGACGTCGCCACCCTGGTGGCGATCGCCGACAGCAACCCCGGCCGCGCGGAGTACCACCGCGACCGGATGGTGGCGGAGTACGGCTACGCGCCGGACGCCCTCACCCTCTACGGCCCCGACGATGTGGAGAGGATGATCACCGAGCAGCAGCTCGACCGCGTGATCGTCACCAGCCCCGACTTCACCCACGCGGAGATGATCACCCGCTGCCTGCGGGCCGGCGTCGACGTCGTGGTGGAGAAGCCGCTCACCATCGACGCCGACTCCGCGAACGCGATCGTGGACGCGGTGAAGGAGACCGGCCACCAGGTCGTCGTCACCTTCAACTACCGCTACAGCCCGCGGAACTCGGCGCTGAAGGAGATCATCCAGTCCGGTCAGATCGGGACGCCGCTCTCGATGACCTTCGAGTGGGTGCTGGACACGGCGCACGGGGCGGACTACTTCCGCCGCTGGCACCGTGAGAAGGCCAACTCGGGCGGCCTGCTGATCCACAAGTCGAGCCACCACTTCGACCTGATCAACTGGTGGCTGGCCGACGTGCCCAAGCGCGTCTACGCCAGCGGCGGGGTGAAGTTCTACGGCGCCGAGAACGCGGACGCCCGGGGCCTGGCCCCGCGCCCCGAGCGCGGCACCCACGACGGCGAGCACGGCCCGTTCGAGCTCGACCTGCGCGACGATCCCCGCCTGAAGGCGCTGTACCTCGACAACGAGCAGTACGACGGGTACATCCGGGATCAGGACGTGTTCGGCCCCGGCGTCACCACCGAGGACAACCTCGCGGTGATCGTCGACTACGAGGGCGGCCCGACGCTGTCGTACGCCCTCAACGCCCACAGCCCGTGGGAGGGCTACCGGGTCGCCGTCAACGGCACGCTGGGCCGCGCGGAGCTCGAGGTCATCGAGCGCGCCCGGATCAGCGTGGACGCCGACGGCAAGGTCGTCGTCGACCCCTCCGCCATGGCGGACCAGGTCGGGGCGCGCGACAAGGGAGAGCGCCTCACGGTGCAGAAGCACTTCGAGGCGGCCCAGGAGGTCGAGATCCCCGAGGGCACCGGCGGCCACGGCGGCGGCGACGCCCTGCTGCTGTCCGACGTGTTCAACGGACCGGGGGAGGACCCGCTGGGTCGGCCCTCGGACTACATCGACGGCCTGCGCGCCATCTCGGTCGGCATCTGCGGCAACGCGTCGCTGGCCTCGGGGGCCGCGGTCTCGCCCGCCGATCTCGGGCTCGACCTGAGTCGATGAGCGAGCACGGGGCGTTCGGCGGCTACGCGGACTGGCCGGAGTACGTCTCCGGCCGGCCGCGGGTCGCCGGACGCCTCGGCGCGCTGCTCGGCGTCCCGCGTCCGGGAACCCCGGCGCCGGTCGCCGAGGGCACCTGGGACGCCGACGGCGTCACCACCACCCGGCTGACCTGGGACGCCGGCTTCGGCCCCCGGCAGTCGGCTTTCCTGCTGCACCCCAGCGACGCCGACCCGGCCACCCTGCCCGGCGTGCTGGCGCTGCACTCCCACGGCGGGATCAAGTCCGTGGGGGCGGCGCGCATGGTCGACGTGCCCGGCCTGCCGCAGCACGTGCTGGCCTACCGCCGCGACGCGGAGGGGGGCGCGTGCGTGGCGAACGACCTGGCCCGCGACGGCCTCACCGTCCTGGCGCCCGACGCGTTCTGCTGGGGCAGCCGCCGCTTCGACCTCGGGATCACCGACGCGGCCGCCTACGACGCGGCCGCCGGCGACCACGAACACCTCGTGGCGAAGGCCTGTTCCCTGCTCGACACCACGCTGGCGGGCATGGTCGCGCACGACGACCTGCTGGCGCTGGACGTGCTCGCCGCGTCCTGCGCGCCCGGGAGCCTCGGCGTCCTGGGCTTCTCCGGCGGGGGAGGGCGGGCCGCCGCCCTGACCGCGCTCGACGACCGGATCGGCACCGTCGTCGTCGTCGGCATGATGACCACCATGGCCGCGCTCTGGCCCGACCACGTCGGGCACTCGTGGCTGCTGCACGCCCGCGGCGTCGACCTGCCCGGGCTCCTGACCTCGCGCCCCGACGCCGACGTGCTCGTCGGGTACGGGCGCCGCGACCACCTGTTCAGCCCGGCCGGCATGGCCGCCGCGGACGCGCTTCTGGCCGAGGCGTTCGCCGCCGGGCCCGGCCGCTACACCGGCGTCTTCGTCGACGCCGGACACGCCTTCACCCCCGAACTGCAGGACGCCGCCCGCGCCCACCTGCGCGCCCGCGCCGCCCTGACCGCAACAACCGCGACACCATCGAGAAAGGTATCCACATGAGCACCGACTACGCCGCCTCGCGCGTCTCCCACGAGGGGGCCGACTACTGGCTCCGCAGGAACGACGACGGCACCAAGTCGCTCGTCATCGCCCACGCGCCCCAGGCCGTCCTCGACGGCTTCTCCGGGCAGGCCGAGGGTGACGTGTTCGTGGCCCCCGCCGACGCCGACAACGCGCTGGCGCTGCGCAAGGCCCTGCCGTGGCTCACGCCGCGCCGCTGGGGCCTGGAGACCTCCGCCGGCACGGGCGACCGCCTCGGCCTGGCGACCCCCGGGCACGCCCAGGCGTTCAAGGACGTCGGCGGCGTGAACCCGGTGTTCGCGCAGCAGTCGACCCGCGAGATGGGTCGCACGCACCGCACCCCGCGCAACGTCCTGGACGACGCCACCTGGGGCGCCTTCCAGGAGGGCTGGACCGACGGCGTCGGCGCCGACGCGGACCACCAGAAGACCGAGGAGTCGCTCAGCGAGTGCGCCGAGGCCGGCTTCGTGTTCTTCACCATCGATCCGGGCGACGGCATGGACATGGCCGCCCACGACGACGACGAGGCGACGGTCCGCGAGAAGGCGGCGCGCATCGACCTGAGCTCGCTCGACACCTCCACCGACGACGTCGTCTCCCGCTACGCCGGGCAGACGATCGAGCTCGAGTCGGGACCGCTGGTCCTGGACGAGGAGAGCGTGCTGCGCGCCGTCGCCAAGGCCGGGCCCGCGCTGGTCCGCGGCCTGGAGCTCATCAAGCACGTCGAGGGCCTCGGCGTCGAGCACGAGCTCGAGTTCGCCATCGACGAGACCGACAAGCCGACCACGCTGGTCGAGCACGTCGTCGTGGTGAAGGAACTGCAGCGGGCCGGCGTCGAGCTCATCAGCTTCGCGCCGCGCTGGGTCGGGCAGTTCGAGAAGGGCGTGGAGTACATCGGCGACCGCGCCGCCCTGGCGAAGAACTTCTCCGACCACGCCGAGATCGCCCGCGTGCTGGGCCCGTACAAGCTCTCGCTGCACTCGGGCTCGGACAAGTTCTCGATCTACCCCTCGTTCGTGGAGGCCACCCGTGGGGTCGCGCACCTCAAGACGGCCGGCACCAGCTGGATCGAGGCGCTGCGCATCGTCGCCGCGCACGACCCGCAGCTGCTGCGCGACATCCTGGCGCTGTCCCTGGACAGCTTCGAGGAGAACCGCCACAGCTACCACCTGTCCTGCGACACCTCGCGGATCCCGTCCGACCTGCCGGACGACCGCGTCGGCGAACTGGTGACCGAGCTGGACTCCCGCCAGGTGATGCACGTGGGCTACGGCGCCGTCCTGGACGAGTACGGCACGCGGATCAAGGACATCCTCACCACGCACGAGGACGAGTACGCGGCCCTGATGAAGGAGCACTTCATCGCGCACATCGCCCCCTTCGGCAAGCGCTGATCCTCCTCACACAGGCGAGGGCCCCGGTCGGATCGACCGGGGCCCTCGCCGTTGCTGAGGCTACTGTTGCTGAGGCTTACTTCAGGCCGCTCTTGACCTCGTTGTAGAAGCCCTCGGCCTCCGCCTGCGGCGTGCCGCGGTTGAAGTAGACGTTCTGGGCGTGCCGCTTCTGGATGTCGGGGCTCTGCCCGCCACCCTGCGGCGGCACGACCGACGTCGGGCCGAGCTCGGGCTCGATCTTCTCCATGAAGGCCACCACCTTCTTGTCCGACGCGCTGAACTTGTCCGCGATCGACGCCCTGACCTTCAGGTTAGGCGGCAGGCCCCGCTCGGTGCCCAGGATCGCGCCGGCCTCGGTGGAGTTGCTCAGGTAGTCGATGAACTTCTTCACCTCGTCGGCGTTCTTGGTGCGGGCCGAGGCACTCCAGTACATCGAGGCCTTGTACCACAGCCCCGCATCCTTCGCCTTGCCGGTGCGGCTGGGCAGGCGCAGCAGCGCCATGTCCTGGCCGGACGCCTTGTCCATGGCGTTGATCTGGTTCGACCACAACGTGCCCATGCCGACCTTGCTCTGCGCGATCAGGGTCTGGTCGAGCGCCTTGCCCTCGTCCTCGCTGGTGACCGACGCGGGCGGGAAGGTGCCGTCCTCGTGCAGACCCTTGCCCCAGGCGTAGAAGTCGGCGACGTCGGCGGCGGCGTAGCCCTGGCCCGTCTCGGTCCACTGCTCCTTGCCGTGCTGGCGCAGCCACGCCTTCAGGGTGGAGTCGACGCTCAGCATGCCCGCCGAGCCCCAGACCTGGCCGCCGCCCTTGGCGCTGATCTGCTGGGCGGCCTTGTGGAAGTCGTCCCAGGTCCAGGTGGCGTCGTCCGGCATGGCGACGCCGGCGTCCGCGAAGACCTTGGGGTTGGCGACGAGGATCGGCGCGTTGATGCCGATGTTGATGCCGACGAGCTTGCCGCCGACCTTGCCCAGGTCGACGGTGCCCGGGGCGAAGTCGGCGGTGTTGATGCTGGCCAGGTCCATCAGGACCCCGCGCTTGCCGTACTCGGAGATGTACTTCTCGTCCATCTGGATGACGTCGGGGGCGTCGTTGGCCGCCACCTGGGTGGCGAGCTTGTCCCAGTAGCCGCCCCACTCGGTGGGCTCGCCCTGGACATCGACGTCGGGGTTGGCAGCCTCGTAGGCCTCGATCACCTGGTTGGTGAGCTTGTTGCGGGTGTCGTTGCCCCACCACGCGAACCGGATGACGGTCTTCTCGCCGGGGGCCTTCGTCGTCGCGGTCGGCGTCCCGGATGCGCACCCGGCGAGAGCCAGCGATGCCGTCACCCCGAGCGCGGTGAGGGTCGTCAGGAGTTTCTTCTTGGTTGCCATGGTGCGCGGGGATCCTTCCTCACGGGGATGGTGGCTCCGATGCCACGCCATGACCGTAGCCGAAAGTTGTCCAACAACTCAAGAGGTTGTCCGATAACTTGGTTCCCTCGCGCTCCCGCGCCGGGTCCGTCGCGGCAGGGGCGGAGCGGTGACGGGTGGCCGCGGCCGTGCTGATCGCGGTGGCGTCCGGGGGATTCCGGGCGGCACGACGAAGGGCCCCGACCGACATGTCGGGGGCCCTTCGCGGAGTGGAATCGGCTACTTCAGGACGCTCTTGACCTCGTCGTGGAAGCCCTTGGCCTCGGACGCGGGGCTGCCGCGGTCGAACTCGACGTTCTGGGCGTGGCGCTTCTGGATCTCCGGGCTCTGGCCGCCGCCCTGCGGCGGGACGACCGACGTCGGGCCGAGGTTGGGCTGGATCGCGTCCAGGTAGGCGACGACCTTCTTGTCGGAGTTGGTGTAGTTCGGGGCGATCGCCTCGCGGACCTTGAGGTTCGGCGGGAAGCCGCGCTCGGTGCCCATGATGGCGCCGGCCTCGGTGGAGTTGCTCAGGTAGTCGATGAACTTCTTCACCTCGTCGGCGTTCTTGGTGCGGGCCGAAGCGCTCCAGTACATGGCCGCCTTGTACCACAGGCCGGCGTCCTTCATCTGGCCGGTCGTGCTGGGCAGCGCCAGCAGCTTCAGGTCCTGGCCGGTGGCCTTGTCCATGGTGGTGAGCTGGTTGGACCACAGCGTGGCCATGCCGACCCGGTTGGTCGCCATCAGCGTCTGGTCCAGCGCCTTGCCCTCGTCCTCGGCCGTGACCGAGGCGCCGGCGAAGGTGCCGTCGTCCTGCAACTCCTTGAAGAAGGCGAAGAAGGGCGTGACGTCGTCGGCGGTGTAGCCCTGGCCCTCGGCCGTCCACTGCTCCTTGCCGTGCTGGCGCAGCCACGCCTTCAGGGTGGAGTCGACGCTCATCGGGTTGACCGAGCCCCAGGTCTGGCCACCGCCCTTGGCGCTGATCTGCTTGGCGATCGCGTGGAAGTCCTCCCACGTCCAGGTGGCGTCGTCGGGCAGGTCGACACCGGCGTCCGCGAACACCTTGGGGTTGGCCACCAGCGCGGGCGCGTTGACGCCGATGTTGATGCCGACGAGCTTGTCGCCGACCTCGCCCAGTTCGACGGTGCCCTCGGCGAAGTCGGCGGTGTTGATGCTGGACAGGTCCATCAGCGCGCCGCGCTTGCCGTACTCGGAGATGTACTTCTCGTCCATCTGGATCACGTCGGGCATGTCGTTGGCGGCGACCTGGGTCGCGACCTTGTCCCAGTAGCTGCCGCCGTCAGTCGGCTCGCCCTGGATGTCGACGTCGGGGTTGGCGGCCTCGTAGGCCTCAATCACCTGCGTGGTGATCTTGTTGCGGGTGTCGTTGCCCCACCAGGCGAACCGGATGACGGTCTTCTCGCCGGGCTGCTTGGACGCCTGGGGTGGGCCCCCGGCCGCGCAGCCGCTCAGCGCCAGCGAGGCGCCGAGCCCGAGAGCGACGGCCGAGAGGGCGAGCTTGGTGATCTGTGCCATGGTGCGGAGGGGGTCCCTTCATCACGGTGGGCCGCGTTGCCCGACACCCCAGCGTAACGCCGCTATGGAACCCGTGGCCGGTTGCCATGCCCTTGTTGCCACGGGTTTCATGCGGCGGACGGTCAGGCGAACTCGGTGAGCGGCCGCTCCTCGTCGGCCAGCGCGGACCCATCCACCGGACGCCGCGCGCGCAGGATCGCCTCGATCGCGTCCCCGTCGTCCCACACGTTGAGGTTCATCGCCGCCCGCGGGACGCCGTCGGCGTCCAGCCAGAACGTGATGCCGGCGTCCTCGGGCCCGCGCTGCACCAGCCGATGCGAGGCGGGGATCTCGCCGCGGAACTCCATGCCCCAGTCGTACTGGTCGGTGAAGAAGTACGGGATGTCGTCGAAGTCGGACGCGTCCCCGACCAGCGAGCGGGCCGCGAAGTCGGGCTCCTTCAGGGCGGCGGCCCAGTGCTGCAGCCGCTCGCGGTGTCCCAGGAACGTGTTCTCGACGTTGGCGATGTCGCCCACCGCGGTGATCGCCGGATCGCTCGAAACGAGCCCCGGGCCCACCAGGACGCCGTCGTCCAGGTCGACCCCGGCCAGGTCGGCGAGCTCGAGGCGCGGGTCGGCCCCCACGGCGATCAGCAGGTGGCCCCCGTCGATGGTCGTCCCGTCGGTGAGCGTGACGCCGGAGACCGGGCCGGTGTCGCCGTCCCCGTCCACACGGGCGACCTGGGCCGACAGCCGCAGGTCGACCCCGTGCTCGCGGTGGAGCCGGGCGAAGCGCTCGCCCCACTCGCGCCCGAGCGCTGGCAGGATCCGGTCGTCGCGCGCGATGACCGTCACCTCGGCTCCGAGGGTGCGGGCGCTGGCCGCGACCTCCAGCGAGATCCAGCCGCCGCCGATGATGAGCAGGCGCCGACCGTCCGCGGCCAGGGCGAGGATGGCCTCGCGCAGTTCGGTGGCCTCCTCGATCGTGCGCAGCGTCTGGACGCCGGGGCGCGCGATGCCGGGCAGGGGGAGCGAGCGGGGCCGCGAGCCGGTGGCCAGCACGAGCCCGTCGTAGCTGAGGTTCGTGCCGTCGGACAACTCCACGATGCGCTGTCCGGCGTCCACGGAGGTGGCGAAGGCGCCGAGCTTGAGGGTGATCTCGTTGTCGCGGTACCAGCCCGCGTCGAAGACGGTGGCGTCGGTCAGCGTCTTGGTGCCCTGCAGGAACTCCTTCGACAGCGGCGGCCGCTCGTAGGGGAGGTGCCGCTCTCCGCTGAGCAGCACGATCTCGGCCGAGCCGTCGAGATCCCTCAGGGCCTCGGCGGCCTTCGCGCCGCCCAGCCCGCCGCCGATGATCACGTATCGGGTCATGTCGCCTCCTGGCGTGTGCCGGCCCCGCCGGCTCCTCATGTTCGGATGCCCCGAGCCTAGGTCGATCCACCCCGCCGACCTAGTTGTCCAACAACTGCCGAACTTGTATGATGAATCGCGTCGACCAGGAAGGGGACCCCCATGGCCTTCGATCCCATCACGCACGTGACCCTGTCGCAGGTGATCCTGCCACTTCGCACGGCGATCAGCGACGCCAAGGTCTTCACCGGGCGCCAGCGTCCCATGACCGAGGTCGCCTTCCTGTTCTGCGAGATCGAGACGGCCCAGGGCCTGCAGGGCGTGGGCTTCAGCTACTCCAAGCGTGCCGGCGGCCCCGCCCAGTTCGCGCACGCCCGCGAGGTCGCCGAGCTCCTGATCGGTGAGAACCCCAGCGACATCCCGCGCGTCTACGACCGGCTGCTGTGGGCGGGGGCGTCCGTCGGGCGCTCCGGGGTGGCCACCCAGGCGCTGGCCGCGATCGACGTCTGCCTGTGGGATCTGAAGGCCAAGCGCGCGGGCCTGCCGCTGGCCGGCCTCATCGGCCCGTACCGCGACTCGGTGCGCACCTACAACACCTCCGGCGGCTTCCTGAACGCGCCGATCGAGCAGGTCTGCGAGAACGCGCAGCGCTCGCTGTCCGAAGGCATCGGCGGCATCAAGATCAAGGTCGGGCACCCCGACCACCGCGTCGACCTGGCCCGGCTCGAGGCCGTCCGCGCCGCCATCGGGGACGCCCCCCTGATGGTGGACGCCAACCAGCAGTGGGACCGCGCCACCGCACTGCGGATGGGCCGCCGCTTCGAGCCCTACGACCTGGTCTGGATCGAGGAGCCGCTGGACGCCTACGACGCCGAGGGCCACGCCGAGCTCGCCCGGCAGCTCGACACCCCGATCGCGACCGGCGAGATGCTGGCGAGCGTCGCCGAGCACGTCCGGCTCATCGAGGCGCGCGCCGCCGACATCATCCAGCCGGACGCCCCGCGCGTCGGCGGGATCACCCAGTTCCTGCGCCTGGCCACCCTCGCGGACGCCGCCGGTCTCGACCTCGCCCCCCACTTCGCCATGGAGATCCACCTGCACCTGGCGGCCTGCTACCCGCGCGAGCCCTGGGTGGAGCACTTCGACTGGCTCGACCCGCTGTTCAACGAGCGGCTGGAGACGCGCGACGGCCGCATGATCGTCCCCGAGCGTCCCGGCCTGGGCATCACGCTGAGCGAGCAGTGCCGCGCCTGGACGACCGCCACCGCCGAGTTCGGCGTCTCGGACCGGGTGCTGGTGTGAGCGGGGAGTCGCCGCGCGGGCTGGCCAGCGAGATCGCCGACGAACTGCGCGGCCGGATCCTGTCCGGGGCGATGCCAGCGGGCAGCCAGGTCCCGACCGAGGCCGCCCTCACCGAGGAGTTCGGCGTCAGCCGCACGGTCGTGCGCGAGGCGCTCCAGCAGCTGCGCGCGGGCGGGCTCGTGGAGAGCTTCCAGGGCCGCGGCAGCTTCGTGCTCTCCATCCCGGCCGAGCCGGGCGGAGGCCTGCTGGCGGGCGCCGCGTCCCGCCGCGACGTCGTGGACCTCATCGAGTACCGCATCGGGATCGAGTCCGAGGTGGCGGCGCACGCCGCGGCGCGGCGCTCGGCGTCCCAGCTCGCGGCGATCCACCGCGCCCTGGACGCCTTCGGCGCCGTGGCCGACGAGCCCGCCCGGGTCGTCCGCGCCGACTTCGCCTTCCACCTGGCGGTCGCCCAGGCCAGCAACAACCGGTTCTTCCTCGGCGCGCTGGAGGAGCTGGGGCCGCGCATGATCCTGCTGCAGCGCACCGGGCTGGACGAGCGCAGCGCGCTGACCTCGACCGCCCACCTGGGGACGGTGCTCGCCGAGCACGCCCAGGTCGCCGCCGCCATCGAGCGGTCCGACCCGCTGGCCGCGTCCGCCGCGATGCGGCTCCACCTGTCCAACTCGAAGGCGAGGCTCCGCCCATGACGTTCACGCCGCACGGGGCCATCCCCGCCCTGGTCACCCCACTGGACGAGGACGGCGAGCTCATGGAGCAGGGCCTGCGCGACGTGCTGGACCACGTCATCGCCGGCGGCGTCCACGGCGTGTTCGTGCTCGGGAGCTCCGGGGAGATCTACGGGCTCCACGCCGACCAGAAGCGCCGCGTGGTCGAGCTGACCGTCGAGCACGTGGCCGGCCGGGTGCCGGTCTACGCGGGCGCCAGCGAGATCACCACCCGCGACTGCGTCGCCACCGCCTCGATGGCGGAACGGGTCGGGGGAGTGGCCGCGCTGTCGGTGCTCACCCCCTATTTCATGACGCCGACCCAGGACGAGCTCGTGGACCACTACCGGGCCATCGCCGAGTCCACGTCGCTGCCGGTGATCCTCTACACCAACCCCGGACGCACCCACGTCGATCTCGAGCTGGACACGGTGCTGCGGCTGGCCCAGGTGCCCGGCATCGTCGGCCTCAAGGACTCCGCCGGGGACCTGGCGGCCACCCGGGCGCTGCTCGCCGCGCGGCCCGAGGGCTTCGCGGTGCTCATGGGGCGCGACACCCTCATCGAGCCGGCGCTGGCGGCCGGCGCGGAGGGCTGCATCGCGTCCACGGCCAACATCGCGCCCGCGCTGGTGGCGGGCATCTACGACGCGCATGTGGCCGGCGACCACGACCTGGCGCGCGCCCGGCAGGACGCGCTGACCCCGCTGCGCGAACTCCTGGACAAGGCGACCTTCCCCGTCGTCCTGAAGGAGGGGCTGCGCATGGCCGGGGTGGACGCCGGGCACTGCCTGGCCCCGGCCCGCGCCCTGTCCGAGCCCTGGCGCTCCCGGCTGCGCGACGTCGTCGCGGGCCTGGCCGACGCCCCCTGAGCCCGACCCGTCCTCGCCCGCGGCGCGGCCGCGGCCCCCACCCACTCACCCAAGGAGCACGCATCGTGAAGATCGGATTCATCGGACTCGGCATCATGGGACGCCCCATGGCCCACAACCTGCTCAAGGCCGGCCACGCGCTCACCGTGACCACCTCCAGCGAGGCCAAGGCCGCCGAGTTCGCGGAGGCGGGCGCGGCCGTGGTCGCCACGCCGCGGGAGGTCGCCGCGGCGTCCGAGGTGGTCATCACGATGCTGCCGAACACCCCCGACGTCCGCGAGGTCGCCCTCGGCGAGGACGGGATCGCGGCGGGGGCGTCCGAGGGCTGGTGCTGGTCGACATGAGCTCCATCGCGCCCGGCGGGGCCAGGGAGATCGGCGAGGCGCTGGCCGCCCGCGGCGTCACCATGCTGGACGCCCCCGTCTCCGGCGGCGAGCCCGGCGCGGTCGCGGGCACGCTGGCGATCATGGTCGGCGGCGATGAGGCCACGTTCGAGCGGCTGCGGCCCGTGCTGCTGCAGGTGGGCGCCTCCGCCACCCGCGTCGGTCCGCTGGGGCCGGAAACGTCGCCAAGTTGGCCAACCAGGCGATCGTGGCCGTCAACATCGCGGTGCTGGGCGAGGCGCTCGTGCTCGCCGAGCGCGCGGGGGTGGACCCGGCGGCGGTGCTGGACGCCATCGGCGGCGGGCTGGCGGGCTCGAACGTGATGAAGGCCAAGGGCCCGATGATGCTCGCGGGCGGCTTCGACCCGGGCTTCCGCGTGGAATTGCACGCCAAGGACCTCGACAATGCCCTGGCGACCGGCCACGAGACGGCGACCCCGCTGCCGCTCACCGCGGCGGTGCGCGAGATGCTCGCCGGGCTGGCGGCCCGCGGTCTGTCCGACCGGGACCACTCCGCCCTGGTCACCCACCACGAGGCCCTGAGCGGGACGACGCTGCGCCGCTGAGGCCGCGGCGGTCACGCCGGCCGCGCGACCGCGCGGGGCCTGCAGAAACTCAATGTTCACGCAGTCACCGACGCGCGGGAGCGCATCGCCCCTTGTCGGCATCCCGGCGTGCAGGCGCGAGTGCGCGATCCTTGATTTTTCGCCGTCGACACCTTCTCGCCACCGGGCGAGTCACCCGATCCGCTCTCACACCAGGCCGACCGGTCCTCGAGGCCGGGGCGGGCATGCGCGACCGCCCCGGGGGAGACAACTCAGGCGGGGAGGAAGTCCTCGCGCTGCGGGGTGAAGACGTCCACCAGCACCGTGTCGGCGTGGATGATGACGCCGTGCGGGACGTTCGAGGGCACGTAGTAGGACGCACCCGCGGTGAGGTGCTCGTCCTCCTTGCCCTCCATCAGCAGCGTCAGGTCGCCGGAGACGACGTAGCCGACCTGCTCGTGCGGGTGGTGGTGCACCGGCGCGACGGTGCCGGCGGTGAACGTGAACTCCACCACCATCATCGAGCCGCCATGGCTCAGCAGCCGGCGCTGCGCGCCCTCGGGGTGGTAACGGGCGCGACGTCGGCGCTGCGGGCGATGATCTGCATGGATCCTCCTGTGGGTCGGTGGGGGCGGTCGGCGACGGGGCGCGCCCGCACGGGGTGCGCCCCACCGCTCAGCCGATGTTCTTGTTCTCGCGGTAGGTCCGCCAGGTGTTCTCGAACGCCTCGGCGTGCTCGGGGATCGGGCGACGCTCCCGCCACGTGAACTCGGGGTCGGCGGCGCCGTCCCAGCTCGTCACCTGGATGACGTCGTCCAGCTTGCCCGCGTCCAGCCGCAGCCGGAACAGCTCCGGCAGGGCCGCGCTGACGCTCGCGTCCACGACCGGCAGATCGCCCTCGGCGTCGGTGTAGAGCACCGACCCGCGCGACAGGCCGCCGCTGGCGACGTAGTGCTCCATCGCGTTGAGGTAGACGTACTGGCTCGTCAGGATGTCGCGGATCAGGAACAGCCGGCTCACCGAGCGGCGGCTGTCCAGGTCGGCGGCGATCGTCGCCTCGTAGCCGGCCAGCAGGGCGGTGATCTCCTCGCGCGCCTGCGCGACGGACTCCCGCGACCGGACCACGCCGGCCTTGTCGCTCATCAGGCGGCGGATGCGGGTGAGCAGTTCGTCGGTGCCGTCGGTGCCGGACGCGGCGCGCGCACCCGCCTCCTTCAGCAGGGACGCCGCCCGCTCGGCGACCGGCGCCGCCGCCGAGGCGAAGGTGCCCTCGTCGACGGGGTCCTCGGTGCGCGCCTGCGCGATGTAGGACGCCGCCCGCGTCGCGCCGACCTGGCCCGAGTTCAGCGCCGCCCCGCCGGGGCGGTAGACGCCGTGGGCGCCGGCCGCCTCGCCGACGGGGAAGAAGCCCGCCAGGTTCGACTGCCACCACTGGTCGACCTCGAGGCCACCGTTGTTGTGCTGCGCGCACACCGCGACCTCGAGCATGTCCGTCTCGAGGTCCACGCCGGGGTTGCGCTGCAGGTAGAACTCGTAGGCGGGCCGGTTCATGTGCTGCAGCCGCTCGATCGGCGTGCTGTCGCCCAGCCCGGTGACGCCGGTGGCGTCGAGGTAGGCCCGCGCCTCGTCGGACAGCTTCGAGGCGTCGAAGTGCTCCTCGGCGGGGTTGGCCCGGAAGTCGAGCCAGACCCGGCGGCCGCGGAGCTTGGTCTCCTGGTACACCAGCAGGTCGATGAGCGAGCTGCCCTCGGGCGCCTTGCGGACGTCGAAGGGCCACTGGTAGCCCTTGAGGAAGATCCGGGTGAGCTGATCGCCGTAGTCGGGCAGGAACTCGCCCAGGAACTCGCGGGCGTCCCCGCCGTCGGCGTCGGTCGACACGAACCGGGGGAGTGCCTGCATGTAGGTGCCGGACACGTTCCAGCGCGGGTGGATCGAGGCGAGCCCGAACTGCCACTCGGTCAGGTTCTTGCCGTGGACGCCGGCGCGCAGCGCGGCGCCGTTGGCGCCCCACTGGCCGTTGGGGTACACCGAGTCGGCGTACATGCCGGCCGGCCCGCCCGTGGCGTAGACGAGGTTGGTGCAGCGCAGCAGCAGGAAGCGGCTGGGATGGTCGGCTCCGACGTCGAGCCGGACGCACAGCAGCCCCACGACCGCCCCGTCCTCCACGACCAGGTCGACGACGCGGCACAGGTCCAGCACGGGGATGCCATGGCCGTCCTTGACCCGGCCCTCGAGCTTCTCCACCATCGTGCGGGAGGTGTAGGGGCCCACCGAGGTGGCCCGCTGCCGCGGGTCGTGGTCGGTCTTGTAGCCGACGTACTCGCCCGAGGCGTTGTGCGGGAACGGGACGCCGGACTCCACCAGGTGGAAGAACGCGCGCGGCGACCAGGCGGCCTCGGCCAGCGCGATGTCGCCGTCCATCGAGCCGCCGGAGAACAGGGTCTCGGCCATCTCGCGCACCGAGTCCGGCTCGGCGCCGGCCAGCGTCAGCTTGTAGTAGGTCTGCTTGTCCGACCCGGCGTTGCGGGACGCGCCCGCCCGCCGCTTGTCGGTGACCATCACGACGTCCTTTTGGCCCAGCATCACCAGGCGGTCCGCGGCGCAGTAGCCGGCGGCACCGGTGCCGACCACGACGGTGTTCGCCGTCACGATCGGGATGGACTGGCCGTCCACCTGCAGGTGGCCGGTGGCGTGCTGGTCGATCCAGGTCGACTGATCCATGTCACTCACCTCACAGGGTCTTGATCTGCATGCCTCCGCCGACGGTGATGACGTCGCCGGTGGAGTAGGGCATCCTGCCCGCGGTCAGCTGGACGACGGCGCCGCCGACGTCGCTGGGGTAGCCCCAGCGCGGCATGGGGACCGCGCCCGAGGCGAACAGGGCGTCGTACTTGGCCGTGACGCCCGCGGTCATGTCGGTCGCGATGACGCCGGGGCGCACCTCGTAGACGACGATGCCCTCGGGGGCCAGCCGGACGGCCCACAGCTGGGTCGCCATGCCGACGCCCGCCTTGGACAGGCAGTACTCGCCCCGGTTGATCGAGATGGTGTCGGCGCTGATCGACGACACGTTCACGATGGTGCCGCGGACACCCTCGCCGGGGGCGTCCTGCGCGATCATCGCGCGGGCGACGCGCTGGGTGAGGAAGTACGGGCCGCGCAGGTTGATGTCCATGACGCGGTCGTAGCTCTCGGGGGTCGCCTCCAGGATGTCGGCGCGCTCGGCCGGCGCGACGCCGGCGTTGTTGACCAGGGCGTCGATCCGGCCCCACTGCGCCAGCGTCTCGGCGACGAAGCGCTCGTGGGCGTCCAGGTCGGCGACGCTGCCCTGGGTGTAGCGGACCTCGCCGAGCTCGCCGAGCTCGGCCAGGACGTCCTCGGGGGCCGGCCGGGTGGCCATGATGGCCACCCGCCAGCCCTCGGCGAGCAGCGCCTCGGTGATGCCGCGGCCGATGCCGCGGTTGCCTCCGGTGACGAGGGCGACCTTCTTCACAGCAGTGTTCTCCTCAGCGTTGCTCATGTGATGGTTCCTTCCGGTCAGCGATCGACGCGGGCGCTGCCGCCGCCGGCGAGCTTGATCACCTCGGCCTTGGTGGCCATCGTGGTGTCGCCCGGGGTGGTCATGGCGAGCGCGCCGTGGGCGGCGCCGTACTCCAGCGCCGTCTGCAGCGGCTGGCCGTCCAGCAGGCCGAAGATCAGGCCGGAGGCGAACGAGTCGCCGCCGCCGACGCGGTCGAAGATCTCCAGGTCGGGGCGCTGCGTCGACTGCAGGACGCCCGTCTCGGCCGACCAGGCGATGGCCGCCCAGTCGTTGATCGTGGCGGACTTCACGCTGCGCATCGTCGTGCCGATCACCTGGAAGTTCGGGTAGGTGGCGGCGGCGTTCTGGATCATGTTGGCGAAGCTCTCCAGCGGCAGCTCGGTGAGGTGCTCGTCCACGCCCTCGATCTCGAGGCCGAGGCTGGCGGTGAAGTCCTCCTCGTTGCCGATCATCACGTCGATGTAGGGCGCGATGGTGGTGTTGACCTCGCGCGCCTTCTCCAGGCCGCCGATCGACTTCCACAGGCTGGGACGGTAGTTCAGGTCGTAGCTGACGACGGTGCCGTACTTCTTGGCGGCCTTCACCGCGGCGATGACGGTCTCGGCCGTGGCCTCCGACAGGGCGGCGTAGATGCCGCCGGTGTGCAGCCAGCGCACGCCCAGCTTCCCGAACAGGTGGTCCCAGTCCACATCCTCGGGACGCAGCTGCGAGGCGGCGGTGTTGCCGCGGTCGGACACGCCGACGGCACCCCGGACGCCGAAGCCGCGCTCGGTGAAGTTGAGGCCGTTGCGGACGTTGCGGCCGATGCCGTCGGATTCGCGCCACACGATGTGGCGGGCGTCCACGCCGCCGGCCAGGATCATGTTCTCGATCAGGCGACCGACCTCGTTGTCCACCAGCGCGGTGACGACGCCGGCGCGCAGCCCGAACGCGCGCGACATGCCGCGGGCGACGTTGTACTCGCCGCCGCCCTCCCAGGCCTCGAAGCGGCGGGCGGTGCGGATGCGGCCCTCGCCCGGATCCAGGCGGAGCATCACCTCGCCCAGCGACACGATGTCGTAGGTGCACTCCTCAGCGGGACGCAGGGTGATCGACATGGTTCAGGCCTCCTTGGTGGAACGGACGAGTTCGACGGCCTCGCGGGTGAGGCGCTCGATGGTGGCGAAGTCCCCGGCCTTCACGGCGTCGCGGGGGCACATCCACGACCCGCCGCAGGCGGCGATCGCCGGCACGGCGAGGTAGTCGGCCAGGTTCTTGGGGCCGACGCCGCCGGTGGGCACGAAGGTGATGTCGGGGAACGGCGCGGCGAGCGCCTTGATCGCGGCGACGCCGCCGGAGGTCTCGGCCGGGAAAAACTTCACGGTGTCCAGCCCCAGTTCGGTGGCGGCCAGGATCTCGGTGGCGGTCACGGTGCCGGGCAGCACCGGGACGCCGCGGTCCTGCGCCCGGCGCACGACGGCCGCGCTCAGCCCGGCGGACACGATGTACTTCGCGCCGGCGTCGACGGCCTGGTCGACCTGCTCGGCGGTGCGGACGGTGCCCGCGCCGACGAGGATGTCGGGGTTGGTAGCCATGCGGGCGATCGCCTCCGCGGCGGCGGCGGTGCGGAACGTCACCTCGGCGACTGGCAGGCCGCCGGCGACGAGCGCCTCGGCCAGGCCCAGGGCGCTGTCCGCGTCGTCGATGACGACGACCGGGACGAGCGAGTGGGTGACGATGGGGGACAGACGTGCGTCCATCAGTGAGGTCCTCTCGACGACGGGAAGCGCTTTCCCTGAAACACTATCAGGGAACGTGATGCGGTGGAAGATTCGGGGCAACGGCAGCCGCGGCCCGCGGTTTCCGGAGCCGGATCGCCGCGTCAGCGCACCAGGCAGGGGCGCTTGTTGTCGAAGACCCAGCCGGGAACAAGGTACTGCATGGTGAGGGCGTCGTCCCGGGTGCCCAGCGCCTTCTCCCGGTGGAGGGTGTGGGCCGCCTCCAGCCGGGCGCGGTCGATCCGGACGCCGAGCCCCGGGCCGCCGACGGCGACGCGGCCGTCCACGATCCGCGGCGGCTCGACGGTCAGCCGCTCGATGCCCTCCTGCCAGATCCAGTGCGTGTCGAGGGCGTTGTACTCCCCGGGCGCCGCCGCGCCGCAGTGCGCGACCATCGCCAGCGAGATGTCGAAGTGGTTGTTGGAGTGGCAGCCCCAGGTGAGCCCGAGCCCGTGGCACAGCTGGGCCACCCGCACCGAGCCGCGCATGGTCCAGAAATGCGGATCCGCGAGCGGGATGTCCACGGACTGCAGCGCCAGCGAGCTGGCGAGCTGCCGCCAGTCCGTGGCGACCATGTTGGTCGCGGTCCGCAGCCCCGTGGCGCGGCGGAACTCGGCCAGGACCTCGCGCCCCGAGAACCCGCCCTCGGCGCCGCAGGGGTCCTCGGCGTAGGCCAGCACGTCGAGCAGCGGCCGGCACAGCTGGACGGCCTCGGCGAGCGACCAGGCGCCGTTGGGGTCCAGGGTAATGCGCGCGTCCGGGAAGCGGCTCTTCAGGGCGCGGACCGCCGCGACCTCCTCCTCGCCGGGCAGGACGCCGCCCTTGAGCTTGAAGTCGGCGAACCCGTAGAGGTCGTGCGCCGCCTCGCCGAGCGCCACGATGGCCTCCGGCGTCAGGGCCTCCTCGTGCCGCAGCCGGTACCAGGGGTGCGCGGCGTCCGGTTCGCGCAGGTAGTCCAGGTCGGTGCGGTCGGGGTCGCCGAGGTAGAACAGGTAGCCCAGCACGCGGACCGCGTCGCGCTGCTGGCCGTCGCCCAGCAGGGCGGCGACCGGGACGCCGAGGTGCTGGCCGAGCAGATCGAGGTAGGCCGACTCCAGCGCCGTCACGGCGTGCACCGTGGTGCGCAGGTCGAAGGTCTGCAGCCCCCGCCCGCCCGCGTCCCGGTCGGCGAACCGCTCGCCCACCCGCCGCAGCACGTTCGCGAACTCGCCGACGCCCGACCCCTCGACCAGGGCGAACGCCTCCTGGATCGTCGCGGTGATCGCGGCGCCGCCCGGCACCTCGCCGAGGCCCTCGCGGCCCTCGGAGTCGGTCAGGATCACCACGTTCCGCGTGAAGTACGGGCCGTGGGCGCCGGAGAGGTTCAGCTCCATCGAGTCGCGTCCGGCGACCGGGTACACCTCGGCCGCCACGATGGTCGGGGATGCCACGAACACCTCCTGGTCGGGTCCCCGCGGCGTCGGGCGCCGGGGGAGCGTGGGTCGGTCAGTCCACCTCGCCGGAGGTACCCAGCAGCTCACGGACGCGTCCGGTGAGCCGCTGGAACTCCGGGTCGGCCATGGTGTCGCCGTAGTCGCGCACGCGCGGCAGGGCGATGTCGAGCTGCTCCAGGATCCGGCCGGGGCGCGGGCTCATGATGACGACGCGGTTCGCCAGGTAGATCGCCTCGGGCACCGAGTGGGTGACGAGCAGCACGGTGACCCCGGTCTGCTCCCAGATCCGGTGCAGTTCGAGGTTCATCCGCTCGCGGGTGAGGGCGTCCAGGGCGCCGAACGGCTCGTCCATCAACAGCACCTGCGGCTCGTGCAGCAGGGCGCGGCACAGCGCGACGCGCTGCTGCATGCCGCCGGAGAGCTCGTGCGGGTAGGCCCGCTCGAAGCCCTGCAGTCCGGTCAGCTCGATCAGATCCGTCGCCTTGCCCCGGTAGGCCGAGCGCGGCAGCCCCCGCATCTCGCCCTGCAGCCAGATGTTCTGCTCGACGGTGCGCCACTCCAGCAGCGCGGGCCGCTGGAACACGAAGCCGACGTCGTTGCGGGGACCCGTCACCGGCGTCCCGTTGAGGGTGATCGACCCGGCGCTGGGCTTGACCAGGCCGGCGACCGCCTTCAGGAACGTCGACTTGCCGCAGCCCGAGGGGCCGGCGATCGAGACGAACTCGCCCGGCTCGACGCTCAGCGTGACGTCGCGCAGGGCCGGCACCTGGGCGGCTTTGGTGGCGAACGTCACGCTGACGCCGGACGCGTCCACCGTGAGGGGTCGGGCGTCGCTCATGCGGTCGGCTGGAACGACGCGTCGAAGTAGGTCGAGGCCGGCTTGACCCCGCCGATCAGGCCGGCGTCGGCCAGCACCTTGATCGTGGCGTCCCAGTCGGACGCGGCGTTGGTGCCGGGCGCCTTGCCCTTCGTGGCGTCGGTGCTGAGCAGCTTGATCGTCTCGGTCCACTGCTGGGTGAGGACGGGCAGCGCCGGCATCTGCGGGTCCTTGCCCTCCATCGACTTCGCGGCCGCGTCGACGTCCTTGGCGGCGGCGGCGTACGCCTCCGAGGTGGCGGCGACCATGGCCTTGACGAGTTCCGGCTTGGAGCTGATGGTCTCGGGGTTCACGATCAGGCCGTTGGAGAAGTAGTTCAACCCGACGTCGGAGTAGCGCAGGTAGGTCATCGGCTTGCCCGACTTCGCGGCGATCGTCGGGCCCTGGTCGTGGGCGAAGCCGATGAGCCCGTCCACCTGGCCGGCGAGCACCGCGGAGATCTTGCCCGCGGCGTCCAGGTTCTGGGTCTGGACGTCGGTGGGCTGCAACCCGGCCTTCTTCAGGTAGGTCGGGAACATGACGGTGGGGGCGTCGCCCGCGGACACCGCGATGGTCTTGCCCTTGAGATCGGCCGGCGTCTTGACGCCCTTCTCCTCGAAGAGCTGCACCGAGGACGGGGTGGTCTGCAGGAAGACGCCGACGCTGCGCGCCTTGACGCCCTTGTCGATGTTGCTCAGGACGGCCGGGGTGTCGGCCCAGCCGAACATCACCTGGTTGCCGCCGACGGCCTGCACCGTCTTGGTCGACCCCTGCCCGGCCTGGATCTTCAGGTCGATGCCGTGTCGGGCGAAGATGCCCTTCTCGACCCCGTAGTAGAAGCCGGCGTGCTCGCCGTAGGGGTACCAGTTGAGCATGAGGGTCACCGGGGTGGGGGCGGCGCCCGCGGTGGAGCCGCCGGTGGGGGCCGGTGCGGCCGTGGGGCCCGTGGAGCAGCCGGCCGCCGCGAGGGCGACGGTGGCGCCGAGGCCGGCGAGGAATCCCTTGCGCGAAATGGACATGATGTTCGCCTTTCAGAATTGGACGGTGGCGGCGGGTGCATTGCGGAAGCTGGAGTGCCAGGGGATCACCAGGCGCTCGATCAGCTCGATGACCGCGAACATCGCCACGCCGAGCAGCGACATGATGATGAGCGCGACGAAGAGGGTGGCGGTGTCGATGTTGCCGTTGGCCTGCAGGATGACGTACCCCAGGCCGGAGTTGGCGCCGACGAACTCCCCGACCACGGCGCCGGTGACCGCCAGCGTCGCGGCCACCTTGAGGCCGCTGAAGAGCTGGGGGAGCGAGGCGGGGAACCGGATCTTGCTGAACACCTTCCAGTTGCTGGCGCCCATGGTGTCGGCCAGTTCGAGCATCTCCCGGTCCACGGACTTCAGGCCGGCCAGGCCGGAGATCACGACCGGGAAGAACGCCATGAGGACGGCGACGACGACCTTGGGGGCCAGCCCGAAGCCCAGCCAGACGATGAACAGCGGCGCGATGGCGATTTTCGGGATCACCTGCGCGAACAGGACGATGGGGTAGAGGGTGCGCTCGATGGGGCGCGAGTAGACCATCGCGATCGCGACGACCTCGCCGATGATCGCGGCGATCACGAAGCCGAGCAGCGTCTCGATCGTGGTGACGCCGGTGTGCTGGGCGAAGTAGGGGACGTTCTTGGCGAACGCCGCCCAGGTGTCGCCGGGGGACGGGATGAGGAAGGCGGGCACAAGTCCGGCGGCCGTGACGGCCCACCAGAGCACGAAGACGGCCACGCCGAAGGCCAGCGGTGGCCAGCCCTCGCGCAGGCGTCGGGTCCAGGACTTCCTCTGCGCCATGCGCTCCCCCATGCGTCGTTGCGTGCGTCGCATTCAAGGTAAGCGGTTGCCGAAACGCAAGTCAAAGGAATCGTCGAGGTGTTGGGGAATCGTGACCTGCGGAAATGGGCTGAATGCGATTCTTGTCCGGGCGACGGGAAGCCGTCGCCGATTCAGCCGCGGTCGGCCCAGGCCAGCCGTGGGGCGGCGAGTTCGTCCCAGCCGCCGTCGAAGTCGATGCGGGCGACGGTCGCCGTGGGGTAGTGCGACCGCACCAGCGCGATGGCGTCGGGGTCGCTGCCGGGGCCGGTGAGCTCGTCCACGAGCGCCGGGACGCCGGGGGCGTGCGCCACGAGCGCGGCCACCGTCACGCCTTCGTCCAGGTCGGCCAGCGCGCGCAGGATCCCGAGCGTGGAGGCGTTGTAGAGCTCGTCGAGCGGCTCGACCCGGGCGGGCAGCGCCATGCCACGGGCCGTCTGGAGCGCGCGGTCGGCCGAGGACGCCAGCACCACCTCGACGCCGGCGTCGGCGAGCAGTTCGCCGAGCCGAGCGGCCTGGGCGAGCCCCTCGTCGGTGAGGATGCGGCCGTGGTCGCCGCGTCCGCGTCCGGTGAACTCGGCCTCGCCGTGGCGGATGAGGAAGACGCTCTTCATGCCGCCAACCTAGCGGCCCGGCGCGACGGCGACGGCGAGGTGCAGCGTCACCGGACCGATCAGGCCCGAGGGCCGCAGCGCACCCTCGTACCGGTTGGCGCTGCTGTTCGTGACGCCGACCTCGAGCGTGTTGCTCCCGGCCCGGGTCGCCGCCGCCGGGACGGTGCAGCGCTGGGGCGCCCAGAACAGCGCCGCGACGGGCGTGCCGTTGACGCGGACGTCGGCGTTGTCGCCGACCGCACCCAGGTCGAGCAGGAGGTCGGTCGGTTCGGCGAGGGTGAAGGAGGTGGCGTAGGTCACCGCGCCGGCGAAGGTCTCCCAGGCCGGGTCCGCGGTCCAGTCGCCCGCCGGAGCGGCGGGGTCGCTGCGCCACGGCGCCAGGGCGACCGGGGCGCCCGGCTCCCGGGGCGGCGGCGCCGGCGGCGTGCCCTCCGGCACGGCGTCGGTGAGCCAGATCGCCCCGCGCCGGGGCAGCGTCAGCGGGCCGTCGACCGCGGTGATCGTGCCCGTCCAGGGGTCCCAGGCGGCGCCGCCGGCGGCGACCGTGATGGGGTCCTCGCCCTCGTTGGTGAGCAGGGCGGCGTCCGTGTCGCCCAGGCGCCCCGACCGGACGCGCAGGTCGGCGCGCTCCCCGGACAGGACCGGCGGGCCGGACGGCGCGAGGTCGCGCCACCAGTCCGCGCCCTCGGCGACGATGATCCGCGCCTGCGGCGCGGCCGCGCGCACGGCGTCCGCGTCGCCGGGCAGCGCGACGACGGCGTCCACGGCAAGCGCGGCGAGCGCCGGGAGGCCGGCGTAGACGAAGCCGACCTGCCGGGTGTGGAGCGGCGCGACGGCGTCGGCCGGGACCCGGTCGCCGACCACCGCCACGGCCACCGTCGGACGCTCCTGGAGCGCCTGGTTGAGCAGCGACAGCCGCGCCAGATAGGACACGAAGGTCGGCAGGTGCGGCCACCAGGCGTTGGCCAGGCCGAGGTCCGGCTCGGACTCGAACGCCCGGTTGTCCCGCACCGAGGCGAACAGCGCGTGCAGCAGGAACGCCGTCGTGCCGCGGACGGCCAGCCAGTCGGCGATCCACTTCATCTCGTCCAGGCTGAGCCGCCAGCCGTAGGCGCCGTACACCTCGTTGACGACGGGGGCGACGTCGGCGGGGTCGGCGAGCCGGCGCAGGACGGCCGCGCTCGAGGCCGTCCGCGGCCCGGCCGACTCGGGGCCGGTCAGCGCGGAGGCGCCGGGCAGCACCCAGCGCCACACGGTGTCCTGGCCCGGCCAGGTGAAGGCGTCCAGGGCGGCCATCTCGTCGGGGCGCTCCGGGTGGCCGGTCAAGGCGAGGCCGTGCGCGTCGCACCAGGCGCGCTGCGCGCCGTGGTAGACCGTCGCGACCCGCTCGGCGACGACGGCCTCGTGCAGGGCGTGGACCCTGGTGTCCGGGGTGAAGGCGTCGGCCAGATCGACCAGGACGTCCTCGACCGGGGTGCCCGCGGCGGCGGCGAGCGCGTGCTCGAGGCCGGGCGTCCACGCGATCGCGCCGGGGCGCGGGTTGCGGCCCGACGGCGCGGGCTCGTCGGTGAACAGGGCCACGATCGTGGTGCCGAACCAGGCGCCGAGGTGCTCGGCGTAGGCGTCGTGGGTGAGCCGCAGGAAGGCGGCGACCGCTTCGGGGTTCATCAGATCGGCGGACGCGGGGGCGAGCGCGGACTCGTCGTCCTGCCAGGCGTGCGCGCCGCGGATCGTGCCGCCGCTGGGGGCGTCGAAGAACGCCTCCACGGTGACGGTCCCGGTCCCGTGCTCGGCCGCCGAGACCCGGACCAGGCCCGCGGCGTCCGGGGTGACGAGGTGGCGGACGCCTGCGGCGTCGGTGAGGACGGTGGCGACGCGGCGGTCCCACAGCGAGCGGCCCGGGTTGGGGCGCAGGTAGGCCACGCCGCCCGGCGACAGTTCGGCCTCGGCGGTGGTGCGCACCAGGCAGCGGGACGCGAACTCCGGGTTCTCGGCGACGACCGCGCCGTTCGCGGCGCCCGAGGGGTAGGACGCCTCGTCGTAGAGCACGACGCGCAGCCCCAGGGCGGCGCAGTGCGCGACCACGCCGCGCATCAGATCCCACCAGGCGTCGGTGAGGTAGCCGATCGACTCCGACAGCCCGATCCGGGCGCACGGGCACACCGTCCCGAAGCCGGCCGCGGCGAAGGCGTCCAGCTGGGCGGTCAGCTCGGCCAGGGGCGTGTCGTCGTTGAGGAACCAGAACGCCCACGGCCGCGCCGCCACCGGCGGGTCGGCGAACCCGGCGGCGAGCTCGGCCGGCGTCATCAGGACGGCTCGGGCACGAGCGCCGCGATGGCGGCGTCGTCGAGGGTGCCGTCGGCCACGATCAGGCGGTAGCGGCGCCGCACCGGCACCGGCACGACCTCGCTCCAGGCCAGGGCGGTGCCCAGTCCGTCGAAGTCGCCGTGCCGGACGAACCAGCGGTCGGACGCCGCGGCCTCGGCGTCCAGGTGCGCCATGACGATCGTGACCGGGGCGCCGGCGAAGGAGCCCGACCAGGCGAGCCAGGGCGCGGTGCGGCCGAAAATGGCCTCGACTCCGGAGAAGCCGGGCCCCCAGATCCGGACGTCCTCGCTGGGCCGCAGCCGCAGCTGCCAGCCGCCGTAGCCGACGTCGCGTCCGTTGGTGCCGGGGCCACCCAGCGTCACGGGGGCGCCGGTGGGGGATTCCAGCGCGAGGTCGGCGTCCAGCACCCACGCGTCCTCGCCGGCGCGGTGCCACGCGAGGTGGCGGGTCTCGGTGAGCTCGACCGGCGCGATGGGGTGCTCGAGCGGCTCCACGATCGGCCCCGCCCAGGTCAGCGTCTCGGTGAGGCTGTGGTCGGTGCGCTCCAGCCAGTCGGTGTGCGTGATGGCGCCCTGGTCGCCCAGCCAGGTGTAGCCGCGGTCCCGGACGTAGGTGCGGCCGCCCCAGAAGTTGACGCCGTCGACGTCCTGCATGGTGAAGGCCAGCCCGCAGTGCCAGTCGTGGTCGGCCGGGTGGGAGTCGGTGATCATCACGCCGGCCAGCGTCCGGATCGGGTGCAGGTAGGGGCGCGGGCTCGACGTGGGGATGATGTCGGAGCCGTCGGCGTACTCGGCGACGACGCGCCCGTCGATCTCCAGGTGCGCGAGCGCCGTGCGCGGCCGCCACACGGCCACGGCGTCCGGGTCGCCCCAGGGCGCGCCCGCCGCCGCGAAGCCGTTCTGCTGGGCCAGCGCCTGGTCCATCCAGTACTCGACGTCCTTGAGGATCGGGTAGCCCTCCAGGCCCTCGCCGCGCCAGGTGACGTAGCGGTCGGGGATCGGCAGCGGCGCGGGCCGGTCCTGCGTGGCCTCCAGGACGCACATGAAGCCGATGGTGTCCTGCAGCGGCACCAGGGCCTCGGCGCCACCCTCGAGGTGGTCGACGAAGTTCTCCAGCAGGTCGGTGCGCGCGAACGTCTCGTGCGTGGTGACGCCGTCGACCTGCAGGTGCAGCACGTCGTCGGTGTACTCGTACGTGGCGGTGCCGCGGGTGCCCACCACGGTCACCATGGCGGTGCCCTGGTCGGGGGCCACCAGCGTCAGGGCGGCGCACACGGGCGGGCCGTCGACCAGGTCGATCCGGACGAACGAGGTGTCGTCGGCCTCGATGTCGTGCACGTGGTACATCTCGGTGGTCACCGAGGCGATGTCGTCGATGTCGGTGACGCCGGCGACGACGAGCGCGGTCGCCAGGGAGTGGGCCAGGGGGTTGGTGACGACGCCGTCGGCGATCCGCTTGCCGTCCAGGGTGCGGCGGCCGGCCCACGGCGCGCGGGCGTAGTAGGCGCGCTGCCGCAGCCAGGCGCCGCGGGCGTTGATCCCCACGATGTCGCCCAGCGTCCCGTCGGCCACCAGCTGGCGCAGCCGCGCCACGCCGTCGGAGCCGAGGCTCTGGAACCCGATCTGGACCTGCTTGCCGGTCTCCTTGATGGCGCGGAGCACCTGCCAGAACTCGGCCAGGGACGCGAACGGGGGCTTCTCGAGGAAGACGTCGGCCCCCGCGCGCATCGCCTCGGTCGCGAGCGCGCTGTGCGTCCCGATCGGGGTGGCGAGGCTGACGATGTCGGGGGAGTGCCGCTCCAGGAGTTCGGTCAGCGAGGGGTACCAGGCGACGTCGCGGTCCTCCAGCGGGCCGCCGGGGTCGGCGGTGGCGACGAGTTCGATGCGGCCCATGCCGGCGAGCCGGTCGATGCGCTCCATGTGGATCCGGCCGAAGCCGCGGACGCCGACCTGGGCGATGGTCGTGGTCACAGGGTCCTCCAAGCGTGGGAATGCGTTTACCCGCCACACTAGCGCAGGCCGTCCCGGGGGCGGCAGGGGTTGCTGCGGAGTGCCCCCAGCCCGCCTCTGCGTGCCTCTGCGCGGCCGATCACCCACGGGAGTTCGTCGACCCGGGACCCGGTCGGGGGCTGGGCATCGCCCGGACGGTCCCACCGCAGCGGACCGTCGGTGGGTGCTGGCAGGATGAAGGGGTGGAGACGACAGCCCCGTTGTTCGGCGCGGTGACGCTGGTGAGCGGCCCCGAGGCGCTGCTGGCCGAGCGCGCGGTGCGAGGCCTGACCGAGCGCGCCCTCATCGAGCGGCCCGAGGCGGGCGTCACGATGCTGGACGGTTCGGGGCTGGACGCCTCGGCGCTGAACGAGGCGACCGGCGGCTCGCTGTTCGCCTCGGACGCGATCGTGGTCGTCAACCCGATCTCCGAGGTGACGCCCGACCTCTACGACGCCCTGGCGGGCTACGCCACGGCCCGGATGGACGATCTCGCGCTGGTCCTGGTGCACCCCGGCGGGGTGAAGGGCAAGCGGCTCCTGGACGCGTTGAAGAAGGCCAAGGTCGCCACCATCGACTGCCCGACCATCAAGGCCTGGGAACTGGCGCAGTTCGCGGCGAACGAGGCGCGGCGCCAGGGCGGCCGGATCGACGCCGGCACCGCGGCGCGGCTCGTGGAGTCCCTCGGCTCGGACGCCCGCGCGGTCGCCGGGGCCGTGCGGCAGCTGCTCGACGACGCCGACGACCGGGTCATCAGCGAGGCGGCCGTCCGGCGCTACTTCACCGGCCGCGCCGACGTGACGAGCTTCACCGTCGCCGACCACGTCATGGCCGGGCGGCGCAACGAGGCGCTGGGCGCGCTGCGCTGGGCGCTCGACACCGGGGTCGCCCCCGTGCTGGTGACGAGCGCGCTGGCGACCGCGCTGCGGCAGCAGGGGCGCTACAGCGACCTCGCGGGGCAGCGGATGCGGGACGGCGACGTCGCCCGCGAGATCGGCGTCCCGCCGTGGAAGGTCAAGGACCTGGTGCGGCTCTCGCGCGACTGGACGCCGCGCGGGCTCGCCGACGCCCTGGGGCGCGTGGCGGTCGCGGACGCCGCGGTCAAGGGATCGGCGGCCGACCCGGCCTTCGCCCTGGAGCGGCTGGTGCTGGAGGTGGCCGGGCTGCGGGGGCGTCGGCCCGACTCCGGGATGGGGCGCTGAGGGGTCCGCGGCGGCGCGCGGCGGCGTCCGAGGGGCTCCCCGGAGCCGATTTGGGCGGCGGCCGGGGTCGCTGGTAATGTAGGCCATCGCGTCCGTCGTGGGCGCACTTCTAGATCGAACCTGAACCGAAGGCTTGCCCGTGGCGAACATCAAGTCCCAGAAGAAGCGGATCCTCACGAACGAGAAGGCGCGTCTGCGCAACAAGGCCGTGAAGTCCACTCTCAAGACGCACATTCGCAAGTTCCGCGAGGCCGCAGAGGCCGGCGACGTCGCCAAGGCGCAGGAGCTGGCGAAGGTCGCGTGCCGCGAGCTGGATGTGGCCGTGAGCAAGGGCGTCATCCACAAGAACCAGGCCGCGAACCGCAAGTCGGCCGTGGCTTCGGCTGCCGCCGCGCTCTGACGAACTCCCGCGACGTCGCTCCGCCCTCAGTGGCCGGGGCGACGTCTCGTCGTACCCGCACACGGAGCACCAGCACTCGGAGAGGGGCCGTCGCGTGACCACGCCGCAGCCTGGGGCCACACCCCCGCAGATCATCCGCAACTTCTGCATCATCGCCCACATCGACCACGGCAAGTCGACGCTGGCCGACCGCATGCTGCAGTTGACCGGGGTGGTCGACGAGCGCTCGATGCGCGCCCAGTACCTCGACCGGATGGACATCGAGCGCGAACGCGGCATCACCATCAAGAGCCAGGCCGTGCGGATGCCCTGGCAGGTCGGCGGCGTCGACCACGTCCTCAACATGATCGACACCCCCGGCCACGTCGACTTCACCTACGAGGTCTCCCGCTCGCTCGCCGCCTGTGAGGGCGCCGTGCTGCTCGTGGACGCCGCCCAGGGCATCGAGGCCCAGACGCTGGCGAACCTGTACCTGGCCATGGAGGCCGACCTCCGGATCATCCCGGTGCTCAACAAGATCGACCTGCCCGGCGCGCAGCCGGAGAAGTACGCCGAGGAACTGGCTTCCCTGGTCGGGTGCGAGCCCGACGAGGTCTTCCGCGTCTCCGGCAAGACCGGCCTGGGCGTCCCCGAACTGCTGGACGCCATCGTGGCGCAGATCCCGGCCCCGGTCGGCGATCCCGACGCCCCCGCCCGCGCCCTGATCTTCGACTCGGTCTACGACACCTACCGCGGCGTCGTCACCTACGTCCGCGTCGTCGACGGCGAACTGAAGCACCGCGAGCGGGTCGCGATGATGTCGACGCGCACCACCCACGAACTCCTCGAGGTCGGCGTCATCAGCCCCGAGCCGCTGCCCAGCAAGGCCATCGGCGTGGGCGAGGTCGGCTACCTCATCACGGGCGTCAAGGACGTCCGGCAGAGCCGCGTCGGCGACACCGTGACGCTGCAGCACGCGCCCGCCACCCAGGCGCTCGCCGGCTACAAGAACCCCAACCCGATGGTGTACGCGGGCCTGTACCCGATCGACGGCGGCGACTTCCCCGAGCTGCGGGAGGCGCTGGAGAAGCTGCAGCTCAACGACGCCGCGCTCACCTACGAGCCCGAGACCTCGGGCGCGCTGGGCTTCGGCTTCCGCATCGGCTTCCTGGGCCTGCTGCACATGGAGATCGTCCGGGAGCGCCTGGAGCGCGAGTTCAACCTCGACCTGATCTCCACCGCGCCCAACGTGGTCTACAAGGTGGTCATGGAGGACGGCACGCAGCACCAGGTGACCAACCCCAGCGAGTTCCCCGAGGGCAAGATCGCCGAGGTCTGGGAGCCCGTCGTCAACGCGACGATCCTGACCCCGACCGACTACATCGGCACCATCCTGGAGCTGTGCCAGCAGCGCCGCGGCCTCCAGAAGGGCATGGACTACCTGTCGTCCGACCGCGTGGAGATCCGCTACACGCTGCCGCTGGCGGAGATCGTCTTCGACTTCTTCGACGCGCTCAAGAGCCGCACCAAGGGCTACGCCTCGCTCGACTACGACGAGGCCGGCGAGCAGACCGCCGACCTGGTCAAGGTGGACATCCTGCTGCACGGCGAGCCGGTGGACGCCTTCAGCTCGATCGTCCACAAGGACGCCGCCTACAGCTACGGCCTCGCGATGGCCAAGAAGCTCAAGGAGCTGATCCCGCGCCAGCAGTTCGAGGTGCCGATCCAGGCCGCCATCGGCGCCCGGGTGATCGCCCGCGAGACCGTGCGCGCGATCCGCAAGGACGTCCTCGCCAAGTGCTACGGCGGCGACATCAGCCGCAAGCGCAAGCTGCTGGAGAAGCAGAAGGAGGGCAAGAAGCGGATGAAGATGGTCGGCCGCGTCGAGGTCCCCCAGGAGGCGTTCGTCGCCGCGCTCTCCACCGGCGAGTCCCGCGACCCCAAGTAGCCCGGAGCTCGCCGCGGTTCTGCGTGGGGTCGCCCGCGTCTGCGACGGCCCGCCCGCGTTTGCGACGGCGCGCTCGCCCTTGTGACGAGTCGCCCCCGTTCGCGTCGCGTCGCCCCCGTTTGCGGCGAGTCGCCCGCGTTTGCGACGAGCCGCCCGCGTTTGCGACGAAGCGCTCGCTCTTGTGACGAGCTGCCCCCGTTTGCGGCGAGTCGCCCCCGTTGAGGCCAGTTGCCCACGCTGCAACGGGGGCGACTGGCGCTAACGGGGGCGTCTTCGGAGTGGAGGCTTAGGGCCAGGCGGTGGGGCTCCCGCATCCCATGACGAATCGCCCTTGTTGTGACGGCCCGCCCGCGTTTGCGACGAGCCACCCGCGGTTTGCGACGAGCCGCCCTCGTTCGTGACGAGCCGCCCCCGTTCGTGACGAGCCGCCCCCTTTCGCGACGAGCCGCCCCCGTAGACGCCAGTTGCCCCCGCAGGAACGGGGGCGACTGGCGAAAAAGGGGGCGGCTGCTCGGCGCACCGATGGTCAGGTCAGTGGTGCCAGCTGTCGCGCTGCTTGCTCATCATGAACGCGGAGCGGGTGCGGTCGGGTCCGCGGCCGGAGGCGTCCGAGCGGCCGTCTCTCCAGCACGAAAAGCGCGTCTGTCAGGCGCGGCGGAACTCCGCGGTGATCGGGCACTCGAACGGGTCGCGGGCCGCCAGGCCGACCCGGTTGAGGTAAGCGATCACGATGCCGTAGGAGCGCAGCAGGCTCGTCTCGGTGTAGGGCACCTCGAGCTCCGCGCAGAACCGGCGGACGATGACGCGGGCCTTGGCCAGGTGCGGACGCGGCATGTTCGGGAACAGGTGGTGCTCGATCTGGTAGTTCAGGCCGCCCAGCAGCGTGGTGGCCCACCAACCGCCGGAGATGTTGCGCGACGTGCGGACCTGCTTGGAGAAGAAGTCCAGGCGGGCGTCCTTGTCGATGACGGGCATGCCCTTGTGGTTGGGCGCGAACGAGGCGCCCATGCAGACCCCGAACACCGCGAACTGGACGCCCAGGAACGCGAACGCCATCCCGAGCGGCAGGAGCAGGAACACCGGGATCATCAGCGCCGCGAACCGCGCCGCGATCATCGACAGCTCCCACCAGCGGTGCTTGACCCGGCCGCGCGAGAGCAGGTGCCGCAAGCTCTGGACGTGCAGGTTCAGCCCCTCGAGCGTCAGCAGCGGGAAGAACAGCCAGCCCTGCCGCAGCGTGATCCAGCGGATGAGGCCGCGCGCCCGGACGGCGTCCTCCTCCAGGAACGAGATGGTGTCGACGGCGACGTCGGGATCCTTGGAGACCCGGTTGGGGTTGGCGTGATGCCGGGTGTGCTTGGAGTCCCACCACGAGAAGCTCATCCCGATCAGGCCGGCCAGGACGCGGGCGAGCCGGTCATTGGCGGGTGCCGAGGCGAGGATCTGCTTGTGGCCGGCCTCGTGCGCCAGGAACGCCACCTGGGTGAGCAACAGGCCCAGGCCGGCCGCCATCAGCAGCTGGAACCAGCTCGGCCCCAGCAGCACGAAGCCGGTCCACACGCCCCCGAAGCCCAGGAGCAGGATCGCGCCGACCAGGACGTAGAACCAGCGGGCCCGGCGCAGCAGCCCCGCCTCCTTCACCGCGGCCGACACTTCGGTGTAGGCCCGGATCAGCGGCGGGTAGGTGGTCGCGTCGGCGTACCGCTGCCAGGAGCGGGCGGGGGCGCGGGTGGCGGGGGACGGTGTCAGGGTCACGATCGGGCGCCAATCTGTGCAGGGGCCGCCGTGGGCCCTGTCCTAGCCAAAGGCCACTCGCCGATCGCTGCGCCAAGACTAGTCGGCACCCGGAGTCGCGGCATCCGCGTCCGAGCCGGAAGACGCCTGATCACCGGGTGAGGACGCGGCCGCGTCGGGCAGTTCGATGACGATCCGGCCGGACTCCAGGTCGACCGGCTTGCGGCCCGAGCCGGCCTGGTCGGTGCGGTGCACCAGGACCTTCTGGAGCTCCTTGAACTCGCGCCAGTGCCGCAGCCCCGGCTCGAAGACCTCCATGAAGCTCATGGCGCCAGCCTAGGCGCGCCTCCGGGGCGCCACTAGGCATCCGCGTCCCCCGGGAGCGCCGCGCGGGCCAGCGCCAGGTTCTGGATCGCGGCCAACGCGAACTGCGCGGCCCCGTTGGTCGAGACCCCGGGGGCCTCCCGGACGGGCGCGAGCACGGTCGGGCCGTCCTCGACCCGGACTCCGAGCGGACGCCCCGGGCGCAGCCGGTCGTGGGGGATCGAGTCGCGCGGGGACAGGAACGCCGACCACGCCAGGTCCGCCAGCGCGGGGTCGGCGTCGTGGGCTCCGGCCCAGGCCGCCAGCCGGCTGTGCGCCTGCGCCAGCGGGACGCCGTCGGCGGCGGTCGCGGCCCGCGGGTCGTCGTCGCGGGTGAGGTAGTGGCGGCAGTAGCGCGCCCACGCCTCGGCGAAACCGGGCTGCTCGTGGGGCGTCCCGGCCGTGAGGTCGATGACCTCGGCGCACACCTCGACCAGGCCGAACACGGCCGACAGGTGAGAGACCGAGCGCTGGTCCGGGGCGGTGTCGAACCGGCCGGTCGCCAGGTCGAGGCGCGCTTCGCCGGACAGGAACCCCTGCGGCAGGGCGCCGATGTCCGCCATCGTGCCCAGGAGCTTGTCGCGGCAGCGGGCGCGCACCGCCTCGTCGCCGACGCGCTCCCAGCCGGTGAGCCACGCCGAGGCCAGCGCGCTCCAGTCGGTGCCCAGGCCCACCGACACCGCGTGCGGGTCCATCACGTAGCCGTCGTGGCGGACCTTGCGGGTCGGGTCGAGCGCCAGGAACGTCCGCTCGGCGTCCACGAGCTCGGCCAGCAGGTCGCCGACGCGCTCGTCGGCGGTCAGGTAGAAGTGGATCCGCCGGTACACCGCCGAGCTGATCCGCAGCTGCTTGGCCGAGCAGCCGAAGTGCTGCACGTTGTGGCGGCTGCCGAGCCCCGCGAACCGGCCGACGTGGTGGACGTCGACCTCGCCGGTGTGCCGGGACATCGCCTCGGCCATGCGGAACACGTCCGCGCGCCCGGTGCGCAGCAGTTGCAGCCAGAGCCACAGGTCGGTGGACAGCTCGGAGTTGTCCCAGGCGTACCCGCCCACGTCGTAGCGCCACTGGTGCCGGTCGGGGTCGTAGGCGTGCATGACGTCGCCGAAGTCCCAGAACCCGTACCAGCGCCGGTCCTCGACCTGGCCCGCGTAGAACGCGAACAGGCCGTCCAGCAGCGCCTCGAGCTCGGACGCGGCGGCGTCGGCCGGATCGATGGGCAGCCAGTCGCCGAACACCCCACAGGCGGCCAGGTGCGCGGGCGTGGGCATGACGACGACGGGATCCTCGGTCGCGAGCGCGTCCGCCGCGAGCGCCTCGGGCGTCGGCGTCCCGGCGTGGGCGAACAGCCGCAGCTCGGCGGTCCGGGCGATGCCGTGCGGGTCGCCGAAGCCGGGTTCGTGGTCCTCGTAGGTGATCTCCAGCGCGTCGAGCTGGTCGGCCCACGTGTCCTGCCCGAGCCCGTCGTGGTAGAACCTCAGGTCCATCGCCGGCGCCTCGGGCGACCACAGCCACGAGGTCAGGCTCGCGGCGTTGCCGCCCATCCCGCGGATGTCGACGCCGACCGGGTGGGTCTGCCAGAACGAGCGGCGCCCCAGCGCGACGCCGCCGACGGTGTCGCCCGCGTAGGCGAAGCCGCTGGAGCGGGTCGATCCGGGGATCGGCACCCAGGCGTGGCCGGGTCCCGTGCGCTTGCGCAGCGTGAAGCCGTCGGGGCTGAGTTGGGCGAGCGACCAGTCGTTCCAGACCGGAATCCAGCGCAGCCGGTCGCCGACGGTCGCCGGCCAGCCGGACGGGTCGTCGAGCGGCCGCCCGGCCACCTGCGCGGCGCGGCGCTCGGCACCGGGGTCGCGGCGCAGCCCGGTGATGCCCAGGGCCGCCTCGCTGAGGAACCCGACGCGGCCGTCGTGGATCGGCCCCGACAGCCGGACGTGCCGGTTCCACGGCTCGGCGCGCAGCGGCACCTGGACGCGGACGCCCAGCCCCGCCAGGAAGTCGGTGGCGGCGTCGCCGTCCCAGACGAACGTGTGCTGCACGAGCACGTCGGGGCGGCCGGCGCCGAAGATCAGCCGGACGCGGAACGGCAGCCAGGCGTCCGAGCCGCGGGCGGTCGCGCCGTCGGGGTGGTGGGCGCCGGTGAGCAGCAGGACCGCACGCGCGGGGCCGTCCTGCTCGACGACCACGCTCTCCACGCGCCCCGACCAGTCCTCGCGCGCCGGCCGGGCGCCGTCGTCGTCGGGGCCGTCCTGCCACAGGCTCACCAGGGCCACGTCGCGCCCGACGAGCCGGCCGTCGACCTCGACGCGGTCGATGAGGTGGCGTCCGGGAGCGACGTGCCAGGCGCGGGTCGCGTCGGCGACGATCCACCCGTCTCCGGACGCCGTGACCCGCAGCGCGTCGGCGCCGTCGGCCGCCCCGGGCGTGTGTCCGTCGGCCGGGCCGGGTGCATCGCCTTCGGCCGCGCCGGGTCCGTCACCGTCGGCGGGATCGGGTCCGTCACCGTCGGCGGGATCGGGGGACGCCTGCCCCGCTGCCGGAGGGGCTCCGACCGGAGGGGCTGCGACCGGAGGGGCTGCGACCGGAGGGGACGAGACCGGAGGGGACGCCGCCGGATGGGCCATGACCGCGAGGGCGCCCGCGGGCAGCCCGGGGGAGCTGTGCCCGGTCCACTTCCACGACCCGTCGGGCCAGGTGGCCAGCGGCCAGCTCTGCACCGGGTGGGGCGCGCCGTCGGCGTCCAGGGTGAAGGACGCGCTGGGCCGCACCGCGCCGCGGGGCCAGCACACGCCCCACGTGGCGGCCTGGTCGCGGGCGGGGGTGACGCGGTGGAGCGGAGCGGTGACGGTCATGCGGGGGGCGCCTCCTCGGCGCGGTCGGTGAGCAGCGGCGCGAGGGCGGCGGCCACCATCTCGGCCACCTCCAGCGCGCCGGGGAACGAGAAGTGGGTGTCGTCGGCGATGCCGTCGGGGTACAGCGGATGCGCGCCCGCCGGGAAGTGGGTGAACAGCGCGCGGGACGCCTCGGGCCCGAGCTCGGCGTACCGGGCCGCCGTGAGCGGCGTCAGGTCGATGCAGGCCACGCCCAGGTCGGCGGCGACGTCCCGGGTCGCCTGCGGGTAGTCGCCGTGCGTGGCCTTGACGGTGTCCCCGTCGAAGTGCCGTCGCTCGACGGAGGTGGCGAGCACCGGGGTGAGCCCGTGGGCGCGTGCCTCGGCGACGAAGGCGCGCAGGCGGTCGCTGAACCCGCCGCGGGCGGCGAGGACGTCGGGCTGCTTCTGGTCGTTGTGGCCGAACTGCAGCACGACGGTGTCGCCGGGCCGGGACGCCTGCAGCAGCGCGTCCCACAGTCCCTCCTCGCGGTAGCTCGCCGTGGTGGCGCCGCCCTTGGCGGTGTTGAGCACGCCCACGGTGGCCGGTGGCAGCCCGGCGGCGCCGCGGGCGTGGTTCACGCGGGCGTTCAGCGGTCCCGCAAGGTGCGCGCCCCAGCCCGACATGGGGGTCTCGCCGGCGGGGCAGGACGCCACGGTCGAGTCGCCGCCCAGCAGGACGGCGGGGGAGCGCCGCGTCACCCCTTCACCGAGCCGATCAGCATGCCCTTGGCGAAGTGCTTCTGCAGGAACGGGTAGACCATCAGGATCGGCAGGGTCGCCACCGCGATGATCGCGAACTTCAACCCCTGCTCCGGCGGCACGTAGTTCGGGTCGAGGTTGCCCAGCGCGTCGGCCGACACGGTGACCTGCCGGACGAACATCTGCAGCGTCCACTTGGAGGTGTCGCTGATGTAGAGCAGCGGCGACATGTAGTCGTTCCAGATGCCGACGGCGTAGAACAGCGAGAAGGTCGCCAGGATCGGCTTGGACAGCGGCAGGACGATCCGGGCGAACACCCCGATCTCGGTGCAGCCGTCGATCCGGGCCGCCTCCTGCAGTTCCTCGGGCAGCTCCTGGAAGAAGTTCTTCACGATGATCAGGTAGAACGGGCTGATCGCCGCGGGCAGGATGAGCGCCCAGTAGGAGTCCAGCAGCCCGAGCTGCTTCACCACGAGGAACGTGGGGATCATGCCGCCGCCGAACACCATCGTGAAGATGACCAGGTTGAGCAGCGCGTTGCGTCCCGGCAGGCCGCGCCGCGACAGCGGGTAGGCCATGAGGAACGTCAGCGCGACCTGGACGAGGGTGCCGACGAGGGTGACCCCGATGGTCACCACCAGCGAGCGCACGAACGTGTTCGTCGAGAAGATGAACTCGTACGCGCCCAGGTAGGGCTTCTCGGGCCACAGGAAGAAGCCGCGGTTGATGATCTCCGACTCCTGGGCGAACGAACCGGCCAGCACGTAGATGAACGGCAGCAGGGTGAGCAGCGCCAGCCCGATGAGGATGACGACGTTGAGGGAGTCGAAGATCCGGCTCCCCGGCGTGTTGTAGGTGTTGTCGCGTGCCATGTCGACGCCCCTTTCAGAAGAGTCCGGACTGGCCGAACTTCCGGGCCAGTGCGTTGGAGCCGAAGATGAGCACGATGCCGACGAGCGCCTTGAACAGGCCGACGGCCGTGGAGTAGGAGTACATGCCCTGGGTGATGCCCATCGTGTACACGTAGGTGTCGAAGACGTCGGCCACGCTGCGGTTCAGCGAGTTCGTCATGAGGAAGATCTGCTCGAAGCCGGTGTCCAGCAGGTTGCCGGTCATGAGGATCGCCATCACCACCACGGTGCTGCGGATCGCCGGCAGCGTGACGTGCCACATCTGACGCCAGCGGTTGGCGCCGTCGATGCGGGCCGCCTCGTACAGGTTCGGGTCGACGCCGGTCAGCGCGGCGAGGTAGATGATCGTCCCCCAGCCCGTGCCCTTCCAGATCGACTGCAGGATGATCAGCGGCCGGAACCACTCGGGGTCGGCCAGGAAGTCGACCTGCATCCCGAATGCGCCGGCGACGAACTTCGTGATCGGCCCGGGATCCAGGCCGAACAGCAGGAACGTCAGCGACGCGACGATCGTCCACGACAGGAAGTGCGGGATGTAGATCGAGCTCTGCACCGCACGCTTGAGCCAGGTGATCCGCAGCTCGTTGAGCAGCAGCGCCACGAGGATCGGCGCCGGGAACACGATCACGATGTGCAGCCCGGCCAGGATCAGCGTGTTCGCCAGGATGCGCGGGAAGTCCGGCCCCGAGAACAGCGCCTCGAAGTGCTTCAGCCCGACCCAGGGGCTGCCCGAGTAGCCGAGGAACGGCAGGAAGTCCTGGAAGGCGATGGTGATGCCGTACATCGGCAGGTACTTGAACAGCGCGAAGTAGAGGACGCCCGGGATGAGCATCAGGAACAGCCAGCGGTACTGGACGAACCGGGCGCGCATTGACACCGGGCGGCCGGCCGGGGCGCGGCGCTTTCGACCGCGCGGGCGCTGTTCGAGGTCGCTGTCGACCTCCTCGACGGCCAGGGCCTGCTCGGCCAGGCTGTCGGGGTTCATGGTCTGGGCCATGGGGGGCTCCTCAGCAGGAGGGGACGGGGGAGGGTCGTGGGGGACGCGCCGGGCGCGTCCCCCACGGGCGCGTCAACGCTTGGCGTACAGCTCGTTCATCTCCTTGATGACCTGGTCGCCGCCCTCGGCGTGCCAGCGCTTCACCTCGGCGTTGTACTGGTCCTCGGTGAACTGGCCGGCGATGAACTTCAGCCGCGCGTCGACCAGGATCTGGTTGAGCTGGGCGCCCTTGGACACGAAGGTCTCCGACACCAGCGCGTTGGCCGGGTTGTGCACGGCCGTCTTCATATCCTCCTCATGGATGGCGAGGCGCTTGAGGTAGAAGGCCTCCTCGTCCGCGGTGGACGGCTTCACGGTGTAGGCCTCGTAGCCGGCGGTGTTGGTGCCCAGCTGCGCGAACGACTTGGTGTCGGCGTTGATGACGTCGGCGTCCCCGCCCTTGATGGTCACCGACCAGTCGCCGTCGACCTTGAAGCTGACGTCCTGGATGCCGTTGTTCTCCAGGATCTGACCCTCCTTGGAGGCGAGCTTGTCCAGCGTGGTGAGGATGTCGTCCAGTTCGGCCTCGGTGGGGACCGACTGGCGCGAGATCGCGAGGAAGCCCGCGTAGCCGAGCGTCGGGTAGGAGCGCTTCTCGCCGTCGGGGCCCTTGAGGTTGCCGGTCATGTCGACGTAGGAGGCGAAGTTCTGGGCGTCCTGCTGCTTGAACAGGCCCATGATCGCGGCGGCGCGGGACGAGACGTCGATGATGATGCCGCCCTTGCCCTGCACGAACGGGTCGTTCCACTTGGTGGCGTCCATGGAGGCGTAGTCGGGGTTCACCAGCTTCTCATCGACGAGCTTCTTGAAGAACTTGGCGGCCTCGAGCGCCTCGGGGGTGTCGACCGTGGGGACGAGCTTGCCGTCCTTCTCGCCCCAGCCGTTCGGGGCGCCGTACCAGGTCTCCATGACGTCGTAGGGGCCCGCGTTCTGGTAGCCGCCCCACTTGGGCAGGATGAGCCCGTAGGTGTCGGCCTTGCCGTTGCCGTCGGGATCCTGGGTGGTGAACGCCTTGGCGATCTCGTACAGGTCCTCGGTCGTCTCGGGCATCTGCAGCCCGAGCTTGTCCAGCCAGTCCTTGCGGATGATCACCGCGGTGCGCATGGGGTCGCGCAGGCGCGGCACGCCGTAGTTCTTGCCGTTGATGGACGCGTTGAGCTGCATCGCCTCGTTCTCGGCCTTGAGGTGGGGCCACTTGCCGGAGTTCAGCTTCTCGGTCAGGTCCCAGAACGCGCCGGCCTGCGCCGAGCGGACGAAGCCGGGGGCCTTGTCCTGGATGACCATCACCTCGGGGATGTTGTCGGCGGCCAGCGTCACGTTGGTGCGGTCGCCGTAGGCGGAGTTCGGCACCCAGGTGATGGCGAGCTTCTTGCCGGTGAACTCCTCGATCTTCTTGTGGAGGATGCCGTCGCCGGCGGGGGCCTGCTGATCCAGGACCGGCCCCATGACCGTGATGGTGGCCAGGTCCTCGGTGTCGGCCTGTTGCGGGGCGCCGCCGCAGGCGGCCAGGGAGACGCCGAGGGCGGCGCTCAGAGCCACGGCGAGCAGCTTCTTGGGGGTAGGCACGTCGTTGTCCTTTCGGTGGGGGGACGAGGTGTCGTACTGGTGGGGGGACGAGGGGGTCGTGCTAGGAGAGATCCAGGGGGCGCGAGGGCAGCGTCGCGACGAGGTCGGGCACCTCGGGGCCGTCGGCGAGCCGCTCCTCGTTCTCGTCGAACGCGCTCAGCGCGACGCGCGAGCCGACCAGCACCCACGCGCCGGCGGCCACGAACACCGCGATGGCGGGCGACCAGGTGGCCAGGAAGGCGAGGCCGGCGGAGAGGAACAGCAGGATGATCGAGGCGAGCGGCTTGCGCGCCACCAGGGCGAGTGCCAGCAGCGTGTAGCGCGGCCAGGGCATCGCGTAGTGCGCGTACAGCGCCGGGAACCAGGCGACGGCCGTCGCGATCGCGAGCGCGGCGGCGATCGACGCGATCGCCCACCCCAGGCCCAGCGGCGCGGCGAAGGTCAGGTTGGCCGCCGCGATGAGGGCGAGCCCGGCCAGCGGCGCGGCCGCGCGCGTGGCGGGCACCAGGTCGGCGCGCCAGGTGGGCCAGAAATCCCGCCACGGCCGGACGAGGTCGCCGCGCCGGTCGGCGCGGGCGAGGGCGGCGGCCGCCGTCAGGGAGGGCGCGAGCCCGAACAGGACGCCGCCGGCGAGCGTGCCGAGCACCATCAGGCCCTGCAACTGCAGCGCCAGCAGGACGGCGTTGCCGGCCTCGTAGGCCCGCTCGGCCCAGGTTCCTGATCGCGAGATCGGGGTGGTGGTTCGCGTCATCGCGCGCCGCCTCTCGTGTGGGGTGACCAGGCGACAGTAACTATGAAACGTTCCAATTGGCAAGGGTTCTGGCGAAACTAATCCGAACCGATCCGGTCCCGCGCGCGGACGGTGCCCGCGAAAGGCCTAGCCCAGGCGGTGAACCTCGAGGTTGGCGTACTCCGCGATCAGCGGCGCCATCTGGCGGAAGCCCACGCGGCCGCCTGCCAGGCGCGGCCCGCCCGGGGCGTCCTCGTCGCGCCAGCGGAACAGGGTCAGGCCGTCGATGGCGAAGCTCACGTCACCGTCGGCGACGGTGACCCGGACGCGGTAGGGCGGGTCGGCGTCCAGGGCGCCGGGCAGCGGGTCCGCGCCCTGGGCGACGAGGTGGAAGCCGGGCGACTTGCGCAGGTTGCAGGTGTGGAAGCGGCGCTCGGTCGGCCACATCCGCCGGAAGTAGGACACGTGATAGGCCGCGATGTCGGAGCTGTGGTACTGGTCGTAGGGGCCGGTGCGGGCCTTCAGCGAGGGGTCGAACAGGTCGCGGCCCTCCGATCCCACGGCGTGGAAGAACAGGATCGCCAGCCCCGGCTCGGTGAGGGGGTGGAAGTCCCAGCTGATCTCGATGCCGTCGCCGAAGGACTCGTCGCACCAGAACACCAGGTTGGCCGCCTGGCCCTCGTCCGGATGCGCCAGGCTCTCCAGACGGAGACGGCCGCGCGGGAAGCCCACCACGCCGGGACCCTCCATGCGGAAGCCTGCGACGTCGTCGGGGGTGGCCAGGGGATTGCTGTAGATCAGGGAACCCATGGCGCCCCATTGTGGCGCAGGTTCCCGGCGCCGCCCCGCGGGCTACCGCAGGACGGTCGCGGCGCCGCGACCGCGGCGGGTGAGCCACCAGGCGGCCAGGACGCCGCCGAGCACGCCGCCCAGGTGCGCCTGCCACGAGACGCCGGGCATGGTCGGGAACACGCCCCAGAGCATGCCTCCGAAGAAGCCGAACACGGCGGCGGAGACCAGGATCTGCACCCAGTTGCGGGCGAACAACCCCCGCACCAGCAGGAACCCGAGCCAGCCGAAGATCAGCCCGGACGCGCCCGCCGTGACGGTGTAGGGCGCCGACACCAGCCAGGCCACCAGGCCCGACACCACGATCGAGCACAGGGTCGCGACCCAGAAGTCGCGGCGTCCGGTCATGCGGACGAGCACGCCCAGCACCAGGAACGGCACGGAGTTCGCGATGAGGTGGTTGAACCCGAAGTGCAGGAACGGGGCCGACAGGATCTGCGGCAGTTCGGTGACGTCGCGCGGGCTCACCCCGAAGGTGTCGAGCGCGCCGCCGGTGACGGCGTCCACGCCCTCCAGCAGCCACAGCAGCGCGAGCCACGAGCCGATGAAGAAGAACGAGGCCACCGCGCCGGGGCGCCGGTCGATCACCACCGGGGCGGGCGCGGAGAACTGTCCCTGCTGCCACGAGCTCGGGGCCGGCGCAGGGGACTGCCAGGGTCCGGTCGGGATGCTCATGCCACCCAGTGTGCCCGGCGCCGGCGAGGCACACATCAGCTCCTAGGATGAGATCCATGAGCCTGTTCGCCGTCCAGTACACCTACATCGACGACACCGCGCGCCGCGACGAGGTGCGCGCCTCGCACCGCGCCCACCTCGGCGAGCTCGCCGACGCGGGCACCGTGGTGTTGTCCGGCCCGCTCGCCGGGCGCGAGGGCAGCCCGGACGCCGCCCTGATCGTCGTCCGCGCCACGTCGGAGGAGGACGCCCGTGCGCGCCTGGCCGAGGACCCGTTCCAGGTCAACGGCATCGTGGCGCACGTGGACGTCCGCGGCTGGAACCCCGTCCTGGGCGAGCTGTTCGCCGCGCTGGGCTGATGCGCGCCGACCTGCGCGCCGAGATCGGGATCATCGGAGGCTCCGGCTTCTACTCGTTCTTCGCCGACCCCGTCCGCGTCGAGGTCGACACCCCGTTCGGGCCGCCGTCGGCGCCCGTGACGCTCGGCGAGGTCGCCGGGCGCCGCGTCGCGTTCCTGCCGCGCCACGGCGAGCGGCACCAGCACGCGCCGCACCTGGTCAACTACCGGGCCAACCTGTGGGCGCTCAAGGCGCTCGGGGTCGCCACGGTGCTCGCGCCGTGCGCCGTCGGGTCGCTGCAGCCGACACTGCCGCCCGGCACGTTCGTGGTCCCGGACCAGGTCGTCGATCGCACCCACCGCCCGGGCCACACCGTCTGGGAGACCGAGGGCGGGGTGGTGCACGTGCCCTTCGCCGACCCGTACTGCGCCCGCACCCGCGCAGCGTTCCTGGCCGCCGCCGACGAGGCGACGCCGCTGACCGACGGCGGCACCCTGGTGGTGATCAACGGGCCGCGGTTCTCCAGCCGCGCCGAGTCGCAGTGGCACGCCGCCAACGGCTGGTCGGTCGTCGGCATGACCGGGATGCCCGAGGCGTCCGTGGCCCGCGAGTTGGCGATGTGCTTCGCGACGGTCGCCTGCGTCACCGACAACGACGCCGGCCTGGAGGGCGAGGCGGGCGTGACCGCCGCCGACGTCAAGGCCGTCTTCGCCGGCAACATCGAGCGGCTCAAGGGCCTGCTGGCGCGCACCGTGAGCGGGGCGCCGTCCGGCGAGTGCGCGTGCCATCACGCCTTGGACGGCCTCCCGCTGCCGTTCCCGCCGCCCGCGGTCGGCGACGGCGTCCGGGAGCTGACGTGACCGCGCACCGGGCCGCGCCCGAGGCGTCCGATCGGATCCCGACGGGCCCGCTTCGCCCGTCCGGCGGGGTGCGTGCCGAGGGTCGGGGGAGCCGATGAGCCCCTCCGCGCTGCCCGAGGGCGAGCCGGCCCCCACCGACGGGGCGCTGCCGGCCGAGGCGCTGGCCGGCCAGGAACGCCGCCGGCTCTCGGCGTACGTGCACGTGCCGTTCTGCGCCACCCGCTGCGGCTACTGCGACTTCAACACCTACACCGCCGCGGAGCTGGGGGCCGCGCCCGGGGCGTCCCAGCGCGGCTACCTGGACGCGGTGCGCGCCGAGATCGACCTCGCCGCGGGCGTCCTGGGCGAGCCGCGGCCGTTCAGCACCGTCTTCTTCGGCGGCGGGACGCCGACGCTGCTGCCCGCCACCGAACTCGCCGGGCTGCTGACCGCGCTCAAGGGCAGGTTCGGGCTCGCCCCGGACGCCGAGGTGACCACCGAGGCCAACCCCGACTCGGTGACGCCGGCCTACCTCGAGCGCCTCGTCGAGGCCGGCTTCACCCGGATCTCGTTCGGGATGCAGAGCGCCGTGCCGCACGTCCTGGCCACGCTCGAGCGCACCCACACCCCGGTCGCGCCCTGGACGCCGTCGCGTGGGCTCGCGCGGCCGGTTTCTCCTCGGTCAGCCTGGACCTGATCTACGGCACCCCCGGGGAGTCGGTCGAGGACTGGCGCACGTCGATCGAGGCGGCACTGTCGGCGTCCCCGGACCACGTCAGCGCCTACTCGCTCATCGTCGAGGACGGCACCCGGTTCGCCGCCCGGGTGAAGCGCGGCGAACTGCCGCTGCCCGACGAGGACGACCTGGCCGACAAGTACGCGCTGGCCGACGGCCTGCTGCGCGGCCAGGGGCTGGACTGGTACGAGGTCTCCAACTGGAGCCGTCGGGGGCACGAGTGCCGGCACAACGTGGCCTACTGGGTCGGCGACGACTGGTGGGGGTTCGGGCCGGGCGCGCACAGCCACGTCGGCGGCGTCCGGTTCTGGAACGCCAAGCACCCGCGCAGCTACGGCTCCGCGTTGGCGGCCGGGCACTCGCCGGCCGCGGGCCGGGAGCGGTTGGGGGCCGAGGACCGCCGGATCGAGCGCGTCCTGCTGGAACTGCGGCTGCGCAGGGGACTGCCCGAGGAGGTGCTCACCCCGGCCGAACGCCGGCGCGTCCCGGGGTTGGAGCGCCGCGGCTGGCTGGTCCGCGAGCGCGGGTCGGTGCGGGTCACCGACGCGGGCCGGCTCCTCGCGGACGCCGCCGTGCGGGAACTGCTGGACTGATGGTCCGCATCCAGGTCAGCGGCATGTCGGGAACCGGGAAGTCCACGCTGCTGGCCGCGCTGTCCGCCCGGGGCGTCGCGACGGTGGAGACCGACGTGGACGGCTGGGAGGTCGCGCCGGGGGTGTGGGACGAACCACGGATGACGCGGCTGCTCGCCGACAGCGACGAGGTCGTCGTGGCGGGCCAGGCGCAGAACCAGGGCCGCTTCGCCGACCGCTTCGACCACATCGTCCACCTGCACGCGCCGCTGCCGGTGCTGCTGGCGCGCGTCGCCGCCCGGACGACCAACCCCTACGGCGGCACCCCGGCCCAGCGCGCCGAGATCGCCGAGCACGTCGAGACCGTCGAGCCGCTGCTGCGGGCCGCGGCCACGGTGCTGCTCGACGCCACCCGCCCGCGCGGCGAGATCGTGGCCGAGGTCTGGGCGCTGCTGCGCCCCGACCGGACCGGGTGACGGCACCGCCTTCGGCCGCGACGATGGCAACCGGCGGGACGACACGACACGCCGGGGCGCCGCGGCGCTAGCGTGGCGACGGTGCACTCCCGCCTCGATCACCGCCACACCATCGCGTCCGCCTACGTCGGGTACGTGACCCAGGCGATCATCAACAACCTCGGGCCGCTGTTCTTCGTGCTGTGGCACGACCGGTTCGGCATCTCCTTCGCCGCGATCGGGCTGGTGGTCAGCCTCAACTTCGGCCTGCAGCTGCTCGTGGACCTCGTCGCGCCGCGGATCATCGACGCGGTGGGCTACCGGGTGTCCATGTGCGTGGCGCACGTGACGGCGGCGGTCGGCCTGGTGGCGATGGGCACGCTGCCGTTCGCGCTGCCCGACCCGCTGGTCGGCATCCTGGCGGCGACGGTGATCTGCGCCGTCGGCGGCGGGCTGCTGGAGGTGCTGGTCAGCCCGGTGGTGGAGGCCTGCCCGACCGAGAACAAGGCGTTCCACATGAGCCTGGCGCACTCGTTCTACTGCTGGGGCCACGTCGCGGTCGTCCTGCTGACGACGGCCGCCTTCGCGCTGGCCGGGCCGGACGCCTGGCCGCTGTTCTGCTTCGCGTGGGCCGCGGTGCCGCTGGCCAACGCGGTCCTGATCTGCTTCGTCCCGTTCTACGCGCTCGTCGAGGACGGCCGGGGCATGACGTACGCGCAGTTGTTCAAGGTCCGCGCGTTCTGGGTCTTCGTCGCCATCATGGTCGCCGCGGGCGCCTCGGAGCAGGCGATGAGCCAGTGGGCGTCGGCCTACGCGCAGGCCGGGCTGGGCCTGGACAAGGTGACCGGCGACCTGCTCGGGCCGCTCAGCTTCGCCGTCGCGATGGGGATCGCCCGGGTGGTGTTCGGGCACCGCGCCACGGTCGCCAACGTCGGGCGGATCATGCGCGCCTGCCTGGTGCTGTGCCTGGCGGCCTACCTGCTCGCCGCCCTGAGCCCGTTCGCGTGGCTGGGGCTGGTCGGGGTGGCGCTGTGCGGGTTCAGCGTCGGCATCCTGTGGCCCGGCACGTTCACGCTCGGGTCGGCCACCTTCCCGCGCGGCGGCACGGCCCTGTTCGCGCTGCTCGCGGTCGGCGGGGACGCCGGCTGCGCCATCGGACCGGCGGCCGTCGGGGCGATCGCGGACGCCTCGGGCTCGCTGCCGACGGGGCTGCTCGCGGGGGCCGTCTTCCCGGCGGTGATGATCCTCCTCGTGTGGCGCCTGGCGTCGCGGCGCCCGGATGTCCGCCCGCCGGCCGGCCTGGCGGAGGGCGTCGCGGCGTCGCCGTAGGCTTGGGCACCGTGAACCGCTACTCCTCCGACGTCCTCGCCCAGGGCTGGCAGCGCGCGAACCGGCCCGCCGCCACGCCGACCGACGTGTCCCGCGACCTGGTGCTGGAGGAGCCCACGTCGGGATTCGTCGGGGCCGTGGTCGGCTGGGAGAACGGCGTCGTCGTCCTGGAGGACCGCCGCGGCAAGCGCCGCAGCTTCCCGTTCGGACCCAACTTCTGGCTCGACGGCAAGCCGATCGACCTGCGCGCGCCCCGCAAGGGCGCCACAGCGCGGGACAAAGCCCAGGCGTACAACCGCAGCCACACCGCGTCCGGGTCGCGGGTCGGGCCCGCCGAGAAGGCCAAGGTCGCCCTGCCCAGCCGGATCTACGTCGAGGGCCGCCACGACGCCGAACTCGTCGAGAAGGTGTGGGGCGCCGACCTGCGCCACGTCGGCGTGGTCGTGGAGTACCTGGGCGGCATCGACGACCTGCCCGCGATCGTCGCCGACTTCGCGCCCACCCGCGGGCGGCGCCTCGGCGTCCTGGTGGACCACCTGGTGCCCGGCACCAAGGAGTCCCGCATCGTCGAGCGGGTCAGCGGCGACTTCGTGCTCGTGACCGGGCACGAGTTCATCGACATCTGGGAGGCCGTCAAGCCCGAGCGCCTCGGGCTGAAGGCGTGGCCGCGCATCCCCAAGGGCACCGACTGGAAGTCCGGCATCTGCGCGGCGCTGGGCTGGCCGCACGCCACCCAGGCCGACATCGCGATGGCCTGGAAGAAGATCCTGGGGACGGTCCGCGGCTGGCAGGACCTCGACCCGAACCTGCTGACCGAGGTCGAGCGGCTGATCGACTTCGTCACCGACGACCACATCGATCGGGACTCCTGATGGCCACTCCGACGACGGGACACCCCTGATGCGCACCGACCAGGTCAGCGACCTCATCCTCGACGTCACCGCCCGGGTGATCACGCCCCGGTTCCGCGCGCTGGACCCCGACGAGGTGATCCAGAAGAAGCCCGGCGACCTGGTGACCGTGGCCGACCGGGAGGCCGAGGCGGAACTCACGGCCGCGTTCCTCGCGGCGACGCCCGGCGCCCTGATCGTGGGGGAGGAGGCCACCTTCGCCGACGCGAGCGCGCTGGGCCGGCTCGGGGATGCCGAGCACGCCTGGGTGATCGACCCCGTCGACGGCACCCGCAACTTCGCCGCCGGCAAGGAGGACTTCGGCGTCATGGTCGCCGAGGTCCGCCGCGGCGAGACGACGCGCGCCTGGATCTGGCAGCCGCGCCACGACGCGCTCTTCGTGGTCGAGAAGGGCGAGGGAGCCCGGGTCAACGGCGAGCCCCTGCCCGCGCTCGCCCCGCGGGCGACCCCGTGGACGGCCGCCGTGTGGCCCCGGCTCCGCCGCGAGGACGACGACCGGCTGCGGCTCCGCTCCACCCGCGGCGCGTGCGCCGTCGACTATCCGGCGCTGGCCCGCGGCGACATCGACGCGCTGGCCTACCGCTCGATCAACCCCTGGGACCACCTGCCGGGCGCCCTGCTGGTCACCGAACTCGGCGGGGTCGCCCGCGTCGACGGCGAGCCCTACCGCCCCGGCTCGACCGGACGCGTGCTGGTGGTCGCGGCCTCGGAGGACGCCGAGCGCGCCGTCCGCGCCGTCGCCCTGGGCTGACGTTCGCGAGGCTCACCGCGCATCACCCGGCCCCGCGACCGGTGCGCGTCAGGTGAGCAGAGGCAGGGTGCGGCGCTTGGGGCGTCCCGCTTCGGCGAGCCGCCGCATCGCCGTGGTCAGGAAGGCCTCGCTCTGGCCCTGCGGCCACGGCCACTCGCCGCCGTCGGTCCAGGCGCCGACCACCGGCTTGTTCGCGTCGTAGAGTTCCTCGGCCTTGCCGCCGTACCAGGCCAGCTCGGCGCGCTGCTGGAAGGCGTCCTCGCGGCTCATCGGCGCGCCGTGACCCGGCACGACGACCGAGCCCGAACCGAGCGTGCCCAGCATGCCGTCCAGAGTCTTGGGCCACTCCGCCGGCCAGGCGTCCTCGCCGGCCCACGGGCCGCCCTCGCTCTCGAGCAGGTCGCCGACGAAGACGACGCCGCGTCCCGGGACGAGCACGACCACGTCGTGGTCGGTGTGGCCGCGACCGAAGTGCACGATCTCGACGTAACAGCCGCCCAGATCGAGGGTGGTGGCGAGGCTGAAGCTGCGGGTGGGCGCGACGACGTCGGCGTCGGCGACGCCGAGTTCGGCCAGCTGTTCGGCCGGCGGACGCTTCGCCGCCAGCGTGGCGGCCAGACCGCGATGCCCGATCGTCTCGACCCCCGCCAGGCCCGCGAGGCCGAAGAGGTGGTCGAAGTGGGCGTGCGTGATGACGGCGTGCGTCACCGGGACGTCGCCCGCGACCCGCCGGGCCGCGGCCAGGATCTCGGCCCCCTGCGCGGGGGAACTGCCCGCGTCGATCAGCAGCGCGGCCTCGTCGCCGACGACGAGGCCGACCGTGACGGTGGCGGGCTCGGCGACCGCGGTGTACACGCGGTCGGCGACGGGGGAGAACGGGGTCAGCGCGAAGGTCACGCGCCGAGATTACCCGTCCCCGGGGAGTGGGCGGTGCCCGGTCGCCGCCGCGGGGGCGTCCATGCCGCCGGCCCGACGGGGCGTGCGGCGTCGGGACACGCCGGGGAGCCGCGGTGGGGGATGAATCGGTTGGCGCGAGGACGTATATTGGCACTCGATACGGGGGAGTGCCAGAGCAGGCGGAGGAGGTGCGCGCGATGTTGGACGACCGGAAGCTGACGATCCTCAAGGCGATCGTCACCGACTACGTCTCGAGCCGCGAACCCGTCGGCTCACAGGCCCTCGTCAAGCGCCACAACCTCCGGGTCTCGCCCGCGACCGTGCGCAACGACATGGCCGCGCTGGAGGAGGAGGGCTACATCACCCAGCCCCACACCTCGGCCGGGCGCATCCCCACCGACAAGGGCTATCGGCTGTTCGTCGATCGGCTCTCCACGATCAAGCCGCTGAGCGCCGCCGAGCGCCGGGCGATCACGAGTTTCATGGCCGGGGCGTTCGACGTCGAGGAGGTCGTGCGGCGGGCGGTGCAACTGCTCGCGCAGATCACCCGGCAGGTCGCGATCGTGCAGTACCCGCTCATCTCGACCGCCACCGTGCGCCACGTCGAGGTGCTCCGGCTGGGCCCGGACCGCGGCCTCGTCATGGTGGTGTCCTCCAGCGGCGCCATCGGGCAGCGCATCGTGCCGCTGCTCGACGGCGGCGACGAACACCTCTCCGCGCTGCGCGGCCGGCTCGCCGAGGCGCTGCTGGGAACCACGCACCGCGAGGCCGCCGAGCGGCTGCGCGTCCTCGACCTGGGGCTGGCCCCCGAGCACGCGCCGCTGGGCGCCGTCGTCCTGGACGCGGTCGCGGACATCGTCGGCGAGGAGGCGGACGCCAAGGTCGCCGTCGCCGGCGTCCCGAACCTGACCCGGTTCGGCGACCAGTACGAAACCACCGTCAAGCCGATGCTGGAGGCGCTCGAGGAGCAGGTCGTCCTGCTCCACCTGCTGGGCGAGTCCGCCGGCAACGACGTCCGCGTCCGCATCGGACGCGAGAACCCCTACGAGCCCCTGCAGGCCGCCTCCATCGTCGCGTCCGGGTACGGGGACGACGAGAAGTTCTGGGGCTCGTTGGGCATCATGGGTCCGACCCGCATGGACTATCCGGCGGCCATCGCGTCCGTGCGCGCCGTCGCACGCTACGTGGGCCGCTTCCTGGCCGAGGGCTGAGCGCCCCCACCACCTCTGAGACTGGAACGAAGGAAGACGTTGAGCGACTACTACGAGGTTCTGGGCGTGTCCCGGGACGCGAGCGGCGACGAGATCAAGCGCGCCTACCGCAAGCTGGCGATGAAGTACCACCCCGACGTCGCCGACGACGCCACCTCGGCGGAGAAGTTCAAGGAGATCGGCGAGGCCTACTCGGTGCTCAGCGACGCCAAGAAGCGCCAGATGTACGACCTGGGCGGCAACCCGATGGGCGGCGCGGGCGGCATGGGCGGCTACGGCTTCCCCGGTGGCGCGGCGGGCTTCGACGTCGGCGGCCTGTTCGACGCCATGTTCGGCGCGCAGACGTCCCGCGGGCCGCGCAGCCGCGTCCGCAAGGGCCAGGACGCCTTGGTGCGGCTGAACCTGACGCTGGCCGAGGCCGCCTTCGGCGTGACCAAGCCGATCCGCGTCGACACCGCGGTCGTGTGCCCGACGTGCGCGGGCAAGGGCGCCGCCGACGGCACCGAGCCGGTCACCTGCACGACCTGCCACGGCTCGGGCGATGTCCAGACGGTGCAGCGGTCGTTCCTGGGCGACATCCGCACGGTGCAGCCCTGCCCGACGTGCCGCGGCTACGGCACCGTCATCCAGCACCCGTGCGGCGAGTGCTCCGGCGAGGGGCGCGTCCGCTCCAGCCGCACCATCAACGTCAAGATCCCGGCCGGTGTGAGCACCGGCAACCGCGTCCACCTCGACTCCCAGGGCGAGGTCGGCCCCGGCGGCGGGCCGGCGGGTGACCTGTACGTCGAACTGTCGGTCAGCCCGCACGACGTGTTCAAGCGGGACGGTGACAACCTCGAGATGGTCGCCAAGCTCCCCATGACCGCGGCCGCGCTCGGCACCGAGGTGTGGATCGACACCCTGGAGGCCGACGTCGACGGCACGTCGCCCGAGGAGGCCCGCGTCAAGGTCGAGGTGCCCGCCGGCACCCAGTCGGGCGCCCGGCTGGTCGTCACCGGACGCGGCGTGCCCCGCCTGCGTGGCGCGGGCCGGGGCGATCTCGGCGTTACCCTGTTGGTGCAGACGCCGACCGGCCTCGACGACGCTCAGCGCGACCTGCTCCGCAAGCTCGCGGAGGAGCGCGACGAGACCCGTCCCGAGGCGTCGGTGGCCCGCGCCGGCGGCAAAGGGTTCTTCGGACGCCTGAAGGACGCCTTCGCCGACTAGTTTGTGTTCCACCGACCGCCTGGATGAGGGAGTCATGACCGAAGCGTTGTTCCTGGCCGACCTGCACGACCCCTCGATCGGCGACGAGATCCACCTGACCGGTGACGAGGGCCGTCACGCGGCGGCCGTCCGGCGCATCCGGGTGGGCGAGACCATCATGGTGAGCGACGGCGCCGGCACCGGCGTCCGCGGGCCCGTCGTGGCGGCCGACAAGGCCTCCGTCACCGTCGAGGTGGCCGAGGTGCTGCGCGCCGAACACCCGTCGGTGCGCTACCACGTCGTCCAGGCGCTGGCGAAGGGCGACCGCTCCGAGGCGGCCGTCGAGATGCTCACCGAGGTCGGGGTCGACCGGATCATCCCCTGGCAGTCGAGCCGCTCGGTGGTGCGGTGGACCCACGATCGCGAGGAACGCCAGCTCGGACGCTGGCGCTCCACGGCGCGCGAGGCGACCAAGCAGAGCCGCCGCCTGCGCGTCCCGATCGTGACCGCCGCGATGACCACCCGCGAGCTCGTCGAACTCATCCCGAGCGCCACGATCGCGCTCGTCCTGCACGAGGGCGCCACCAACACCCCGCGCAAGCTGCCGCTGCCCGAGGAGGGCGACGTCCTGGTGATCGTCGGCCCCGAGGGCGGCCTCACCGACGAGGAGGTCGCGGCGTTCGAGGCGGCCGGGGCGCACCCGGTGCTGGTGAGCGACGGCGTCCTGCGCACCTCCACGGCCGGGGTGGTCGCGCTGGCCCAGTTGCAGGCCCTGCAGCGGCGGGTGAGCAAGGCCAAATGACGCCCGCTCATCGCGGCGCCTTCGGCTTCACGCCGGAGGCGACGCTCCCCAACGGCCGGGGCCGCTCCGGGACGATCCACACCCCGCACGGCGACATCGCGACGCCCGCGTTCGTGGTCGTCGGCACGAAGGCCACCGTGAAGGCGGTGCTGCCCGAGTCCGTCGCCGGGGTGGGGGCGCAGGCCGTGCTGGCCAACGCGTACCACCTGTACCTGCAGCCCGGCTCCGACATCGTGGACGCCGCAGGCGGGCTGGGCCGGTTCATGAACTGGCCGGGGCCCACCTTCACCGACTCGGGGGCTTCCAGGTGATGAGCCTGGGCGTCGGCTTCAAGAAGGTGCTGGCCATGGACGCCGCGGGCGTCACCGACGACGACGTGATCGCCGACGGCAAGGAGCGCCTGGCCGTCGTCGACGAGGACGGCGTCACCTTCAAGAGCCACCTCAACGGCGACCGGCACCGGTTCACCCCCGAGGTCAGCATGCGCGTCCAGCACGAGCTCGGCGCCGACGTGATGTTCGCCTTCGACGAGCTCACCACGCTCATGAACACGCGCGGCTACCAGGAGCAGTCGGTCGAGCGGACGCACCGCTGGGCGGCCCGCTGTCTCGCCGAGCACGCCCGCCTGACGACCGCGCGCGCCGACAAGCCGTACCAGGCGCTGTTCGGCGTCGTCCAGGGCGCCCAGTACGAGGACCTGCGGCGACGCGCGGCCCGCGGGCTGGCCGATCTCGACGTCGAGGGGACGACCTTCGACGGCTTCGGCCTGGGCGGGGCCCTGGAGAAGGAGAACCTGGGCACGATCGTGGGCTGGTGCGCCGACGAACTGCCCTTCGACAAGCCGCGGCACCTGCTGGGCATCTCCGAGCCCGACGACTTCTTCGCCGCCGTCGAGAACGGCGCCGACACCTTCGACTGCGTGAACCCGTCCCGCGTCGCGCGCAACTCGGCGGTCTACACCGCCGACGGGCGCTACAACCTGCTCCGCACGTCGAGCCGGCGCGACTTCGGCCCCATCGAGAACGGCTGCGACTGCTACACGTGCGCCCACTACACCAAGGCGTACCTCCACCACCTGTTCAAGGCGAAGGAGATGCTGTCGGCCACGCTCGCGACCATCCACAACGAGCGCTTCACCGTGCGGCTCGTCGACGACATCCGCGCCAGCATCGCGGCGGGGGACTTCGACGCCTTCAAGGCCGAGTTCCTGGGCCGGTTCTACGCGGGGCGCCCGTGATCACCTGGGGGGCGCGCACCGACGTCGGCCGGGTGCGCCAGGGCAACGAGGACGCCCACCTGGCCGTCGACGGGCTGTGGCTGGTCTCCGACGGCATGGGCGGCCACGCGGCCGGCGAGGTGGCGAGCCGGATCGTCGTGGAGACCTTCGCGCCCCTGGCCCGCCGGCGCGACCTGCGCGCCGCCGACCTGGTGGCCGCCGTGCACGCCGCCAACGAGGCCATCAAGTCTTACGGCGCCGAGCACCCCCGCGCCCGCGGGCTGGGCGCCACCGTCACCGGGGTGGCGCGGGTCACCCTCGCCGGGGCGCCGCGCTGGGCCATCCTCAACGTCGGCGACAGCCGGGTGTACCGCCTCGTCGGGGACACCCTCGGCCGGGCGACCATCGACCACTCCGAGACCGAGGAACTCGTGCTCGAGGGCGTCATCTCCCCCGAGGAGGCCCGGACGCATCACGCCCGCAACATCGTCACCCGCAGCCTGGGGCAGCGCGACCCGCTGCAGCCGGACCTGTGGCTGCTGCCGCCCGCGGCGTCCGAGCGGTTCGTGGTGTGCTCCGACGGGCTGAACTCGGAGGTGGGCGACGGCGACATCCGCGCGATCCTGCTCGCCGAGCCGGACCCCCAGCGCGCCGCCGACGCGCTCGTCGAGGCCGCGCTGGCCGCCGGCGGGCGGGACAACGTGAGCGTCGTCGTCGTGGACGCCGGCTCAGCCGGCTGACGCCGCCCGCGCCTCGACGCGCTTGACCCCGGCGATCACGCGGTAGGTCAGGGGCAGCAGGAGCGCCTCGACCGCGACCTTGTAGACGAACCCGACCACGATGTAGTTCAGCAGCGCGGGCAGGGGGATCGACCCGCCGCCGAGCCAGGCGCCGAGCGGCCCGAACGCGATGGTGCAGAAGATGACGGTGTCGACGAACTCGCCGACCACCGTGGACGCCAGCAGCCGCATCCACAGCCGCCGCTCGCCGGTGCGCCGCTTGATGACCACCAGCACCCACGCGTTCAGCAACTGCCCCACGAGGTAGGCCAGCAGGCTCGCCAGCACGATCCGCGGCACGAAGCCCAGCACCGACACCCAGGCGTCCTGCAGCGGCCAGTCCGAGCCCGGCGGCGCGGCCCCGACGACCAGGAACGTGGCGCTCATGAGCAGCGACAGCGCGAAGCCGAGCACGATGGTCCGCCGGGCGCGCCTCAGCCCGTACACCTCGGCGAGCACGTCGCCCAGGATGTAGGTGAGCGGGAACAGCAGGGCGCCCCCGTCGGTGATGAGCGGCAGCACCTGCACCCCGCCCACGCTGAACTCCGGGCCCAGCTCGATCAGCTTCGTGGCGGCCACGTTCGCGATGAGGAGACAGCCCACGAAGCAGGCGACGACCACGTCGGTCAGGCCGCGCGGGCGGGCGTCCGGGGCGGGGGTCGTCGGGTTGGTCACGGCGCGCCATGCTACCCGGGACGAACCGGGGGCGTTGGTGGCAAGATCAGGGCATGAGCGACGAAGAGATCACCATCGAAGATGGATCGGAGAACGTGGACCAACTCCAGTCCGACGACACGCTCATCGATCGTGGCGTCGACGACGTGTTGGACGAGGGCTACATCGCGCCCGACAAGTGGTCGCCGGCCATGGGGTACGGCAACACACCCGAGGAGGAGCGCCAGGGCGAGACGCTCGAGATGCGCGTCGCCCAGGAGGAGCCCGAGTCGACCGGACCCGACGAGACCCCCTGGAACCCGGACGGCGAGTCCCGCGAGGTCGGCAGCAGGCGAGCCGGCCGGCTCGTGGACGCCAACCACGGCGAGCAGGGCGTGGACACCACCGGCGAATCGGTGGCGTTCGCCGTCGGGATCGACGGGGGAGCGGCCAGCGCCGAGGAGGCCGCGATGCACGTCATCGAACCCGAGGACGACGACGACATCGTGTAGCGCCGCGCGGGCGGCGTAGACTGGGACGTCGTGCCGGGCCGTGAGGGTCCGGCGTCCCACCAGTGTTGGAGGAAAGACCCTGTCGTCCCAGACCGTTCCCAGCCGTGAGGCCGTCCGTCAGGTGACCGTGCCCGCGTCCATCCCGATGGTGTCCATCGTGGGGCCGCGCGACGAGTTCCTGCGGACCCTCGAGACCCACCTGGACGCCGACGTCCACGTCCGCGGCAACGAGATCACCTTCACGGGCGCGCCGCAGGCCGTCGTGACCGCGGCCGAGGTCCTCACCGAACTCATCACGATCGTCCGCACCGGCCAGGGCCTGACCGCGGACGCCGTCGAGCGCGTCGTCGGCATGGCGACCGACCCCGACGTGCACGCCGCCGACGTCCTGACGCAGAACATCCTGTCAAGCCGCGGCAAGACGATCCGCCCCAAGACCCTGAACCAGAAGCGTTACGTGGACGCCATCGACGAGCACACCGTCGTCTTCGGCATCGGCCCCGCCGGCACGGGCAAGACCTACCTGGCGATGGCGAAGGCCGTCCAGGCGCTGCAGGCCAAGGAGGTCAACCGGATCATCCTGACCCGGCCCGCCATCGAGGCCGGCGAGCGGCTCGGCTTCCTGCCCGGCACGCTCAACGACAAGATCGACCCCTACCTGCGCCCGCTGTACGACGCGCTGCACGACATGGTCGACGCCGACTCGGTGCCCAAGCTGCTCACCGCGGGCACGATCGAGGTGGCGCCGCTGGCCTACATGCGCGGCCGGACGCTCAACGACGCGTTCATCATCCTCGACGAGGCGCAGAACACCTCGATGGAGCAGATGAAGATGTTCCTGACGCGCCTGGGCTTCAACTCCAAGATGGTCGTCACCGGCGACGTCACGCAGGTGGACCTGCCCGGCGGCACGAAGTCGGGCCTGCGCGAGGTGCAGTCGATCCTCGACGGCGTCCAGGACATCGCGTTCTGCCAGCTCACCAACGCCGACGTCGTGCGGCACCGGCTCGTCGGCCGGATCGTGGCCGCCTACGACCGCTACGACGCCGTGCAGCACCCGGTCGACCGGCGGCGTCCCGCCGCCCGAGCCGGACGCCGCGTCGAGCCAGACAAGGGGGATCGTCGATGATCGACATCAACAACGAGTCCGGCGTCGAGGTCGACGAGCTCCGCCTGGTGCAGTTGGCGACGTTCGCGCTGGACGCCCTGCGGATCCACCCGCAGGCCGAGCTGTCGATCCTGCTGGTCGACGAGCCGACGATGGCCGACTACCACGTCCGGTTCATGGACCTGCCCGGCCCCACCGACGTCCTCAGCTTCCCGATGGACGAGCTCCGTGCCCCGCGCGACGACGAGGACCCGCCCCTGGGGATGCTCGGCGACATCGTCCTGTGCCCGACCGTGACCGCGGCGCAGGCCGCCGAGAACGGCCGCACGCCCGAGGGCGAGGCCGACTATCTGCTGATCCACGGGTTGCTGCACCTGCTGGGCCACGACCACGCCGAGCCCGAGGAGAAGAAGGTGATGTTCGGCCTCAACGACCGGATCATCGCCGACTGGGACGCCTCCCGCTCCTGAGTCGCCGCCTCGCGCGTGAGCCGCCCGCGCTTGCGACGAGCCGCCCGCGCTTGGGACGAGCCGCCCGCGTTTGGGACGAGTCGCCCGCGTTTGGGACGAGTCGCCCGCGTTTGGGACGCGTCGCCCGCGTTTGGGACGAGTCGCCCGCGTTTGGGACGAGTCGCCCGCGCTTGCGACGGGCCGCCCGCGCTTGCGACGGGCCGCCCGCGCTTGGGGCGAGCCGCCCCCACTTGCGGCGAGTTGCCCCCGTTTGCGACGAGTTGCCCCCGATTGGGGCGAGCCGCCCCCACTTGCGTCAGTTGCCCACGTAGGAACGGGGGCGTCTGGCTCAAACGGGGGCGCCTGGAAGGGACGCCCCGGTCCGCGACGGGTCACTCTCGTTCGTGACGGTCGCCCCGCCTGGGACGACCGCCCGCGCTTGAGACGACTCGCCCGCGCTTGAGACGACTCGCCCGCTCTTGGGACGGGTTGCCCCCGCTTGAGACGACCCGCCCCCGCTTGGGACGACTCGCCCGGCTTGCGACGACTCGCCCGGGCTTGTGACGAATTGCCCCCGCTTGGGACGAGTTGCCCCCGGTTGGGGCGAGCCGCCCCCACTTGCGTCAGTTGCCCACGTAGGAACGGGGGCGTCTGGCTCAAACGGGGGCGTCTGGGAAGGGACACCACGGTCCGCGACGGGTCACCCTCGTTCGTGACGGTCGCCCCGCTTGGGACGACCGCCCGCGCTTGGGACGACTCGCCCGCGCTTGGGACGAGTTGCCGCCGCTTGGGACGACCCGCCCCGGCTTGCGACGACTCGCCCGGGCTTGCGGCGAATTGCCCCCGTTGGGGACGAGTTGCCCCCGACTGGGACGAGCCGCCCCCACTTGCGTCAGTTGCCCACGTAGGAACGGGGGCGTCTGACGCAAACGGGGGCGTCTGGGAAGGGACGCGCCCCGATCGCGACGGGTCACCCCTCGGTTCGTGACGGGTCGCCCGCACTTGAGACGACGCGCCCCTGATTGGGACGAGCCGCCCGCGCTTGCGACGAGCCGCCCCCGCCTGGGACGAGTCGCCCCCGATTGCCACGAGCCGCTCGCGCTTGCGTCAGTTGCCCACGTAGGAACGGGGGCGTCTGACGCAAACGGGGGCGTCTGCGCAGCCGAGGACCCGCTGAGGGCAGACCCGCCGCTCCGAGGCCGAGGAGGATGCGTCCGCCGGGCGTGGCGGTCGGACGGGGGCAGGCGCCGCCTGGGCTCGCGGGGCGAGGGGGCGGCACCGCTAGAATGTCGCCACCGCGTAGAAGGAGTCGTGAGTACCCCTGTTAACCCAAACCGAATGGATCCTGCTCGGCGTCGCCCTCGTGTGCGTGCTGCTGGCGGGGGTCCTGACGTCGATCGAGTCGGCGTTGCAGTCGTTCAGCAAGTCCCGTGCCGAGGTCCACGTCAAGGACGGTGACCGGGGGGCGGACAAGCTGCTGCAGATCATGCAGGACCCGGCGCCCTACCTGAACACCGCCCTGTTCCTGCGGATGCTCTTCGAGATCGGCGCCATCGTGCTGGTCGGCGTCGTGGTGTTCCAGCGCTTCGACGACCTGTGGGAGCGGCTGCTGTTCACCATCGCCCCCATGGTCGTGGTGTCGTTCGTGCTCATCGGGGTGGCGGCGCGCACCGTCGGACGCCAGAAGGCCGACCGGATCGCCCTCCGCACCACCGGGCTGATCTCCGCCCTCACCACCGTGATCGGGCCGATCCCGCAGATCCTCATCATCGTCGGCAACGCCATCACGCCCGGTCGCGGGTTCACCGACGGGCCGTTCACCTCCGAGGCCGAGCTCCGCGAACTCGTCGACATGGCGGAGGCGTCCGACCTCATCGAGGCCGGCGAGCGCCGCATGATCCACTCCGTCTTCGAGCTGGGCGACACCATCGTCAAGGAGGTGATGGTGCCGCGCACCGAGATGGTCTGGATCGAGCAGGACAAGACGCTGCGCCAGGGCCTGTCGCTGGCGCTGCGCTCGGGCTACTCCCGCATCCCCGTGATCGGCGACGACGTCGACGACGTGCTCGGGGTCCTCTACCTCAAGGACGTCATCCGCCGGATCTACGACAATCCCAACGCCCAGGCGGGCGAGGACGTCGCCTCCGCGATGCGTCCGCCGATCTTCTGCCCCGACAGCAAGCCGGTCGATGAACTCCTCAAGGAGATGCAGCTGACCCGCAGCCACGTCGTCATCGTGGTGGACGAGTTCGGCGGCACCGCCGGCCTGGCGACCATCGAGGACATCCTGGAGGAGATCGTCGGCGAAATCGTCGACGAGTTCGACGAGGAGATCCCGCCCTACGTGCAGCTGGCCGACGGCCGGTTCCGGGTGAGCTCCCGGCTGCCCGTCCACGACCTCGGCGAGCTGTTCGGCCTCAAGCTGGACGACGACGACGTCGACACCGTCCTGGGCCTGATGGCCAAGGAACTCAACAAGGTGCCGATCCCGGGCTCGGTCGTGGAGTGGGAGGGCATCGAGCTGGTCGCCGAGCGGGCGTCCGGACGCCGCCACTCCATCCAGACCGTCGTCGCGGGCCTCATCCACGAGGCCGGCGACACCGACGCGGCCGTGGACGCCACCGTCGAGCTGGCCGCGTCGGCCAAGAAGGGACGCCACGCGTCCGGATCCCCGACCGAGGAGGAACGATGAGCGACCGCCCCGACCCGCAGGGCCCCGGCACGCGGGACGGCGAGCCGGACGATATCGACCTGAACGACCCGGACGCCGACCTCGACGAGGACCTGGACGCCGACCTGGACGACGGCCTCGACGAGGACGAGCGCGCGCTCGCCGCGGGTGCCGGCGCGGCGGCGGCGGTCGCCTACGACATCCCGGAGGGGTTCCACTCGGGCTTCGCCTGCTTCGTCGGACGCCCCAACGCCGGCAAGTCGACCCTGACGAACGCGATCGTGGGGGAGAAGATCGCGATCACCTCCTCCAAGCCGCAGACGACCCGGCGGATCATCCGCGGCGTCCTCAACCGGCCCGACGCGCAACTCGTGCTCGTGGACACCCCCGGCCTGCACCGCCCCCGGACGCTGCTGGGTGAGCGGCTCAACGACCTGGTCTACGAGACCTGGGCCGGCGTCGACGTCATCGGCGTCTGCCTGCCGTGCAACCAGCGCATCGGCCCCGGCGACGAGTTCCTGCTCAAGGAGATCGCCGAACTGCCGCGGCGTCCCAAGCTGGTCGCCCTGGCGACCAAGACCGACCTGGTGAGCCGCGAGCGGATCGGGCAGCACCTGCTCAAGATCGCCTCGATGGAGGAGCAGCTCGGGCTCACCTGGGAGGCGATCGTCCCGGTCTCGGCGCTGACCGACGACCAGGTCGACATCGTCGTGGACGAGCTGGTGGCCCTGCTGCCGGCCGGCCCGCCGCTGTTCCCCGACGACGAGGTCACCGACGAGCCGGTCGAGACCCGGATCGCGGAGCTCATCCGTGAGGCCGCCCTGGAGGGCGTCAGCGACGAACTGCCACACTCGATCGCGGTGATCATCGACGAGATGCGCCCGCGGGAGGACCGCCCGGCCGACAAGCCGATGATGGACGTGTTCGCCTCGATCGTGGTGGAGCGCGAGTCCCAGAAGGGCATCATCATCGGCCACCGCGGCGAACGGCTCAAGGAGGTCGGCAGGACCGCCCGCCTGCAGGCCAAGCAGCTGCTCGGCATGCCGGTGCACCTGGCGATCCACGTCAAGGTGATGCCCGACTGGCAGCGGGACGCCAAGTACCTCAACCGCCTGGGGTTCTAGCCATGGCCCGGCGCAGCCACTCGCGGGTGCGGCGCTGGGGCGTGTTCCTGCTCGGCGAGATCCGTACCGGCCTGCGCCGGGTGCGCGGCTCGTTCGTGCCGATCGCCGAATCGGCGCTGGCCGCGGCCCTGGCGTGGCTCTTCGCCGAGTTCGTCCTCGGACGCCAGAACCCGATGTTCGCCTCGATCGCGGCGTTCATGTGTCTCGGCTTCAAGGTGGACCGCGTGCCGCGCAAGGTGGCGGAGCTGGGCGTGGGCGCCACCGTCGGCGTCCTGATCGGCGAGGTCATCGCCCTGACCCTGCACACGGGGTGGTGGCAGATGGGCATCGCGCTGATCAGCGGCGCGCTCGTGGGCCGCTTCCTGGACCGGGGCGACCTGACCACCATGCAGGGTGGGGTGAACGCCATGGTCGTGGTCGGCATGTCGTACTGGCAGACGCTGCAGGGTGGCTTCACGGCGCGCTGGCTGGACGCGATCGTCGGCGCCCTGGTGGCGCTGGTGTTCGCCGTGCTGCTTCCCCGGCACCCCACCGAGCGGCCGCGCCGCTACGCAGCCACGACGCTGTCGGAACTGGCGGAGCAGCTCGACATGCTGGGCCGCGGGCTCATCGTCGGGGACGTGGAGGAGTTGGCGGACGCCCGCGAGCAGCGCAAGGTCGTCACCCAGGTCAGCAACACGTGGGAGACGACGGTCGCGACCGCCCGCGACGTGGTCGCCGCCAACCCGAGCCTGTGGCGGCAACGCGGGGAGGTGGGCGAACTGCAGCGCCTGTACCGGCTCACCGTTCGCGCGCAGCGCTCCACCTACATGCTCGGACGCCAGGGCCTGTCGATGGCCGAGGAGGTGGGCCCGCTGCGCGAGGTGGGGGCGCTGGTCCTGGACGCCGCCCGCGCGACCTTCGCCCTGTCCGGCGCGGTGGGCGCTTGGCACCAGCCCGAGCACGCGCGGTCGGTGCTGCTCGGGGTCGCCCGGCGGGCCTCGCCGGGGCGGCTGGGCATCGACGAGTGGCGCGACATCGCGCTGATGAGCGTGGTGCGCGCCCTCATCGTGGACCTGCTGCAGATCAGCGGGCTGTCGCGGGTCGAGGCGCGCGACGCGCTCGCCGAGGCCACCGATCGCCCGTACGGGGAGCCCGAGACGGACCTGCCCGCCTCCGACAGCGACGACGAGGCGTCCCCGCTGTGGGGGTGACGCCGTCGGCTCAGCCGACGCGAACGTGGACGGCTTCGTAGCCGAGCGCGACCGGGTTGGTCTCGCAGGACCGCGCGAAGCGCGCGGCTTCCTCCCTGTCCTCGAACCGGTGCGCGACCTCGGCCTTGCAGCACCACAGCGGTCCGGTCGTGCCCATCCGGCACGGCGGGCGCTGGTCGTCGTCCAGGTCGCCCAGCCAGTACCGATCGCCGCGGTCGCGCAGGTGCACGACGACCAGCCACGCCTTGGTCGGCGCCGATGCGCGCGACGTGCGGTTCCTGTTCACGCGCTCATCGTGGCATCGGGGGCGTCCAGGCCGCGCATCCGGCGCACCGGCGAGAACGCGACCGGCAGGGTGGCCACCGCCATCAGTGCCGCGCCCAGCAGGGCCGCCCGGGCAGCGTCGCCGCCGGCCAACAGCCAGCCGCCGGCCAGGGCGCCCAGCGGGAGCGCCCCCCAGGACAACAGCCGGTAGGCGGCGTTGACGCGCCCGCGTTCGCCCGCCGGGACGCTGAGCTGCCGGACGGTGACCGCCTGCGCGTTGGCCACGCCGAGGCCCAGACCGGACGCCGCGAACGCGACCCCGATCACGGCGGCGTCGAGGTCGGCGACGCGGCCGGCGTCGAGCCGGTCGGCGAGGGCCAGCAGCCCCAGCAGCGGCGCGGTGTTGCCGACCAGCAGCGCGCCGATCAGGGCCTGGCCGTAGCCGAACCGGCGGGTGAGCGCCCCGCTGGCCGCCGCGCCCACGAGGGCCCCGGCCGCAGCCAGGGCGAGGATCACGCCCAGGAGCAGGGCGCCCGCGGGATGCCCGCCGACCAGCAGGACGGCCAGCGCCAGCAGCAGGATCTCGTCCCCGATGTTCCACAGCGTCGCCTCCGCGGCCAGGGCGCGCACGACGCGGTGACGCGCCAGGGTGGCCAGGCCGCCCACGGCTTCGCGGGCGACGGAGTGCTGCTGCGGCTCGGGGGCCGGCTCCGGGGCGCGGACGCGCGCGATCGCGAAGGCGGCCGCCAGGTGCGCGAAGGCGGTCACCACGAGCGCGATCGGCGCGGTGAGGGCCTGGACCAGCGCGCCGCCGACGCCCGAGCCCCCGATCCCGATGGCGGACTGGGTGGCGGTGAGCGCGGCGTTCGCGTCCGGGAGGCCGTCCTCGCCGACGACGGTGGGGACGAAGGAGAAGTCGGCCAGCATGGTGAGCACGCCCAGGGTGCCGAGCGCGGCCGCGATCGCGACGAGCCCCGGCACCGGGAGCAGGCCCAGCGCGGCCAGGGCGCCGGCCAGCACGAACAGCGCCGCCCGGAGCAGGTCGGCCCCCACCAGGAGGCGGCGTCGGCGCACCCGGTCGACCAGGACGCCCAGCCACAGGGTCAGCACCAGGTAGGGGGCGAACAGGGCGGCGCGCACCCAGGATAGTTCCTCGCCGCTGGCCCCGAGCGTGAGGAGCGCGAGCATCGGCAGTGCGATCTCGGCGATCTCGCCGCCCAGGACGCCTGCACCCGCGCCGGCCCAGACGCGGCGGAAGTCGGGGGAGCGCCACACACTCGTAACCGTTGTCATGGAAACGAGGGTTATTCGTAACCGCCATTTTGTCAATGGGGGTTAGGCTCGTGTCATGACCGACGCGCAGACCCCCGCGGCCCCCGGGGCCCTCGAGCTGGTGCGCCGCTTCGTGAACACGCGCGACCTGGATCTCGGCACGGACGCGCTGGCCGAGGAGGCGGGCTGGCTGGCCTGGAACCGGACCGACCCCGCGGCGTCCGGGCTGGGGGTGGCCGGAGGCGCGACCGACGCCGAGCTCGGACGCCTGCGCGAGCTGCGCGAGGCGCTGCGGGCCGCGCTGGTCGCCCACCACGACCGCGCCCCCGTGCCGGACGAGACGGTCCGGGCGCTGGACGCCGCGCTGGCCTGGTCCGCCCCCGCCGCCGGCTTCGGGGAGGCCGGGTTGGTGCTGCGGCCCGCGGGGACGGGCGCCAGGGCGCTGGCCGGCGCCGTGCTCGCCGCGGTGGCGGACGGGCTCGCCGAGGGCACGTTCGGCCGGCTCAAGGCGTGCGGCCGCGACACCTGCCGGTGGGCGTTCTACGACCGGTCCCGCTCGCGCACGGGGCAGTGGTGCTCGATGAGCGGCTGCGGGAACCAGGCCAAGCAGGAGCGCTGGCGGGCCCGCAACTGACGACGTGGCGTGCGCGTTTCCCGCGTGTCGGACGCGGCGGAGATCCGGCGAGGTGTGTGTACGATGGCCGACATGGCACAGGCGCTTCTGCTTCTTGGTCGCCGTAGCGAGTCCTAGGCTCTCCCTCAGATTGGTGGGATCGAGCGTCAGGCTCACTCGCTGCGGAGTTCGTCGCGCGCCTGGCATCTTCGACTTTCACCCAAGGAGACACCCATGACCACCACCAGCAACGCCCACGGGGCCCGCGTGCAGCAGGGCTCCCCGGTGCAGCAGCCCAGCCCGATGCCGTTCCACCGCTACCGCGCCTTCGAGCCGGTGCAGGTGCCCGACCGCACCTGGCCCGACCGGAAGATCACCCACGCGCCGCGCTGGCTGAGCACCGACCTGCGCGACGGCAACCAGGCCCTCATCGACCCGATGACGCCCGCCCGCAAGCTGAAGATGTTCGAGCTGCTGGTCAGGATGGGCTACAAGGAGATCGAGATCGGGTTCCCGTCGGCGTCCCAGACCGACTTCGACTTCGTCCGCAAGCTGATCGAGGAGGACCGCGTCCCCGACGACGTGCAGATCTCGGTGCTGACCCAGGCGCGCGAGGATCTGATCTCCCGCACGGCCGAGTCGCTGCAGGGGGCGCGGCGGGCCAACATCCACATGTACAACGCCACCGCCGAACTGTTCCGGCGCGTCGTGTTCAACGTGGACGAGGCGCAGTGCATCGCGATGGCGACCCGCGGCACCGAGATGGTGATGAAGTACGCCGAGCAGTACCTGGGCGACACCGAGTTCGGCTACCAGTACAGCCCCGAGATCTTCACGCAGACGCCCACGGACTTCGCGGTCGAGATCTGCAACCGGGTCGCCGACGTGTGGCAGCCCGGGCCCGACCGGGAGATCATCTTCAACCTGCCCGCCACGGTGGAGATGAGCACACCCAACACCTACGCCGACCAGATCGAGTACTTCATCCGCAACGTCCGCGGCCGCGACAACGTCGCGGTCTCCCTGCACCCGCACAACGACCGCGGCACCGCCGTCGCGGCCACCGAGCTGGGCATGATGGCCGGCGCGGACCGCGTCGAGGGCTGCCTGTTCGGCCACGGCGAGCGCACCGGCAACGTCGACCTGGTGACGCTGGGGCTGAACCTGTTCAGCCAGGGCATCGACCCCCAGATCGACTTCTCCGACATCGACGAGATCCGACGCACGGTCGAGTACTGCACCGGCCTGCCCGTGCACCCGCGCCACCCCTACGCCGGCGACCTGGTCTACACGGCGTTCTCCGGCTCGCACCAGGACGCCATCAAGAAGGGCCTCGAAGCGCTGGCCAAGAAGGCGGACGCCGAGGGCGTCGGCATGCACGAGATGGCCTGGGAGGCGCCCTACCTGCCGATCGATCCGTTCGACGTGGGCCGCACGTACGAGGCCGTGATCCGGGTCAACAGCCAGTCCGGCAAGGGCGGCATGGCCTACATCATGAAGAACGACCACAAGATGGACCTGCCGCGCCGGCTGCAGATCGAGTTCAGCCGCGTCGTCCAGCAGCACACCGACGCCGCCGGCGGCGAGGTCGGCGCCGAGCTGATGTGGCAGATCTTCGAGAACGAGTACTTCGGCGACCACACCCCGCTGGAACTGGTCCAGTACAAGCTGTCCGCCGAGGACGGCATCTACACCGTGGACGCCGTGCTGAAGGTCGACGGCGTCGAGCGCCAGGTCGGCGGCGAGGGCAACGGCCCCGTGTCGGCGTTCGTGGACGCCGTCGCCGCGGCCGGGTTCCCGGTGCGGGTCCTGGACTACACCGAGCACGCGCTGAGCGCCGGCGGGGACGCCCTGGCGGCGGCCTACGTCGAGGCCGAGGTCGGCGAGGGCGACGACCTGCGCGTCCTGTGGGGCGTGGGGCGCCACAGCTCGATCATCACCGCGTCCATGCGGGCCGTCATCAGCGCGATCAACCGCACCGACCGCCCGGAGTGACCCTCCGCGACGCCCGCCCCGACACCGTGCGGGGCGGGCGTCGCGTCGTCTCCGGCCACCGGGAAGGCCCCGCGAAGGCGGCCCTCATCGTGGACCCGGCAGCGGCGGCGTCACGGTGTCCGTAAACTGCACGAGGTTCGTGTCAGTTGAAAGCTAGGAGACCTCATGGAACTCACCCCGGCACTGCAGGAGGATTTCGACACCGTCGTGCGCCGGAACCCGGGCGAGGCGGAGTTCCACCAGGCGGTCCGGGAGGTGCTGGAGTCGCTCGGCCCGGTCATCGCCAAGCGCCCCGAGTACGTCGAGATGGGGATCATCCCGCGCATCTGTGAGCCCAACAAGCAGATCATCTTCAAGGTCAACTGGCAGGACGACGCCGGCCGCGTGCACACCAACCGCGGCTTCCGGGTCCAGTTCAACAGCGCGCTCGGCCCGTACAAGGGCGGCCTGCGGTTCCACCCGAGCGTGTACCTGGGCATCATCAAGTTCCTCGGTTTCGAGCAGATCTTCAAGAACGCCCTCACCGGCATGCCCATCGGCGGCGGGAAGGGCGGCTCGGACTTCGACCCCAAGGGCAAGAGCGACAACGAGATCATGCGTTTCTGCCAGTCCTTCATGACCGAACTGTCGGGCCACATCGGCCACGACATCGACGTGCCCGCCGGTGACATCGGCGTCGGGTCGCGCGAGATCGGCTTCATGTTCGGGCAGTACAAGAAGCTCACCGGGCGCTACGAGTCCGGCGTCCTGACCGGCAAGGGCCTCGACTGGGGCGGCTCCCGCGCCCGCACCGAGGCGACCGGCTACGGCACGGTGTTCTTCGCCGAGGAGATGCTCAAGCTGTCCAAGGAGAGCTTCGAGGGCAAGAAGGTCGTGGTGTCCGGCTCGGGCAACGTCGCGATCTACGCCCTGGAGAAGGTCAACAAGCTCGGCGGCACCGTCGTGGCGATGTCGGACTCCTCGGGCTACATCGTCGACGAGGGCGGCATCGACCTGGAGCAGCTCCAGGACCTCAAGGAGGTGCGTCGCGGCCGGATCTCGGAGTACGCCGAGGCGAACCCCGGCGCCCGCTTCGTCGAGGACGGCATGATCTGGGACGTCCCCTGCGACATCGCGCTGCCCTGCGCCACCCAGAACGAGATCAACATCGGCGGCGCCCGCGCGCTGATCAAGAACGGCTGCACGCTGGTCGCCGAGGGTGCCAACATGCCCTCCACCCCGGACGCGATCCGCGCGTTCGCCGCCAACGGCGTCCGGTTCGCGCCGGGCAAGGCCGCCAACGCGGGCGGCGTGGCCACGTCCGCGCTGGAGATGCAGCAGAACGCCTCCCGGGACTCCTGGAGCTTCGAGCACACCGAGGAGCGGCTGCACGACATCATGGTCGGCATCCACGAGCGCTGCTACGAGACCTCCGAGGAGTACGGCGCGCCCGGCGACTACGTCGTCGGCGCGAACATCGCCGGCTTCCTGCGCGTGGCCGACGCGATGATGGCGCTGGGCGTCATCTGAGCGCCCCTCGCTGCGCCTCCTCGCCCCCGGACGCCGCACGGCGTCCGGGGGCGCGTCGCGTCCGGGCACGCCACCGCTGGGGAGGCAGCCCATCACGCGGGGGATCGCGTCGGGTACGTGAGCGGCCACCGTTCGGGCACTCCCACGGCGCCCGTGGCCGCACCGCGACCCCGGTCGGAACAGCGTCCCAGCGGCACTAGAATGGGAGTCATGTCCAAAGTGCTCATGAAGCTCCCGGTGGGGGAGAAGGTCGGTATCGCCTTCTCCGGTGGTCTCGATACGTCCGTGGCGGTGGCGTGGATGCGCGAGAAGGGCGCGATCCCCTACACCTACACCGCTGACATCGGGCAGTACGACGAGCCGGACATCGAGTCGGTCCCGGGGCGCGCCGCCGCGTACGGCGCCGAGGGCTACCGCCTGGTCGACTGCACCACCGAGCTCGTGAACGAGGGCCTGGTCGCGCTGATGTGCGGCGCCTTCCACATCCGCACCGCGGGCGTCCCCTACTTCAACACCACGCCGTTGGGCCGCGCCGTGACGGGCACCATGCTGGTGCGCGCCATGCGCGAGGACGACGTGCACGTGTGGGGCGACGGCTCGACCTACAAGGGCAACGACATCGAGCGGTTCTACCGCTACGGCCTGCTGGCCAACCCGCAGCTGCGGATCTACAAGCCGTGGCTGGATGAGGACTTCGTCTCCGAGCTCGGCGGCCGCGACGAGATGAGCCAGTGGCTCACCCAGCGTCAGCTGCCCTACCGCGACAGCCAGGAGAAGGCGTACTCCACCGACGCCAACATCTGGGGCGCGACGCACGAGGCGAAGACCCTGGAGTACCTGGGCACCGGCATGGAGATCGTCGAGCCGATCATGGGCGTGGCGCACTGGCGCGACGACGTCGAGATCGCCCCCGAGGTCGTCACCATCGCCTTCGAGCAGGGCGTCCCGGTCACCATCAACGGCGCGACGTTCGCGTCGCCGGTCGACCTGGTCCGCGAGGCCAACGCCATCGGCGGACGCCACGGCCTGGGCATGAGCGACCAGATCGAGAACCGGATCATCGAGGCCAAGAGCCGCGGCATCTACGAGGCGCCCGGCATGGCGCTGCTGCACATCGCCTACGAGCGCCTGGTCAACGCGATCCACAACGAGGACACCGTCGCCAGCTACCACAACGAGGGCCGCAAGCTCGGCCGGCTGCTGTACGAGGGCCGCTGGCTGGACCCGCAGTCCCTGATGGTCCGCACGTCGCTGCAGCAGTGGGTCGCCTCGGCGATCACCGGCGAGGTCACCCTCAAGCTGCGCCGCGGCTGGGACTACTCGATCCTCGACACCACGGGCCCGGCGCTGTCCTACCACCCGGAGAAGCTCTCCATGGAGCGCGTCGAGGACGCGGCGTTCGGCCCGGTCGACCGGATCGGCCAGCTCACCATGCGCAACCTGGACATCGCCGACACCCGGACGCGGCTGGAGCAGTACTCCACGCTCGGCCTGGTGGGCGGCGCGATCTCCGAGCTGGTCGGCGAGCTGAGCACCGGCGAGGCGAGCGCGATCACCGCGGGCGTCGAGGGCGCCTCCGAGGAGATCGACGACGCCCAGTTCATCGCGGGCATGGAGGGCGGCACCGACTGAGTGGCCCCTCGACGCGAACGCCCCGCTCCGATCCAGGAGCGGGGCGTTCGCGCGTCCGGGCTCGGCCCGGTCCCGGTTGGCCGCGGGCGTCGGGCGGGCGTCGGGCGGGCGTCGGAGGAAATACGCGCGGGGACGAGCCTTTCCTCTGACGCCCCCGCTCTCGCCGCGGGGGCCTCAGAAGATGTCCTGGGCGTCGGCGTTGTAGAGCACGACGCCGGGGAACTGCTCGTTGACGAACTCGGTGAGGAAGATGATGTCGTCGGTGTGCTCGCGTTCCTCGTCGTCGTCGAAGTGCAGGACGAGTTCGGTGTCGTAGTCGTCGAAACCCTCGGGCAGCGTCGTCGTGCGCCGCAGGAACGCCCCGAGCGTGGGCGGGTCGATCGAGCGGCCGTCCTCCTGCCGGATCTGGAACCACATGCCCCAGCCGTCGGCCTGCCGCAGCACCACGTTGGTGAACGCGGGCCAGTGCAGCTTCTCCAGCGTGACCGTGTAGGAGCCGACGTCGAAGAAGCGCTCCTTCACCAGCGCGGCCAGGCCCTCGGGGGTGAGGCCGCCGGTGGCGTCCTTGAGCAGGGCGAAGATCGTGAACACGGGCTTCCTCGGGGTGGAGCGCGGCGCGGGTCGGTCGCGCCCGCCTGACGAGGGGAGCCTAGCGGGCCGATGACACCGTCCGGCGGCGTCCCGCGCCACGGGTACCCGGTTCGGGGAACGCGGCGGCGACACCCGCGTGGTTACAGTTCCGGCACCCGTTCGGGCCGACGTCACAGCGGCGCCTGTCCGGAGCAACGGCCAGTTTCCAGCCTTATCAGAGCACCTTTCGCGTTTCTACATTGAAAGGGAAGCATCCGATCGAGGAGGACAGATGACCAGGGTGGTGGACGCACAGGGGCGCCTCCTCGAGGTCCTGCTCGAGCGTGCGTCGTTCATCACCGGGCCCGAGCTGGCCGCCGTGCTCGGGGTGTCGGCGAAGTCCGTCTACCGCATGGTGGTCGACCTCAACCACGACGACGCGATCATCGAGTCCCGCCGTGGCCGCGGCTACCGCCTCGACCGGGAGGCCTACCTGCGCCGACTGAGCTCCGGGGAGGGCCGCCCCGAGGGGTCCGTGACGCCGCCGGAGCGCCGCCGGCGCATCCTGCGCGAACTCCTCGACGCCGCGCGGGGCGTCCCCGGGGAGGACCTGGAGCGGGGCCACTTCATCAGCGACAGCCAGGTCAGGGCCGACCTGAAGGAGATCGATCAGCTGCTCGCCCCGTACGCCCTCAAGGTCCGGCAGCGGTCGGGCCGGTACGTGGTCGTGGGTCGGGAGGCGGCGATCCGCAGCGTCCTGGCCGACCTGCTGCGCGACGGGGCCCCGGAGGTGACCCACCCGGGTCCCGGCTCGTCGCTGCAGGCCGCCGACATGGAGTTCGCCCGGGGCGAGGTCGCGTTCATCACCGGACGGCTGGGTGCGGTGCTTCCGCCGCCCTACGACCTGAATCTGGCCACCCACCTGTACGTGCTGATCGCGCGGACGCGCGCGGGAGCCCGCAGCGACGCGGCCCCGGGACCGACCCCGAGCGGCGACGCGGGCCGGCAGCGCCGCTACTGGGAGGTCGCGGCCGAGGTGCGCGGCCACGTGGAGCGCCATCTGGGCCGGCCCCTGCCCGACGGCGAGACCGACCACATCTACGCCTACATCGCCTCCTCGAGGCTGGACCCGACCGCCCCGGTGCCCGCGCCGGCCGCGGACGAGGCGAGCCGGGTCGTCGGCGAACTGGTCGCCCAGATGAGCCGCGCCCAGGGCGTCCGGTTCGGCACCCAGCGGCTGCTGACCGACCTGGCGCGCCACGTGCGGCCGATGCTCAACCGGCTGCGGTTCGGCCTGTACGTCACCAACCCGGTCCTGCCACAGCTCGCCTCGTCCTATCCCGCGCTCCTGGCGGACCTCACGCTGGCCACGGCGCAGGTCGGGCGCGACTTCGGGCTGCCCGAGGTTCCTGCGGACGAGGTGGGGTTCATGGCCCTGTACTTCGCCCGGGAACTCGAACTGTGCGCCACGCCCGTGAGCGCGCTGATGGCCTGCTCGTCGGGCGTGGGGACGTCCGAACTCCTGCGCGCGAAGGCCGCCCGGTTCTTCCCGGAGATCAGCGTGGTCGGCGTCGTGGGGGCGTCTCAGGTGGCCGCCGCGCTGGCGTCGGAGCCGTCGATCGACCTCGTCATCACCACCGTGGGGATCCCTGACCCCGTCACCGTCCCCGTCGTCCTCGTGGACGCCATGTTCAGCCCAGAGAGCCAGGATCGTGTTCGAGCAACGCTTCGCCGACTCGGCTGACCCCGTGCGCGCCGTCCTCGACGGGCTGCCCGCCACGACGCTCCCGGACGCCTACCGCCGGGTCGCCGCCCGCGTCGCCGCGGCCGAGGGCCTGGACCCCGACGACCTGGTGGCCCGGCTGCTCGCCCGCGACGCCGAGGGGAGCACGGCGTTCGCGCCCGGCGCGCTGATGCCGCACTGCACCCTGCCCGGCGCCGGAGCCTCGCACGTCCTGTTCGCCCGTCCGGCCGCCCCGCTGGACCACCCCGAGCACGGCCCCATCGGCCTGCTCGTGTTCCTGTTCGTCCGCGACGACGGCCCCGCCGTCACCGCGGCGGCCATCGCGCGGACCGTCCGCGCCCTGGCCGACGACGACCTCGTCGCCACCCTGCTCTCCGCCCCCGCGATCGGTTCGTCACGTTGATCGGACGCCTGGGGGCGTCCCGCACCAGTTGAGGAAGGAAACCACCATGGCGAGATACGTCGCTATCGCCGCGTGCCCGACCGGCATCGCGCACACCTACATGGCCGCCGAGAAACTCGAGGCCGCCGCCGTCGCCCGCGGCGACGAGATGAAGGTCGAGACCCAGGGCTCCATCGGAACCGAGAACGAGCTGACCGCCGAGGACATCGCGGCCGCCGACGGCGTCATCATCGCCGCGGACAAGGAGGTCTCCACGGAGCGCTTCGCCGGCAAGCGCGTCCTGATCACCGGCGTCAAGGAGGGCGTGGAGAAGCCCGAGGATCTGCTCGACCGGGTCGCCACCGCGCCGGTCCTGGGCGGCGACGTCGCGGTCCAGAAGAAGGCGGATACCGCGGCCCCCCAGAACATCGGTGGAGCCATCTACAAGGCGCTCATGAACGGCGTCTCGCACATGATCCCGTTCGTCGTCTGCGGCGGCATCATGATCGCCCTGGCGCTCGGCATCGGCGGCGTCCCGACCGCCGGCGGCGGCGTCGAGGTCCCTGCCGACAGCTTCTGGCAGAACATCCTGCAGATCGGCACCCTGTCCTTCTCCCTGATGATCCCCGTGCTGTCGGGCTTCATCGCCCAGGCCATCGCCGACCGCCCCGGCCTCGTCGTGGGCATGGTCGCCGGCTTCATCGCCAACCACGGCGACGCCTTCCCTTCCTCACCGTCACCGGCTCGGACGGCGAGCCGACCGGCCTCAACACCGGCTTCATCGGCGCGATCGTGATCGGCTTCATCGCCGGGTACGTCGCCAAGCTGCTCCGCGACATCCCCTGGCACCGCTACGTCAAGCCCATCGTCCCGATCCTGATCATCCCGATCCTCGGCACGGCGACCGTCGGCCTGCTGTACGTCTACCTGCTCGGCCGCCCGCTCGCGGCGGTCTTCAACGGCCTCACCGCCATGCTCGCCGGGATGTCGGACTCCTCGATGGTCGCGCTGGCGATCGTCATCGGCCTCATGATCTCCTTCGACATGGGCGGCCCCGTCAACAAGGTCGCCTTCCTGTTCGCGGGCGGCATGATCGCCACCGACGGCGGCGCCGTCATGGGCCTGGCAGCGGCCGCCATCGCCGTGCCGCCGCTGGGCATGGGCCTGGCCACGCTGGTGCGCCGGAAGCTGTTCACCGCGCAGGAGCGCGAGGCCGGCATCGCGGCCCTCTTCATGGGCTTCTTCGGCATCACCGAGGGCGCGATCCCGTTCGCGGCCGCCGATCCGCTGCGCGTCATCCCCGCCAACATGGTGGGCGGCGCGGTCGCGTCCGTGGTGGCCGCGCTGTTCGGCGTCCACGACGTCGTGATGCACGGCGGCCCGATCGTCGGCTTCCTGGGGGCCGCCACCCCGCTGCTCGGGTTCCTGTTCGCGATCCTGTGCGGCGCGGTCGTCACCGCCGTCGTCGCGATCGTGCTCAAGTCGATGCGCAAGCGCGTCGACGCCCCCGCCTCGGCCCCGATCCCGGCCCCCGTGGCCGCCTGAACCGGAAGGTCCCCCTCATGGCTCGACTCCTCGACATCCTGGATCCCTCCTCGATGGATCTCGACTTCACCGCCCCGACGACCGATGCGGCCATCGACCAGCTCGTGGCGCTGATCGGCAACACCGGCGCGATCGTCGACCCGGTCGCCTTCGCGGACGCCGTCAAGACCCGCGAGGCGACGTCCTCGACCGGACTGGGCGACGGGATCGCGATCCCGCACGGCAAGTCCGACGGGATCTCCCGCCCCGCCGTGGCCTTCGCCCGGTCGGTGGCGGGGGTGCCGTGGGGGGCCGGCGACGGCTCGCCCGCGAACCTGATCTTCCTCATCGGCGTGCCGGCCGCGCAGGCCGGCGACGAGCACCTGCGGATCCTCGCCATGCTGGCGCGCCGTCTGGTGCGCCCGGCGTTCCGCGAGGCGCTACTGTCGGCTGACGGGCCGGCGGAGGTGCGGGCCGTCCTGGAAGAGGTGAGTTCGTGACCCGGCCGTCCGCGTCCCTGCAACCGCTCACCGCGCCCGTCCGGGGCTACGACTGGGGTTCGCCCACCGCGATCCCCGACCTGCTCGGGACGCCGGGGGCGGGCGAGCCGCAGGCCGAGATGTGGTTCGGGCGCACCCCGGTGCCCCGCGCTCGTCGGTCCGGCGGCCGAGCCGCTGGACGCCGTGCTGCGCCGCGAGCCCGGGCTGGCGGGGGAGCGGGCCTGGGCGGTGGGCAACGGTCAGTTCCCGTTCCTGATGAAGCTGCTGGCGGCGGCCCGCCCGCTCTCGCTCCAAGTGCACCCCACCCGCGAGCAGGCGGCCGCCGGCCACGCCCGGGAGGACGCGCACGGCCTGTCCGTCGCCGACCCGACGCGCAGTTACAAGGACGTCAACCACAAGCCCGAGATCATCGTGGCGATCACGCCCTTCCGGGCCCTGTGCGGGTTCCGCGCACCGGCGCGGTCGGCCGAGGAACTGCGGGCGCTGCTGGGGTCGGACGCGGACGCCGAGGCGGCGCGCCGTCTCCTGACCGCGCTCGACCGCGCCGACGAGGGGGCCGCCCTGGAGGAGGCGCTGGTCGCGATCCTGTCGCCCGACACGGGGATGGAGCGGGTCGCCGAGACGGTCGTGGCCGCCGCGAGGCACGGGGACGCTCCCGCCGGGTCCTCGGCGGAGACCGTCCGGCTCGTGGCCGACGCCTACGGGGCCGACCCCGGCGTCCTGGTCGCGCTGCTGCTCAACCGGGTGGACCTGCTGCCGGGCGAGGCGTTGTTCCTGGACGCCGGGCACGTGCACGCCTACCTGTCCGGGCTGGGCCTGGAGGCGATGGCCACGTCGGACAACGTGCTGCGTGGGGGGCTGACCAGCAAGCACGTCGACGTCCCCGGGCTGGTGGAGATCGTCTCGTTCGCACCCGCGGTCCCGCACCGGATCACTCCGGTCGTGTCCCGCGCGGACGGGGTGACGGTGACCTCGTACGCCGCCCCCGTCCCCGACTTCTCGGTGCACGTGATCGACGGCGAGGGCGGCGCCCGCACGCTGGAGGCCCTCACCGGCCCGAGCGTGCTGGTGGTGACGGCCGGCGCGCTGACGTTCGGCGTCGGCGAGGAGGAACTGGTGCTGCCCCGGGGGGCGGCCGCGTTCCAGGCGGTCGGGGACCCGCTGCGCGTCCTGGCCGGCCGGGGCCGTGCCTACCTCACCACGCTGGGGTCCGCCTAGCGCACGACGCGACGAAGGGGCCCGCGCTCGCGGGCCCCTTCGCCGTGTCGACCGACGATCGGTCAGGACCGCCAGGCGTCGACGTGCTCGTGGACGAAGGCGGCATCCAGCAGGGCGGGGAACTCCGCGAGGACCGCGGCGATGTCCTCCGACTGGCCGGGGGAGAGCCGGTCGCTGCCCAGGGTGAGCGCGGTGTCGACCAGCCCGAGCTGACGCAGCAACTCGTTGACGCCCGGGACGCAGCCCGCGAAGTCATGATCGACGTCGAACAACGCCTGGTTCACCCGGGTCAGGTCGGCGCCCAGGGCGAGCAGGTCGGCGTCCACCTGGCCGGACGCCGCGGCGGCACCCGCCCGCGCCGTCAGCTCGACCGCGGCGCGGGTACCGACCGCCCACTGACCCAGCAGCCCGCCGGTGACGCGCACCTCCCGGACGCCGCCGGCGGTGGCGACGCGGGTCGGGGTGACGAGATCGGCCACGATGGCGTCATCGTTGCCGGTCAGCGCGACCACGTCGTCCCAGCGGTCGTGGGCGGCCAGGGCCCGCAGCACGGTCGAGGTGCGGTACCGGTCGAAGGGTGCCACCTTGACCGCCGCGACGGTCGGCTGGTCGAACAGCCGGCTCCAGAACGAGCCGTCCAGCGTCGGCCCGCCGATCGCGGCCTGCAGGTAGAACCCGATCGTCGGCAGCACCTCACCCACCCGCGCGGCCCGCTCCAGCAGGCGCTCGGGCGACGGGTCGGGGACGCCCCACGACGTCAGGAGGACGGCCTCGTAGCCCAGCTCGTGGGCGAGCGTGGCCTCGGCGACGGCGTGCTCGGTGTCGCCGGTCACGCCGGCGATCAGCAGCCGGTCCCCGCCGGCCGCGGCGGCGGTGTCGGCCGCGAGCCCCATGACGTCGCGCAGCAGGCCCCGGTCGTGGTGCAGCTCGAACTGCGTGGTGTGGACGCCGACCGCCAGCCCCGTGGCGCCGGCGGCGCAGTAGTACCGGGTGAGGGCGCGTTGCGAGCGCTCGTCGAGGGTGCCGTTCGGCGTGAGCGCGAGCGGGTGCGCCGGGATGGTCGCCCCGGTCAGGCGTGTGCGGAGCGACATCAGAACTTCCCATCCCGTTGCTGGAACTTGGTGGCCTTGCCGAGCTGCCGGCCGCCGTCGGCGACCCACCGGCCCACCCAGGAGACGAGCTCCCGCAGCGGAACCGTCGGGTAGCCGTAGAGCCGGTGCGCGGTCGAGGAGTCGTTCAGCAGCGCCGTCTGCGCCTCCTCGCCGACGATCTCCACCGGCAGGTTCATGCCCTCCGCCAGCCAGGTGGCCAGCCGGCGGACCGGCACGGTCTCGGGCCCGGTCGCGTTGAGGATGAACGGGGGGACCGACGCGTGCTCGATGCTGCGCAGCGCCCACGCCGAGATGTCGCCCTGCCAGCACACGTTCACCGCGGGCATCGTCACGTCGACGGGCTGCCCGGCGGCGATCTTGGTGGCGATGTCGGCGATCACGCCGTAGCGGAGTTCGCAGGCGTAGTTCAGGCGGAAGATCGTGGCGGGCGTCCCCCAGGCCTGCCCGGCGTGGGTGAAGATCCGCTCGCGCGCCAGGCAGGACTGGGCGTACTCGCCGACGGGGCCGGCGGCGTCCGACTCGGTGCTGCCGCCCGCCCCCACGGACGTGAGGGGGTAGACGTTGCCGGTGGAGTAGACCAGCGTGGGGACGCCGCGGTACCGGTCGGCCACGAAGGTCGGGATCGAGGCGTTCGACCACCAGGTCTGCGCCTCGGCGCCGGTGGACCCGAACTTCATCGCGGCCAGGTAGTAGACGCCAGCCGCGTCCGGAAGATCGGCGTAGACGCCGGGGTCGCCCAGGTCGGCGCGGTGCACGACCAGGCCCTCGCGCTCCAGCGCGTGGGCGGTCGCCGGGTCGGAGTACCGCGAGACGGCGTGCACGGCGGCGTCCGAGCCCACGGCGTCCAGGCTGCGGCGCGCCATCCGGGCCATCGTCGGGCCGATCTTGCCGCCCGCGCCCAGGAAGACCAGGTCGCCGCCCAGGGCGGCCAGCGCCTCGCCCACGGCGACCGAGGGCGCCGACAGCAGGTCGTCCAGTTCCGTTTCGGTGGTGGGAGCGGGGTGCGTCATGCGATCAGCCTTTGGATGTAGGTGGCGGCGAGGAAGAACAGGAAGACGAGGCCGACGACGGCCAGGACGGTCTGGGGCCAGCCGATCCGCAGGTCGCCGCGGGAGCGGTGCCGGGCGATCCAGACCAGCACGATGCCGATGAGCGGGGCGATGAACACCGTGATCGCCTGCGCGGTGAGGATCAGCTGGACGGGGATGCCGCCGAAGATGATCGCCACGACCCCGCCGACGACCAGCACGGCCGTGATGCAGATCTTCGCCAACCGGTTGTTGACGTCCTCGCCGGCGTTGCCGAACATGGCCGAGAGCAGCCCGCCGCCGATGGTGGCGTTGCCCAGCAGCGAGGAGAAGGCCGCCGACCACAGCCCGAGCGCGAAGAGCACGCCGGCCCACTGGCCGACGGTGGGGGTGAGGATGTTGGCCATGTCCGCGGGCGACTTCACCGCGATGCCCTGGGGGTGCAGGGCGGCCGCCGCCGCGAGGATGATGACGAACGACAGCGTGCCGAGGATGAGGGTGCCGCTGATGGCGTCCCGGCGGGCCGCGCGGTAGTCGCCCGCGCCCCAGCCCCGCTGCCGGACGAGCTGGATCTGGTAGAACGCGCCCACGATCGAGAAGGTGGTGGCGACCGCGCCGACGACCATGGCCTCCGACCCCGTCGGGATGATCGGCATCAGGCCGGCGACCAGGGCGGCCGGGTCGGGTCGGGAGACGATCGCGGTGATGACGAAGGCGACCAGCATGACGGCGATGATGCCGACCATGAGCTTCTCGAGCTTGCCGTAGAAGCCGGGCAGCCACACGAAGGCGATGGCCGCCGCGGTGAAGATCCCGGCCCACAGTTTGGTGTCGCCCGCGAACAGGACGTTGGCGGCGGCACCCGTCCCGACCGAGTTGCCGGCCTGGAACGACGAGACGATCAGCACCGACCCGATCGCGACGAGCACCGCGACGATCCGGGAGGTGTGTGCCGCCACGGTGCCGACGGGGCCCTTGTCGCTGGTGAGCCCGATCCGGACGCTCAGGTCGACGAAGCACAGCATGAGGACCGTGGCGATCACGGGGATCCACAGCAGCCGGTAGCTGAAGCTCGCGCCGAGCGAGCTCGCGGTCGTGATGCTGCCCGGGCCGAAGACCAGCGCGGCGGTGACGAGCGCCGGGCCCAGGGCGAGGCGTCGGCGCGGCGTTGCGTCGACCGTGGTGTTTGCCATAGTAGAAAGCCTTTTCTATCGGTTGGTTCACCGTAGGGGGAACGCCACGCACGGGTCAAGGGGTTGGTCGGTAGAGTTTCCGCGAGGCGGCTCACCGGCCGCGCGGAGGAGGGGCGATGGCGTCGTTGCGGGACGTGGCGATGCGCGCGGGCGTCTCCCTGTCCACCGCGTCCCGGGTGCTCTCGGGCAGCGACTACCCGGTCGCCGAGGAGATGCGCGTCCGGGTGCTCGCCGCGGCGTCCGACCTGGACTACGTGCCCAACGCCCAGGCGCAGACGCTGTTGTCGGGGACGACGCGGGCCGTGGGGGTGCTGGTCGGCGACGTGGGCGACCCGTACTTCTCCGAGATCATCCACGGCATCCATGAGGTGGCGACCCCGCTGAACCTGCTGGTGTCGATCTGCGACACCGCCCGGGACGTGGACCGCGAGATGGCCTACTTCAGGATGCTGCAGGCGCACCGCTACGAACTCGTCATCATCGGCGGCTCGGGCCTCGACGACGCGACGTACAAGGCGGAGCTGGCGCGGCGCGTGGCGGGCTTCCAGGCGATGGGCGGCCACACCGTCTCCATCGGCAACAGCGACGCCGCGGGCGGACGCGTGCTGGTGGACAACGTGGCCGGCGCCGAGACGCTGGCCGCCCACCTCATCGAGCGGGGCCACCGGGAGATCGGCGTGGCCGCCGGGCAGGCGAATCTGCACTCGACCATCGACCGCGTCGTCGGGCTGCGCGCCGCCTTCGAGCGGGTGGGCGGCACCGCCCACGTCGTCCACGTGACGCCCGACCGTGAGGGCGGGCGCGCGGGCGCCGCCGAGCTCACCGCGCGGCACCCGGGCATCACCGCGGTCGTCGGCACCGCGGATCAGATGGCGATCGGGGCGATGCACTGGCTCCAGGAGCAGGGGGTGTCGGTGCCCGGCGGAGTCGCGATCGCCGGGTTCAACGACATCCCGGCCGCGACGGACGTGCGCCCGACGCTCACCAGCGTCCGGCTCCCGCTGCGCGCCATGGGGGCGGCCGCGCTGGAACTGGGCCTGGCCGCCCGGACGGAGCCGCGGGCCATGCGCCGCTTCCAGCCGGAGCTGATCGTGCGGGGCTCGACGGGCTAGGCGCCCAGCGCCTCGACGACCTCGGCGACGCCCAGCAGCCCGGCCGGCGCGACGGGGGAGCGCCGGGTCCGGGCGAACTCCAGGATCTGTGCGCAGGCGGGCTCGTAATAGCCCGGGCCCGCGCTGATCCGCAGGTCAGCGCGCCGGCCGTCGGGCAGCGTGGCCTCGACCGTCCAGTCCTCGCGTCCGGCGGCGACGTCGAGTTCGACCGCCGCGGCGCCGAGCCGGTACGTCACCAGCCAGCCGTCGCCCTGGGGTCGCACGTCAGGTTCGGTGGGCGTCCCGCCGCAGATCTGGTGGGCGATCTCGACGGCGTGCACGGCGTAGAACGCGGCCCCGGACGGGTCCGTGGCGCGGGCGGGGCCGGTCACCCGCACCGCGACCGCCCCCGCGAGCGCGTCCAGCCCCGGCGCCCACCGCAGTGTCGAGAAGCTCGTGACGGCACCCGCCTCCAGCATCCGCGCGACGTCACAGGCCAGCAACGCCGCCGGCTTGTCCACGAAGACCGGACGCCCCGCCCGCAGGTGGGGCAGCGCCAGTTCGGCGTGGGTGGCGGCGTCCCGCTCGAACACGCACACGGCGTCCGCGTGCCGCGGGTCGGTCGTGACGGTGCCGGCGCCGGTCCGCGCCAGGTGCTCGGCGAACAGGTCGGTGTGGGAGCAGTGCCCCAGGAACAGGAACGAGAGTGGCCGGTCGGTCATGGGGCCCGACTATGGCACAGCGGTCCTGCGGCGGTGCCGCCATCGGTGGACGCCGGCGGTCCGGCGCGCCCACGGTGCGGCATGCTGGCCGGGTGCCCCGCTCGTCCCAGCCGTCGTTGAACCGCGAGATCCTCGCGCTGGCGGTCCCCGCCTTCGCGACGCTCATCGCGGAGCCGCTGCTGATCCTGGCCGACACGCTCATCGTCGGGCACCTGGGGACCGAGGACCTCGGCGGCCTGACCCTGGCCACCAGCGTCATCGGGCTGCTGGTCGGGCTGTCGGTGTTCCTGGCGTACGGGACGACCTCGGTCGTGTCGCGCCGGTTGGGCGCCGGGGACCGTGCGGGGGCGCTGGCCGGTGGCGTCGACGGCATCTTCCTCGGGCTCATCCTGGGCGCGGTGTACGCGGCCGTGCTGCTGCCCCTGGGGCCGACGATCCTCGGCTGGTACGGGGCGACGCCGGAGGTGACCGCGCTGGGGGCGACCTACCTGCGGATCGTGGCGCTCGGCCTGCCCGCCCAGTTGGTGATCCTCGCGTCCACCGGGGTGCTGCGCGGCCTGCAGGACACCCGCACCCCGCTGCGCGTGGTCGTCACCATCAACCTGATCAACATCGCGCTCAACGTCACCCTGGTCTACGGCGTCGGGCTGGGGATCGCGGGCGCCGCGATCGGCACGACGGCGTCCCAGTGGGTCGGCGCGGCGCTGCTGGCCGGCGCGGTGATCCGGGGAGCCCGGGCCGAGGAGGTCCCGCTCGGGTTCCGGCCGGCGGGCGTCCTCGCGGCGGCCCGGCTGGGCGGCTGGCTCGTCATCCGGAACGCGGCGCTCAACCTCGCCCTGCTGATGACGACGTTCACCGCCACCAGCCTGGGGACGGCCGCGCTGGCCGCGCACCAGGTCATCAACACGCTCTGGACGACCGTGGCGTTCGCCCTGGACGCCTTCGCGATCGCCGCGCAGGCGCTGGTCGGGCTGCGGGTCGGCGCCGGGGACACCGCGGGCGCGCGCGGCGTCCTGGGACGCGTCCTGGTGTGGGGCCTCGGCTTCAGCGTCGTGGTCGGGCTGCTGCTGGTCGTGCTGCGGACGCCGCTGTCGACCGTGTTCAGCCCCGACCCGGCCGTCCAGGCACTGGTGCAGCAGACCGTGCTCGTGCTCGCCGTGCTCGCCCCCGTGGGGGCGATCGCCTTCCAACTGGACGGCGTGCTCATCGGGGCCGGCGACGCCCGCTTCCTCGCGCTCGCGGGGCTGGGAGCCACCGCCGCCTACGCGCCGTTCGTCGCCGCGGTCTGGGTCACGCACGCCGGGCTGGCCTGGCTGTGGGTGGCCTACGGCGCCTGGCTGATCGCGCGCTCGCTGCTGTTGTGGCTGCGGACGCGCGGGGACGGCTGGATGCACGCCCACGTCTAGCGAAGTCGCCCCCGGGTACGGGGTTGACGCCCGCGCGGCGCGCCCGCCCCGTAGAGTGAACCGAACAGCGCCCGCCACGCCGAGGTGGCCGGGCGAGCCGGAGGAGGATCGTGATGACCATCTCGTTCGACGCCACCGACGCCATCGTCGCCGGCACCGACCTGTCCGAGCGGGCCCAGAACGCCGTCGATTGGGCGGCCGACCGCGCCGACGACCTGGACCGCAAACTGATCGTCGTGCTCGCGCTGCCGGAGGTGCCGATCCCGCCGCGCAGCCGACTGTTCGAAGCGATGCGCACGGGCGACTATCCCGAGCACCTGCGCAAGCTCGCGCGCGAGCGGCTGCAGCTGCTGCTGGACCGCGTGCACTCCAAGCACCCCGACCTCGAGGTGGAGACCGTCATCGACCAGGGGCTGGCGTCCTACGTGCTCGCGCAGGCGTCCAAGGTCGCCGAGATGGTCGTGGTGGGCGCGCGGGGCGCGAACGCCCCCGTGAAGGTGCGGGCGCTGGGCGGGACGGCGGACGCCGTGGTCGCCTACGGGCGCGGCCCCATCTCCGTGGTGACCGACCACGACACGGTGACCGCCGGCGGCCCCGTCGTCGTGGGCCTGGACGACTCGCCGGAGGCCGAGGCGGCGTTGCGGATCGCCGTCGCCGAGGCCGTGCGGCTCGCCGTGCCGGTGCGCGCCGTGCACGCGTGGGACCTCACGCCTTGGATGGTGGGGCCGATGGGCGTCTCCACCCTCATGGCGATCCCCGACCAGGAGAAGCTGGCCGCACGCATCGACGACATGGTCGAGCCCTACCGGCAGCAGCATCCCGGGCTGACCATCGAGGTGGACGTGGTCGAGGCGCGCCCGTCCGCCGCCCTGGTGGCCGCGAGCGAGGGCGCGTCGGCGCTGGTGGTCGGCTCGCGCGGCCTCGGCGGCTTCACCGGACTGCTGCTGGGCTCCACGAGCAAGGAGGTGCTGCGCGACGCCGCCTGCCCGGTGATCGTGACCCGCTCCGCGGACCGCGAGACCCGCTAGGCGCCCTCGGCGCCGCGCCGGGGCGTCCGGTCAGGAACCGAACGCGTCGCGCAGGAACGTCAGGGTGCGCGACCAGCTCTGCTCCCGCGCGGCGGCGTTCGTCTCGGGTGTGCCGCCCAGGGCGTCCAGTGGCCCGTACAGCGGCTCCCCGACCGGTGCCGGGACACCCGAGGCCGCGTGGCCGGCGTCCGGGTAGGCCAGGAGCTCCACCGTGGCGGCCCCCGTGGCGCGGGCCTGCACGTCGCGGCTCATGGGGCAGGAGGGCCACATCGTGTCGGCCTCGCCGCACACCAGCAGCAGCGCGCCCGCGATGCGTCCCACGTCGATGCGGGCGTCCCCGTGCTGGTCGAGGGTGTCCAGCGCGGCCTGGTGGGTGTGGATCAGGTCTCCCTGCGGAGGGGCCGCTGGGAACCGCAGGAACGGGACGTCGACGCCGCCGGCGGTCCAGGAGGATCCCAGGCTCCCCATCGTCCACGGCTCGACCAGGTTGAGCCCCTGCCAGGCGACGGTGGAGGGGACGTTGGCGACGACGGCGTTCAGCTCCGGGTGCCGCGTCCCGACCAGCAGCGCGGCCTCGCCGCCCTTCGAGGTGCCGAGGACGGCCAGGCGACTCCCGTCGACGCCCGGACGCCCCCGCAGCCAGTCCAGCGCGGCGTCGAAGGTCTCCAGCGGGACGCGGTGCAGGGCGTGGTCCTGACCCGGCCCACCGAAGTAGGACAGCGCCAGCGCGTGGTAGCCGGCCCCGGCGAGCGCGCGGGCCTGCTCGTCGACCCACGCATCGATGCCGCCCTCGCTCCCGCCCAGCACCAGGACGGCCGGGGCGTCGGCCGATCCGGCCGCGGGGTAGTAGTTGCCGAGCACGCCGGCCTCGGTGACGCGCGTGCCGCCGGGGCCCGGGTCGGTCGTGACGAAGCGCGGCGCCCACGGCTTGAACACCATGAGTCCGACGACGCCGAGCACCAGGAGTCCGACGAGGCCCAGGGCGCTCCAGCCCACGATCCGCCAGCCCCGACGCCGCTTCGGCGGGGTGGTCCGCTGCGTATCCATGCCCACGAACCTAACGGGGGCGGTTCGGCGGCGACCACCCCGGAAACGGCGTCATGAGACGTCGGGGCGCGGCTGGACCTGGTTGGGGACGGCGCCGCCGTAGCGGCGGTCGCGCTGGGCGTACAGCTCGATGGCGTGCCACAGGTCGCGGCGGTCGAAGTCGGGCCACAGCCGGTCCAGAAACACCATCTCGGCGTAGGCCATCTGCCAGAGCAGGAAGTTCGACGTGCGCTGCTCCCCGGAGCTACGGATGAACAGGTCCACGTCCGGCACCTCGGGGCGGTACAGCCGCGACGTCAGCGACTTCTCGCTGATCCGGTCGGGGTCGATCCGCCCGGCGGCGGCGTCGGCGGCCAGCGCGCGGACGGCGTCCACGATCTCCGAGCGTCCGCCGTAGTTGACGCAGAACTGCAGCGTCAGGGTGGTGTTGTGGCGGCTCATCTCCTCGGCGACCCGGAGTTCGTTGATGACGCTCTTCCACAGCCGGGGCTCGCGTCCGGCCCACACGATCCGCACGCCCAGGTCGTTGAGTTCGTCGCGGCGGCGATGGATGACGTCGCGGTTGAAGCCCATCAACCAGCGCACCTCGTCGGGGGACCGCTTCCAGTTCTCGGTGGAGAACGCGTACGCCGACAGGTACTTCACGCCGATCTCGACCGCGCCGTGGATCGTGTCCAGCAGGGACGCCTCGCCGCGCGCGTGCCCGTCGGTGCGCGGCAGGTTCCGCTCCTTGGCCCAGCGGCCGTTCCCGTCCATGACGATGGCGACGTGCCGGGGCACGAACTTCGCGGGGATCGCGGGCGGTGTGGCGCCGCTCGGGTGCGGCGTCGGCGGCATCGGGCTCACGAGTGAAGGGTAGCCGCCGACCAGGTTGGGCGCCCGTTCAGGCGCTCAACTCCACGATGACCAACGTCCCGGGAAGAACTGGCAGGACAATGCGTAGCAGTACTGGCTGTCCATCTTGGTCCGGTAGGAGTAAAGGGTCGGCTTGTACGTGTAGTACGCCTTCCCTTTCATGTTGTCACAGAACAATGTGACGGACGCCTTGCGTACCCCGAACTGAATGTAGGACTGGGTCCTGTACGTCGCTTGTACCGTGCTCGCGGTCAGCTTCTGCAGGCCGACTTTCGTGGGTGTGGAGTAGGTCACAGTACCGAGGGACTTCTGGATCGTCTTCTGGACCAGGGGGTGACAGTTGGCCGAGGTCGCGCCTTTCACCTCGACCCAACTCCCGGCCTTGTATGCATCGGCTTGAGCGGGGGAGGCAAGAGCGATGGTGCTGGAGAAGACGAGCGCAGCGGCGGTTGCCGCGGTCGCGATCCGGCGTGTGAACCTATTCACGGTGGCCTCCTGGTGCTGGGTGAGTGATGGAATCAAAGCGTCATCAAGCGCGGCCTGTCAATGGATCCGATCGGGTGCCCGGTTGCCATCAGATGCGGCCTTCCAGCGGCGATGCGGGAAACTACAGCCATGCACGCGTGGTTCGACGTCTCCGCCGGTGTCGCCGGCGACATGCTCCTGGGTTCCCTGCTCGACGCCGGGGCCGACCCCGACGGCGTCCAGGCGGCGATCGACGCGGTGGCGCCCGGGTCGGTGCGGCTCGAGTCCGCGCCGGTGGTGCGCGGCGGTCAGCGGGGTGTGAAGGCGCGCGTCCGCGTGCTGGTCGAGGATCCGCCCCACCGGCGGTGGGCGACGATCCGGGCCACGCTGAAGGACGCGGCCCTGGCCGAGCAGACGCGGGCGTGGGCGCTGGCCGCCTTCGCCCGGCTCGCGGACGCCGAGGCGCGGGCGCACGGCATCGACGCCGAGGACGTCCACTTCCACGAGGTGGGCGCGCTGGACTCGATCGCCGACGTCGTCGGGACGTGCGAGGCGCTGCGCGGGCTCGGTGTGACGAGCGTGTCGGCGTCCCCGGTGCGCCTGGGTGCGGGACGCGTCCGGGCCGCGCACGGCGACATCCCGGTCCCCGTCCCGGCGGTGGCCGAGCTCGCGGTGGGGTGGCAGGTCTACGCCACCCCCGAGGGGGACGCGGCGCACGGGCACGGGTCGCACCAGCACAGCCACGACCACGGCCACGACCCGCACGTGTACGGCGACCACCACGACACGCCGGCGGTGGTCACCACCGCGGGGAGCGTGGGTGAACTGGCGACCCCGACGGGGCTGGCGATGATCCGCGCGCTCTCGCAGCGGTGCGAACCGCTGCCCGCCCTCACCGTGCGGGCCGTCGGCGTGGGCGCGGGCGGCAAGGACTTCGCCGGCTGGCCCAACGTCGTGCGGGTGCTGCTGGGCGAGCGGCCCGAGGCCGGCGACCCGGCCGCGCCCGGAGCCGGGGTCGATCGCGGGGCCGCCGCGCCCGAGGACGTGCCCGCCACGGCGCTGGTCGAACTGCGCGCCAACGTCGACGACCTGGACGGCCGGTTGTGGCCGGGGGTGCTGCAGGCCTGCCTGGACGCCGGGGCCGCCGACGCGTGGCTGGTCCCCATCGTCATGAAGAAGGGACGCCCGGCGCACACGGTGCACGCCCTGGTCGACGCCGCCCACCGCGACGCCGTGGTCGAGGTGATCCTCGCCCGCACGAGCACCCTGGGCGTCCGGGGCGACGAGGTGCGCCGCATCGTGCTGGAGCGCGGCTGGTCCGACGTGGCGATCGGCGACGCGACGGTGCGGATCAAGGTCGGCCACCGCGACGGCCGGGTCGTCCACGCGACCCCCGAGTTCTCCTCGGTGCAGGCACTGGGCGCCGCGCTGGGGATCGACGAGTCCGACGCGCTGCAGCGGGCCACCGGTGCGCTGGCGGCGGCCGGGTTGCTGCCCGGGCGGCCGTATCCGTCCGCGACTAGGCTGACCGCACCGGAAGGGGGCGCACACCCGTGACCCAGATCAGCCAGCAGACCCGCCGCACCACCGCGCTGGATGGCCCGTCGGACCCGTGGCAGGGCTGCGACGAGGCCACCCGCGCAGACGCCGAGGCGGTCGCCGCCCGGCTCCCGGTCACCGGACGCCTCGGCGTCGCCTACTCCGGGGGCGTCGACTCCGCGACCCTGCTCGCGGTGGCCGTCCGAGCCCTGGGCCCCGACCGCGTGGTCGCGCTCATGGGCGTCTCGCCGTCGCTGGCCGCCGACGAGGCCGACCTCGCCCGCGCCATCGCCGCCGAGGCCGGCGCCCGGCTGGTCGAGTTCCCCACGCACGAGGGCGACAACCCGCTCTACCGCGCCAACGGCGCCGACCGCTGCTTCCACTGCAAGGACGAACTGTTCACTCGGATCGGCGATGACGTCGCGTCTGCCGAGGGGCTCACGCACGTGGCCTACGGCGAGAACGCCGACGACGCCCGCCGCATCGACCGGCCCGGGTCCAGGGCGGCGACCGAGCACGAGGTGCTGCGTCCGCTCGCCGACGCCGGCCTGACCAAGGGGCGGGTGCGGGCGCTCGCCCGCGCGCTGGGCGTCCGGTCGGCCGACAAACCGGCCGCGCCCTGCCTGGCGTCCCGGATCCCGCACGGCCAGGAGGTCACGCCGCAGAAGCTGCAGCAGGTCGAGGCCGCCGAGCGGGCGCTGCGCGCGGTCGGGATCGCGGACTCGCGCGTCCGGCACCACGGCGACATCGCCCGCATCGAGGTCGCGCCGACCGACCTGGCGACCCTCGTCGCCGACGGCGTCCGCGAGGAAGTCGTCCGCGCGATCAAGGCCGCAGGGTTCGGCTACGTGACCCTCGACCTGGTCGGGCTGCAGTCCGGCGCGTTCACCCTGCAGGTGCTGACCCGCCGTGGCTGACGACGACATCGCCGAACTCGACCTCGACCGGGGGGTGCGACGCGGCTACCCCGAGGCCGTCTACTGCGAGGGCAAATCGCCCGAACAGGTCCGCGCCATCGCCGAGCGGGTGGGAGGGCGTCCCGACGTCACCACGATCTTCACCCGCGCGGACGCCGACCGCGCGCAGGCCGTCCTGGCGGCCCTGCCGGACGCCTTCCACGACCCCGTCGCCCGGCTGCTGGTCTGGCCGCCGCGGATGCCCGAGCCGACCGGTGAACTGGTCGTCGTCGCCTGCGCCGGCACCTCGGACCTGCCGGTGGCCCGCGAGGCGCTGCTGACCGCCCGCCACCTGGGGCGGCGCGCAGAGTTGGTCGTCGACGTGGGGATCGCGGGCGTCCACCGGACGCTGGCCAAGGTCGACCTGCTCCGCTCCGCTGGCGCGATCGTCGTCGTGGCCGGCATGGACGGCGCCCTGCCCGGGCTCATCGCGGGCCTGGTGTCCTGCGCTGTCGTGGCGATCCCCACCTCGGTGGGCTACGGCGCCGCGTTCGGCGGGCTCGCGCCGCTGCTGACGATGCTGAACGCGTGCGCCCCCGGCGTCGGCGTGGTGAACATCGACAACGGTTACGGCGGCGGCCACCTCGCCGCTCAGATCGCCGCTCCCCGCTGACCGTCCCCCCGGCGAGACGGCTGCGGGGGACGACCCCTCCCGCCCAGGGCATCGCGGTGGCATCATGTGAGCCGCCCTCACCCACCGGGAGCCCTCATGACCACGCCCATCCAGGCCGTCCATCACCACCTGACGCGGATGACCGGCCGCGACCCGCACGAGGATGGCCGCGTCGCCCACCACGCTGGAGCTGCTCTACGACCTCACCCTGGTCGTCGCGTTCGGCGTCGCCGGGTCGGAGTTCGCGCACTCGCTCGCCGCCGGCCACATCGTCGAGGGATCGGCCGCCTTCTTCTTCGTGCTGTTCGCGGTGTGCTGGGCGTGGATGAGCAGCACCTGGTTCGACTCGGCGTTCGACACCGACGACTGGACCGTCCGGGTCGCGACCATGATCCAGATGGCGGGCGTCCTCATCCTGACCACCGGCATCCCTGAACTCTTCGCGGGCTTCGACGAGGGCTGGCACCTGCAGAACCAGACCATCGTGCTGGGGTACGTGGTGATGCGCGTCCCGCTGGTGCTGGCGCGCCTCGCGCGACGTGGCCTCGACCGTCGTGGCCGCGGCGGCCCGCAAGATCGCCGCCTGGACCGTGCTCGGCCAGCTGCTGTGGGTGGTCGTGGCCGTCACGGCGGCCCCGACCAGCCTGACCGTCGTGGTCGCGGTGGTGCTGTTCGCGCTGGAGATCGGGGTCCCGTTCCTGATCGAACGCAGGGCGGGCGGGACGCCCTGGCACCCGCACCACCTGGCCGAACGCTACGCGCTGCTCACCATCATCGCGCTCGGCGAGATCGTGGTCGGCACGGCGGAGACCGTCCGCGCGCTGCACGCCGCCCACGGCTGGACCCCCGAGGTGATGCTGGTGCTGCTGGCGTCAGCCTGACCATGGGGCTGTGGTGGGTGTACTTCAGCGTCCCGTTCGGCGACATCCTGCACCGGCACCGCGACCGGTTGTTCCGGTTCACCTACCCGCACATGCTGCTGTACTTCAGCATCGCCGGGGTCGGCGCGGGGCTGCACGCGGCGGCCTACCAGATCGAGGGGGAGTCCAAGCTGGGCGCGCCGGGCACCATCGTGGCGATCGCGCTGCCGAGCGCCGCGTTCATCGTGCTCGTCTTCATCCTGATCACCGGGCTGACCGCGCACCGCTCCCTGGAGCGGTTCCACCTCGGTGAGATCCTGGTCATGCTCGCCGTGCGGGTGCTCGGCGTCGCCCTCACCGCCCTCGGCGCCCCGCTCGCGGTCGGCATCGCCGTGGTGATGCTCGCGCCGTGGGTGATGGTGGTCGGCTACGAGTGGCAGGGGTACCGCCACCTGAACGAGTGGATCGCCCAGGACGCGTGAGTCCTCGGCGCGATCAGGCAAGGTCCTCGGCCCGATCGGGCTGAGCCGCCGGGGTCAGCGCAGTCTGGGTGCGTAGGTGTCCGGGGCGCCGGTGTCGCTGCGGTCGACCTGGTCGAGCGTGCGCAGGCCGCGCTCGAGGTGCCAGCCGGCGAACGCGGCCACCAGCCCGGACGCCTGGCGCTGCGTCGTCGGGTCCGCGGCGCGGGTGGCGGGCCAGTCGCCCGAGATCAGCGCCCCCAGGTACGCCAGCGTCCCCGGACGCACCAGCGGCGTCCCCGGGGGGCGGCAGCGGCGGCACACCGAACCGCCGGCGGCGGGGGAGAAGGCCTCGTGCGGCCCCGCCTCGCCGCACGCGGTGCACGCGTCCAGGCTCGGCGCGAACCCGGACGTGGCCAGGGCGCGCAGCAGGTAGGAGTCCATCACCATCGTGGCCGGACGCTCGCCGTCGTGCGTCCCGGAGATCAGGGCGTACAGCGCGCCGGCGAGCAGCCGGTACTGGGGCGGCGCCGGCTCCTTCTCGACGCTGACGAGGCGGTCGGCGGTCTCGAGCATCACCTGGCCGACCGTGTAGCGCCCGTAGTCCGCGCACAGGGGCTCCGACCAGGCGTGCAGCGTCACCGCCTCGGTGATGATGTCCAGGGTGCGTCCGGTGGCGAACTGCAGGTCGACGTGGCTGAACGGCTCCAGCCGGGCTCCGAACTTCGACGACGTCCGCCGGACGCCGCGGGCGACCGCCCGGATCTTGCCGTGGCGGCGCGACAGCAGCGTGATGATCCGGTCGGCCTCGCCCAGCTTGTGGGTGCGGAGCACGACCGCCTCGTCGCGGTAGGTGGGCATTCAGGCCGCCGAGCAGGTGGCGCAGAGGCCGCGCAACTCCAGGGAGTGGTCGACGTCGGTGTACCCGTGCGCGGAGGACAGCCGGTCGATCAGCTCCTCCACCCCGTCCAGTTCCACCTCGACGGTCCGGCCGCAGGAGCGGCAGATCAGGTGGTGGTGATGGTCGTGGGTCGCCTCGCCGCAGCCCCGGTAGGACGCCTGCCCGTCGGCGGTGCGGATGACGTCCACCTCGCCGGCGTCGGTCAGGGCCTGCAGGTGCCGGTAGACGGTCGCGAGCCCGATCTTCTCGCCGCGGGCGCGGAGCAGGTCGTGGATGTCCTGGGCCGTCATGAACTCGTCTAGGCCCGCGAGCGCGTCGGCGATCGTCGCCCCCTGACGGGTGCGGCGCTGGGGTGTGCTGGTCATGGGCCCTCCTCAACCTGGCAGCCTACCCGGGGGCCGTTAGGGTGAACGGCATGCTCGCCTTCAGCCGCTTCCGTGTCCCCGAGGCCGACCTGGACGCCTTCACCCCGGACGCCGAGGCGGCGGCCGCGTTCTTCGCCGGACGCCCCGGGTGCCGCTCCGCCGACCTGGTCCGCAACCTGGACGAGCCGGACCTGTGGGCGCTGCTGACGACCTGGGAGAACGTCGGCTCCTACCGGCGCGCGTTCAACGGCTACGACGCCAAGATGATCCTGATGCCGCTGCTCAACCGCGCCCTGGACGAGCCGAGCGCCTACGCCGACGCCGACGAGGTCGGGGTCAACCTGCCCCGCGATCGCTGAGCGCGGTCTCCGAGAGGTCGAGACGATCCCGCCGCGTGGCGGGTCGATCGGTTCGCGGGGCTCAGCGGGCGTTGTAGTAGCGCTCGTGCAGCGCTCGGACCCGCTCGGCCAGTTCGGGGGCGGGACCCGAGACCAGGGCGCCGGGCACCACGCTCTCGATGGGCAGCGGGGCGACGCGGCCCGCGGCCAGCCCGAGGCCCTGCAACCAGCCGGTGAGCTGCTCGGTCGAGGACGCGTACACGATCCGGCCCAGGCCGACCCAGCCGTGCGCGGCCGCGCACATGGCGCAGTGCTCGCCGGAGGTGTAGACGGTCGCCCGGGACCGTTCGGCCGGGGCCAGGTGGGCGGCCGCCCAGCGGGCGATCGCGAACTCGGGGTGCTGGGTCTCGTCGCCGCCGGCGATCCGGTTGTGGTCGGCGAAGACCTCGCGGCCGGAGGCGTCCACCAGGATCGAGCCGAACGGCTGGTCACCGGTCAGCAGCGCCTCCTCGGCGAGCGCCAGGCACCGCTCCAGATGGGGAAGGTCGGAGTCGAGGAGCGGGGTGACGGGCATGGGGTCGATCCTAGGCAATCGGCAGGCGTCGGCCCAATCCGTCGGGCCCCCGACGGGGCGGTGGCAAGGGCGCGCGCGGAGCCGGGCGGGCGGCGTCCCGCTGGGGCCGCGCGCGGCGCTGCGCGCGGTGGCGAACCGGTAGGGTTGGCGGGCAGATTGTTGGGGATGCCGGCCGGGCACCCCCTGCCGACAAGGAGGCACCAGGTCACATGGCCAGCAAGCTCGACAACGTCATCAGCCTCACGAAGCGCCGCGGCTTCGTGTACCCCTCGGGGGACATCTACGGCGGCACGCGGGCGGCCTGGGACTACGGCCCCTACGGCGTGGAACTCAAGGAGAACATCAAGCGGCAGTGGTGGAAGGCCGTCGTGCAGCAGCGGCCCGACGTCGTGGGCCTGGACTCCTCGATCATCCTGCCGCGTCAGGTGTGGGTGGCCTCGGGCCACGTCGGCGTCTTCTCCGACCCGCTGACCGAGTGCCTCAATTGCCACAAGCGGTTCCGCGCCGACCAGCTCGAGGAGGCGTTCGAGTTCAAGAAGGGCCGGGCGCCGCAGGGCCTGACCGAGATCAACTGCCCCGAGTGCGGGACGCTGGGCCAGTTCACCGAGCCGCGCGACTTCAACATGATGCTCGAGACGCATCTGGGCGTCATCAAGGACGACTCGGGCCTGCACTACCTGCGTCCGGAGACGGCCCAGGGCATCTTCGTGAACTTCGAGCACGTGCAGCAGACCTCGCGCATGAAGGTGCCCTTCGGCATCGGCCAGGTCGGCAAGAGCTTCCGCAACGAGATCACGCCCGGCAACTTCATCTTCCGCACCCGCGAGTTCGAGCAGATGGAGATGGAGTTCTTCGTCGAGCCCGGCACCGACGAGGAGTGGCACCAGCACTGGATCGACGCCCGGCACGACTGGTACGTCGATCTGGGCATCGACCCGGAGAACCTGCGCCTGTTCGAGCACCCGGCGGAGAAGCTGTCGCACTACTCCAAGCGCACCGTCGACATCGAGTACAACTTCGGCTTCACCGGCGGCGACGGCTGGGGCGAGCTCGAGGGCGTGGCGAACCGCACCGACTTCGACCTGGGCACCCACAGCGAGCACTCGGGCGAGGACCTGTCCTACTTCGACCAGGCCAAGGGCGAGCGCTACCTGCCCTACGTCATCGAGCCGGCCGCCGGCCTGACGCGGTCGCTGATGGCGTTCATGGTGGAGGCCTACACCGAGGACGAGGCGCCCAACGCCAAGGGCGGGGTCGACAAGCGCACGGTGCTGAAGCTGGACCGCCGCCTGGCACCGGTCAAGGCCGCCGTGCTGCCGCTGTCGCGCAACGAGGCCCTCTCGCCGAAGGCGCGCGACCTCGCCGCGGAGCTGCGCAAGCACTGGAACATCGAGTTCGACGACGCGCAGGCCATCGGACGCCGCTACCGCCGTCAGGACGAGATCGGCACCCCGTTCTGCGTGACGGTCGACTTCGACACCCTCGAGGACGACGCGGTCACCATCCGCGAGCGCGACACGATGGCCCAGGAGCGCGTCGCCCTGGATCAGGTCGCCCCCTACCTGGCCGCCCGCCTGCTGGGCTGCTGAGCCCCGGACGCCACGGCGTCCTGCCGACGACGAACGCCGGATCCCTCAGGGGGATCCGGCGTTCGCGTCGTCGTGGGTCAGGGGCGCGTCCAGGACCAGGTCTCGCCGTCGGAGCAGACCACGCTCACGCCGGGGTCGGGCTCGAGCGTGAGGTGGACCTCGAGGCTTTCCTCGCCGGCCGCCGCCCGGTAGGAGATCGACTCGTTGGTCTTGTCGAGCACCTCGACGCGCGCCCGCGTCAGCCACGGGTGGCGGCGCCGCAGCCCGATCAGTTGGGCGTAGACGTCGTGCAGCCACGCGCCGGTCGGCAGCAGATCCGCCGGGGACGCGGGCAGCGGCGGACGCACGGGGAAGTCCGCGTGGAAGCCGTCGCCGCGCACGCCGGTGAAGCCCTGCTCGTCGCCGTAGTACACGCTGGGCATCCCCGGCACGGTGAACAGGACGGCCGCCGCCAGCGGGGCGCGTTCCTCGCCCACCAGGGAGGCGATCCGGTCCACGTCGTGGTTGCCGACGAACGTGTTGAGCACCACGGACGCGGAGAACTCGTCGTGCCGGGCGAGCGCGTGCGCGAGCTCCCAGAAGTTGGCTTCCTTGATCGAACTCCAGATGCCTTTCCACAACTCGTAGGCGGTGATGGAGTCCAGGTCGCCCTCGCGCGCGATCGCGGCGTAGTCGCCGTGGATCACCTCGCCCAGGAACACCGCGTCGGGGAACTCGGCCTTGACGCGGCCGGTCACCTCGCGCCAGAACGCGGGCGGAACCGCGTAGGCGACGTCGAGGCGCCAGCCGGCGATGCCGCGGCGCAGCCAGCGCAGCATGATGTCGACGACCAGGTCCGCGACCTCGGGGCGGGCGTGATCCAGCTCGACCAGGCCGTCGTGGCCCTCCCACACCGCCAGCGCGTCCCCGTCGTGCTTCAGCAGGGGGCTGTCGGCCGCGACCAGCGGATGCTCGGCCCCGACGTGGTTGAACACGCCGTCCAGCATGAGGGCGAGCCCGCGGTCGTGGCAGGCGGCCACGAGCCGGTCGAAGTCGGCGTCATCACCCAGCCGCGGGTCGATCCGGTCGTGGTCGACGGTGTCGTAGCCGTGCGCCGTCGAGGCGAAGATCGGGCCCAGCAGGACGCCGGAGCACCCCAGCTCCACGACGTAGTCCAGCCACGGCTCGAGCCTCTCCAGCCGGTGGTGGACGCCCTCCTCGCGCTCCAGCACGGGGGCGCCGAGGGCCCCCAGCGGATAGACCTGCCACCAGATGGCGTGGTCGACCAGACTCATCAACGGCTCCCTGCGGTCACGGGCCGGTCCGGGCGGAACCGGTGTGCACGACGCTAGCCGATCCGGCGCCGGAACGCGCCGGCGGGCGCGGGGGTGCGGGCCCCGCACGCGGCCCCGGCTCGGCCGGACTTCGGCCCGGGCGGGGCGCCCGGTAGAATCGGCCGACGTGCCCGCTTACCCGCGTCTGCGCCTGACGGCCCCCTCGGGGGAACCGTCGAGGTCGCCACGCCCGTGGTGCTGGCGCCGATGGCCGGGATCACCAACCCCGCCTACCGGCAGCTGTGCGCCGAGCAGGGCGCCGGCCTCTACGTCTGCGAGATGATCACGTCCCGCGGCATCGTCGAGCGCAACCCCAAGACCTTCGACATGCTGGCGTTCGCGCCCACCGAGGACATCAAGTCGGTGCAGCTCTACGGCGTCGACCCCGACATCGTGGCGCGCGGCGCCGCGATCGTGTGCGAGGAACTCGGCGTCCAGCACATCGACCTCAACCTGGGCTGCCCCGTCCCGAAGGTGACGCGCAAGGGCGGCGGCGGCGTCCTGCCGTGGAAGACCGACCGGCTGGCGGCCATCCTCGCCGCGACCGTGAAGGCGGCCGACGCCTACGGCGTCCCGGTGACGATCAAGACGCGGATCGGGATCGACGCCGACCACGAGACGTTCCTGGACGCCGGTCGGATCGCGCAGGACGCAGGCGTGGCCGCCATCGCGCTGCACGCCCGCACCGTGCAGGAGGCCTACGCCGGCGAGGCGCACTGGGACCGGATCGCCGAACTGGCCGACGCCCTCGACATCCCGGTGCTCGGCAACGGCGACATCTGGGAGGCCTCCGACGCGCTGCGCATGGTCGATCAGACCGGCGCGGCGGGCGTCGTCGTGGGCCGTGGCTGCCTGGGGCGTCCGTGGCTCTTCTCGGACCTCGCGCGGGCGTTCGCCGGCGAACAGCCCCTGCCGTACCCGAAGCTGGGGGAGGTCGCGGCCATGCTGCGCCGGCACGCCGAACTCCTGGCCGGCATCCACGGCGAGCGCTGGGGCCTGATCGACCTGCGCAAGCACATGGCCTGGTACTTCAAGGGGTTCCCGGTCGGCGGCGAGATCCGCCGCGGGTTGGCCACCGTCTCGAGCTTCGAGGAACTGGACGCCCTGCTGGCGCGCCTGGATCCCGAGGCTTCGATGCCGGCCGACGAACTGGGCAAGCCACGCGGTCGCCAGGGGACGCCGCGGGCTCACGTCACGCTGCCCTACGGCTGGTTGGACAGCCGCGAACTCGGCGACGAGGACCTCTCCGCCGCCGAGTCCGACGTGTCGGGGGCTAGGCCCTACTGCACGTACGGCATCATCACGACGACGAACGTGATGAGGCCGATGATCGGGGCGGCGATGCCGAGCAGGATGCCGCCCAGCGCCAGCGGCCGACCGGCCCGCTTCACGAACGCCACGATGCTGACGATCCAGCCCGCCAGGCCGCCCACGACGGCGGCCTGAAGAGCGTTGGCCCAGCCCTGGATCTGCTGCGCGAACGCGATGACGAGCGGGTCGGAGGTGTTGGCGTTCGCCAGCGCCTCGGGCCCATTCACGACCACGAACTCGCCGGCCGCGCGGCCGATGATCGCCGACGCGACGACCAACAGGACCGTGCACACCGCCACCAGCCCCAGGCCGACGAGCCCGAGGGTGTTGCTGCGCTTGGGCGCCTGGCCGTAGCCGCCCTGGGGGTACTGCTGGGCCGGGTAGCCGGGCTGCTGGCCGTAGCCCTGCGGGTAACCCTGCTGCTGCTGCTGCGGGTAGCCCTGCTGCCCGTACTGCTGGGCGTAGCCCTGGTCCTGCTGCGGGTACCCCTGCTGCTGATAGCCCTGCTGCTGGTAGCCCTGCTGGTCGGGGGCGCCGTAGGACTGGCCGTAGCCCGGCTGCGGCTGCCCCTGCGCCTGGCCCTGCTGGGCGTAGGGGTCGTAGGCGCCGTACTGGCCCTGCCCGTAACCCTGCTCCTGCGCGTACGGGGGCTGCTGGTCGGGGGCCTGGTACGGGCCCTGCGGTTCGGGGAGGCCGGCCGATGGCCGGGCTCGCCGCCGCCGGTGAACGTGGGCTCGCCGTATCCGCCGTTGTCGGAATCGGGATTCGGGGTGGGGCTCGAGTTGCTCATCGTGTCCTGTCCTCGCGTTGGATGGCCCAATCATAGGAACAGGGAAGAATGGAGGCATGACGGACGCGCTGAATCCACGCACGCTCGCCTGGGCGCAGACCATGCGGGGTCACCGCGAGGGCGACGTGGTGCGCGCCCACGCCGACTCCGCGGCCGCCATCCGGCTGGAGGCGCCGATCGGCCGCGAGGCCCGCGAGGAGCGCGAGCGACGCATCCTGGTCCCCGAGGCGACCTTCGCCCACGGGGCGGGCGACCGGGCGCGTCCCGAGGAACCCGACGACGAGCGCACCTGCTTCGAACGCGACCGCGACCGGATCGTGCACTCGCCCGCGTTCCGGCGCCTGGCGGGCAAGACCCAGGTCGTCGTCCACCCGACCGACCACCAGCGGACCCGGCTGACGCACGCCATCGAGGTGGCGCAGGTCGCGACCTCCCTGGCCCGCGGCCTGGGCGTCAACGCGGCGCTCGCCGACGCCATGGCCCTGGGACACGACTGCGGCCACGGGCCCGGTGGCCACGCGTCCGAGGACGCCTTCGACGCCTTCCTGCCCGACGGCTACGACCACGGCCCGTGGGGCGCCGACGTCGTGCTCGCGCCCCTGAACCTGTGCCGCGAGACCCTCGACGGGATCCGCAACCACTCCTGGTCCCGGCCGGCGCCCGCCACCATCGAGGGGGAACTCGTCAGCTGGGCCGACCGGATCGCGTACTGCGCCCACGACCTCGAGGACGCCGTCGCGGCCGGGATCGTCACCCCGGCCGACCTGCCCGAGGAGGTCACCGCCGTGGTGGGGCGGACGCGGCGCGAGCAACTGGCCGGCTTCATCCGGTCCCTGATCTCCACGGCTGCCGAGACCGGCGTCGTCGGGATGGACGCCGACGCGGCGGCCGCGCTCGCCGCCCTGCGCCGGTTCAACTACGAGCGGATCTACACCCGACCCGACTCCGTGGCCCAGGCCAACGCGGTCATCGGGGTGCTGCACGGTCTCGTGGAGTACTACTGCGAGCACCCGTGGGCGCTGCCCGCGGACTACCGCGACGGCGCCGAGGCCGACCGGATCGTGACGGCCGTGACCTACGTCGGCGGCATGACCGACCGGTTCGCCTTCGACACCGCCGAGTCCCTGCTGGGCTGGGATCCCGACAAGCTGCCCCGCGGCATCGGCCGCGGCATCTGAGTACCTCCGACCACCTGGACGGACGCGGTCAGTCGGGCTCGTCGTCGCCGTGCGACCACACCGTGGGGTCCTCGCTCGGCGCGGGACGCGGAGGATGCGGACGCTCGCGGCGCACCGCGGGAGGCTCGTCGGCGGCGTCCTCGGGCACCCGGGCGAGGAAGTGCTCGGGTTCGTCCGGGCCGGCGCTGCGCGCGGCGCGGCGCAGGTGCAGCCACATCGCGGCCGCTCCCGCCGAGCCGCCCACCAGGAGCATCAGGCCCAGCGCCAGGAACATCGGGTCGAAGGGGCCGTCCCGCGCCGTCACCCACAAGCCCGTCCGGGTGATCGCCGCCGGATCGGTGACGCGGACGGTGGCCCCGAGCACCTGGCCGCCGCTGCTGCTCGCCACCACGGGGCCGGGGAACCGCAGCGTCAGGTCGATCGCGGTCAGCTTCTCGGTGTAGGACCCGGACGCGAACCACGCGCTCGGCATCGTCACGAAGATCGAGCCGTTGGTGCGGTTGATCATGCCGTTGAGTTCGCTGGCCTCGGACCCGTCGACCGGCAGGGCCACCGACCCGGTGAGCCGGCAGGCGACCTCGCCCGTCGGGGCGGGGCGCTGCTCCTTACTCAGGCCGCCGACGCTCCAGTCGCCGCACACGTCCACCGCGCTGATGGGGGCGTCGCCGCGCGGCTGCCGGGCCCGCGGGTCGCGGTGCTGCACGACCACGTCAACCTCGACGTTCTCGCGGTGGAACGTCACCGTGCCGTCGAGGGTGCAGCCGGTCAGGAGCAGGGCACCGGCCACGGCGGCCACGACCTTCGTCCGACGCTGCACCATGACGCGACTGTACGCACCCGGCCCGAGCGTTGTCAGCGGGCAGCGCCTCCCGTGGCGGTAACCGGCGCCCGGACCCGATCCGTGGCGGTGGGATCTGGGCCTCGATCCCACGCCTCGGATTGAGGGGTCAGGCGCCGGGACCGGGCGCCCACACGCCTGGATCCTCCGGCGGCGGGCGTCCACCCTCGGACGGGGCGTCCCGGACGGACCCGCCCGTCGGGCGGGCCGGGCTGTCCGGAGGCGGCTGCGCCGGCGGATCGGCGGGGCGCGCGGCCGGCCGGCGGCGCAGGGCGAGCCAGGTGGCCGTGCCCCCGACACCGGCGGCGGCGAGCAGACCGAGCGGTCCCAGCAGGTCGCGCAGGCCGAACCTGCCGTCGCGGGCCGTGACCTGGACCAGCGCGGTGGTGACCTGATCGGGCCGGGTCAGGCGCAGGGTGCTGCCGGTGGCGGCGGCCTGCGCGGTCGTGGCGACGATCTCGCCGGGGAACGTCACCGTGAGGTCGATCCGCTCGAGCGGATCGGGGTCGAGGTCGTCGTCGCCGATGCCCGGGAGCGAGGCGAAGACGAAACCGTTGGCGACGACGACGAAGCCGTCGAACGTGGTGGGGCGCTCGGCGCGGCGCAGCACGCCGTGCAGCCGGCAGGCCAGCGTCCCCGGCGGCGCCTCCCGCATCTCTCGGGTGAGGCCGGGGAGTTGGAAGCCGGCCGTCCCGCCGGGGGCCACGCCGCAGTACTCCGCCCCGAAGTAGGAACCGTCGCCGGCCCGCTGCGGAGCGCGGTGGCTGATCTCGAGGTCCACCCCGATCGCGTCGGGAGTCACATCGAGGGTGCCCTCGACGCTGCAGCCCGTCAGCGCGACGAGAGCGGCCACCGCCATCGCGTACACCGCCCCCCGACCCATGCCGGGCAGCGTACGCACGCCCCCGCGTCCGAGGAAGGGCTCAGCGGTGCAGGACGGCGACCAGGTCCCGCGGGATGATCCGCACCCGGCGCACCAGGGCGGCGGCCACGGTCACGGTCAGGGCCTGGCCGGCCATGATCCCGATGAGGACGAGCACCTGGGCGGCGCCGGCCTGCAGCGGAGAACCGCCGCCGAGCAGCACCCCGATGAACGCGCCCGGCAGCGTCACCAGGCCGACGGTGCGGGTCTGGTCCAGATTGGGGACCAGCGCCTCGCCGACCAACCGGTCGATGACCAGGCCGATCGACAGCGTGCGCGACATCCCCAGCGACAGGCCCGCCTCGTACACGCCCCGGTGCGCGCGCAGTTCGGCGAAGATGCGGCGTCCGAACAGGGTGTGCGCCGTCATCATGTTGCCGGTCACGATGCCGCCCAGCGCGACGATGGAGACGCCGGTGAACGGCGCGGCGCCGGTGAGGAAGATCACGGCCATCACCGGCAGGACGCCGCAGGCCATCGCCAGGGCGACCCACGGCCAGCTACGGCGTACGCCGACGCGTCCGGTGGTCGTCCACACCCCGACCGCGAACATGGCGGACGCGAACACGACGGCCCACCACCAGGCCGAGACGGCGGCGGTGATGATGAGCGAGATCGCCGCCAACTGGACGACCGCCCGCACGGCGGCGACCACCTGGGCGCGGCCGGCGTCGAGCCGACCGACGGTGGACGCCGCGACCCCGAGGGCGAGCAGGAGCACCAGCGCCAGGGCGAGTCCCCAGCCGAGGTTGACGGTCACCCGCAGCACCCTACGCCCGACTACACTGCCGGGCATGGCCGGCCTGATCCACCCCGAGGACCTCGAAACGGTCCGCGAGCGGTCCAGGATCGAGGACGTGGTCGGGTCGTTCGTCCAGTTGCGCCCCGCCGGCGGCGGCGCCCTGGTGGGGCTGTGCCCCTTCCACGACGAGAAGACCCCCAGCTTCCGCGTCACCCCGGCCAAGGGCTTCTACTACTGCTTCGGCTGCGGCGAGGGCGGCGACGTCATCAGCTTCGTGCAGAAGATCAACAACATGGGGTTCACCGAGTCGGTGGAGTTCCTGGCCGACCGGGTCGGCCTTCAGCTGCGCTACACCGAGGGCGACGGCGGGCCGCGGCACGAGCCGGGGCTCCGGATGCGGATCCTGGAGGCCAACCAGCTCGCCGCCGAGTTCTTCGCCGCGCAACTGGGCACCCCGGACGCCGTCGAGGGGCGGATCTTCCTGGACGGCCGCGGCTTCACACGCGAGCACGCCGAGCACTTCGGCATCGGGTATGCGCCCCGCGGCGGCCGCGACCTGCTCAACCACCTGCTGGGCAAGAAGTTCAGCAAGGAAGACCTCGTGAAGGCCGGCCTGGTCCGCGAGGCGGGCTGGGACTTCTTCCAGGGACGGCTCGTCTGGCCGATCCGGGACGCCGGCCGCTCGACCCTCGGATTCGGGGCGCGGCGGCTGTTCGACGACGACCGCATGCCCGCGAAGTACCTCAACACGCCCGAGACGATCGTCTACAAGAAGAGCCACGTCCTGTACGGGCTCGACCTGGCCCGGCAGAACATCGGCAAGAAGAACCAGGCCGTCGTCGTGGAGGGCTACACAGACGTCATGGCGTGCCACATCGCGGGGGTCGACACCGCGGTCGCGTCCTGCGGCACCGCGTTCGGCTCCGACCACAGCCGGATGATCGCCCGTCTGATGACCTCCGACGCGTTGGCCGGCGAGGTCGTCTTCACCTTCGACGGGGACGCCGCCGGGCAGGCGGCAGCGCTGAAGGTCTTCTCCTCCGACGCCACCTTCAACTCCCAGACGTACGTCGCGATCGAGCCCGGCGGCATGGACCCGTGCGACCTGCGGATCTCCGGCGGGGACGCCGCGGTGCGCGAGCTCGTCGCCCGCCGCATCCCGCTGTACCGCTACGTGATGAAGAACACCCTGGAGCGGTTCGACCTCGACCGGGCCGACGGGCGGCTCGCCGCGGTCCGCGCCGCCGCGCCGCTGGTGGCCAGCGTCCGCGACACCTCGCTCGTCTCGGGCTACATCCGGGAGCTCGCCGGCCTGGTCGGGATGAACCCCGACGAGGTCCGCGCCGAGGTCCAGCGGGCCAACCGCCGCAAGCCGGCCCCCGAGCAGCGCACGTTCCGCGAGCCGACCGCCGAGCAGGCCGACGAGCCGGCCGTCGCGCGGGTGGCCACGGTCCCGGCGCCCGACCCGCGCGACCGGCGACTCGCGACCGAGCGCGGCGTGCTGAAGGTTCTGCTGCAACAGCCCGGGCTGTTCCCCGAGGACTGGGGCGGCATCGATCCCGACGACTTCGACCATCCCGCCTACCGGCTCGTGTTCGAGGCGCTGTGCGCCACCGACCGCGGGGCCGGCTTCTCCCAGCGGGTGGTCGACTCGCTGGAGGACCCCGTCGCGGCCCAGCTGACGGTGGCGCTGTCGGTCGAGCCGCTGCTCGCCGACCCGACCCAGGTCTACGCCCGCGAGTATGCGGCCCGGCTGCGCCTGGCGCGCGTCGTCCGCGACATCGGCAACCTGAAGTCGCGGCTGCAGCGCACCAACCCGGTGGAGGAGCAGGCGTCCTACAACCGGATGTTCGCCCAGTTGCTCGAGCTCGAGACGCACCGCCGGACGCTGCAGGCGATGGCCGTCGGCGAGGACTGACGCCGGAACCGCCGACGGGGCGCGCGCAAGGACGCGGGCGCGGATGGTGTTGTCGGGATGCGGACCGTGGACAGTGCCTCCCGGCCCGCCGCGGTGCGTCCGGGCGGGCGAGGCTGCGGCCATGACACAGCGATGGACGACCCCTCGGCGGGAGACGACGCCCCTGACCAAGCAGCAGGAGGCGGCGCTGGCGCACCGGATCGAAGCGGGGCTCGCGGCGCGGGCCGCGGCCCGCGGCGAGTTGCGGACGCCCGGCGGCGCCACGGCGTCCGAGCTCGCGCGGATCGAGGACGACGGGCGCGCCGCGTTCGACGAGCTGGTCGCGCGCAACCTCCCGCTGGTCGGGTACGTGGTCAACCCGATCGCCCGGATGACCGGCCTGGACCGCGATGACCTCGCCCAGGAGGGCATGGTCGGGTTGCTGGAGGCCGCGCGCCGATTCGATCCGCAGCGGGGCGGGTTCGCGTCGTGCGCGCTGCCGTGGATCAGGATGCGCGCCTGGGACGAGGCGGTGACGGCTCACGGCGCCCTCGGGCTGCCCGCCCGCCGCGCGCGACGTTGGCGCCGGGCCGTGGCGGCGCAGGCCGAACTCGCCGAGCAACTCGCGCGCACCCCGACCCCCGACGAGGTGGCGGTGCGTGCGGGGGAGAGCGAGGGAACCGTCCGCACCCTGCTCACGTTCCGGCCCAGCTGCCGGCTCACCGACGAGCACGAGCAGGTGCTCCCGGCGGCCCTGCCGGCGCCCGAAGGTTCCCTCGACCTCGGTGGCCTGCTGCGGGGGCTCGCGCCGGTGCAGCGGAGGATCCTGGTGCTGCGGCACGGCCTCGGGGAGGGGGAGGCGCTCACGACCGTGGAGATCGCCGAGCGGGTCCAGCTCAGCGCGTCCACCGTGCGCCGCTACGAGCAGTCCGCCCTGGCGATCCTGCGTGCCGCGGCGAACGGGCCGCTGGCGGCCTGACCCGCGCGGCCGGGCACAATGGAGGCGTGAAGCTGTTCTCCCGAAAGACCAAGGCCCCGGACGCCGTCGTGGAGGCCACCCGCGAGCACCTCGGCGCGTCCGGCCGCATCCTGGCCTGGGCGGCCACCGACACCGGGCACCTGGTCGCGCTGCCGGACCGCATGCTCATCCTGCGCACGGGCCTCCCGACCGAGGAACTGGGCTGGCACGACGTGCTGCACGGCGGCTTCTCCGAGGGCGGCGAGATGCGGTGGACGCGCATGTCCACCGGCGAGAAGGACGGCGCCCACCTCACCGACCCCCAGAGCTTCCCGGAGGTGTTCAAGGAGCGGGTGGAGTCGACCTTCCTGCTGCAGCAGGTGGTCACCCCGTTCCCCGGCCGGCACGTGACGATCAGCGCCCGCCGCAACCTGATGAACCCCGCCGAGCGGGTGCTGTGGACCGCCCATCCGGCCCGCGGCACGGCGATGGACGCGGAGACGCTGGCCTTCGCCGAGACCGAGTTGGCGCGACTCCGGGCTGAATATGCGTTCTAGCTGACGGGCTGGTAGAGTTCCATCTCGCGTCGAGCGATCCCCTGTAGCTCAATTGGCAGAGCATCTGACTGTTAATCAGAGGGTTACTGGTTCGAGTCCAGTCGGGGGAGCCAACGAAACGCCTCTCACATGCGTGAGGGGCGTTTCTGCTTGTCGGAGCGCATTCGATCGTGCTGGCCCTGCAACTGGGCCCCTTCTGTGAGACGTTTCAGCAGAATCCCTTGCGCGAGGCGCAGGGGACGGTGCAGGATGCTGGAAACCGATTTCCCTCCGGGGGAGTCGATCCGATCCGGGCGAGCCGGCCACGCCGCGGCTCCCCGCCGAGACCGGACGGACGCGCCACCTCGAACCCCGTGCGCCCGCTCCGGGTCATCGCCTCGCGACGCCGCGAGGTGGCAGTCGATGTATCTGAGTACCCCGACGAACGACGTGAACGGCGGCTCGGCACTTGCGCGCACCGCCCTCACCTGAGGAGGAACGAAGAACAGTGCGCACGACACTGCGGAAACTCACGCCCCTGCCGCTCGCGATGGCGCTCGGGCTCTCGCTGGTGGGACTGGCGGTCCCACAGACGGCCGAAGCGGCCACGCCCCAACGACCCATGGAGTACCTGACCCGCGGCCTCGTCGCGGCCCAGACCCCGGCGGGCACCTTCCTGAGCTGGCGCTTCCTGGGCGACGAGCCCGACGGAATCTCCTGGAACGTGTACCGCAGGGACGGTGCCGGCGACCACGTCAGGATCGCCACCGTCGCCCCCCGCGACGTCGCCCCGGAGAGCGACTACGCCGCCAACCCCGGCATCGTGAAGAAGGGCACCACGCCCGCCAACTACACCGACGCGGACGGCACCCTTACCTCGACCTACGAGGTCGCCCCCGTGATCGACGGCCGGGAGGGTGCGCGCCAGGGCATGAGCGTCCCCATGCTCTCGGCGCTGCCGGGCCAGGCGGGGCAGGCGAACCGCGGCGCGGCGACCTACATCCCCCTCAAGCCGGCGCCCGATCCGGTCCCGCTGGCCCACTTCACGTACCGCGGGAACCGGTTCGGACCGGGCACGAACCTGAACGCGGCCGCCATGCTCGTCCCCGGGACGAACCAGAACTGGTACACCCTCGACATGGACCTCCTGCGGGAGTTCCGGGTGGCGCACGCGGATCGGGCCCAGGTCACCCCCGCGCAGCTCGCCGACTGGGTCGACCGGCTGAACGCCCACAACATGACGCCCAACGCGCTCGGCGTGGCCTCGTACGCCCAGCCCCGCGCGCTGACCAACGGACTGGTCGACGGCAGGATCAGCGACGCGCTGTTCGCCGAACTCGAGGGCGAGTTCATCACGTATGTGAAGAACCTGGACGCGGGCGAGACGCTGCCCTACGCGAAGACCGCCCAGGGCGCGGTGCACACCTCGCAGAGCGCGCCGTACGCCACGCACGACATGACCGTCGGTGACTTCGACGGGGACGGCGAGTACGAGATCGTCGTCAAGTGGCGCAGCACGCAGCAGGACCCGATGTACTCCGAACCGATCTTCAACGGCAGTAACACCACCACGGCACCGGAGTACGTCGACGTCTACAAGCTCGACGGCACGCTGCTGTTCCGCGTCGACATGGGCTACAACGTCCGGGCGGGCAACGACCACGAGACGACGCTGTTCGCTGAGGACTTCGACGGCGACGGCCGCGCCGAGCTCATGCTCAAGACCGCGCTCGGCACCCGCATCGGCAACTGGGACGAGGCCCGCCAGCAGGTCGTCTACCCGAACGACGCGGGCACCGTGGTCGGCGGCGCCGACGGGCTGAAGGCCACCACGCCGAGGTTCCAGGAGTACTTCGCCGCCGGAGACACCGCGGCGCTGGACACCTACTGGTCGCTGCTGAACAGCTTCTCCATCAGCTACCGCAGCCCCGTCGCGGGCGGCGGCAACGACGGCGTCAACGACCCTGCGGTCAAGCGCTGGATCAAGACGTACCACGTCGGCCCGATCGGCCCGGCCAAGGACGATCAGGAGTTCTTCTCGGCCTTCGCCTGGGATGCGGGCGCGGCCAAGGGCCGCCTGGTCGACAGCGCGCGCTACCCGCACCCGTACCGCGGCAGCGTCGACGGCGACAACTGGGCCATGACGGCGGCCACCCAGCGCGGCAACTACTCCTACCTGGCGTTCCCCGGGCCCGGCGCGGGCAGCGACCCGTCCAACTACAAGTCCCAGATGATGGCGCCCTCGGAGGCGTACTGGCTCGAACACCCGTGGAAGGCGGCCTCGTGGGGTGACGCTCAGGGGAACCGCGCGAACCGGTATCTCGGCGTCGTGGCCTCGCTGGACGGCGTCCGCAACTTCGCGGTGTCCCAGCGCGGCTACTACGCCCGGACGACCTTCGCGGCCTTCACCGTCGTGGACGGCAAGGTGACGCTGCAGGCCGACTTCGACTCGGCGGACCCGCAGGACTGGTCACTCGGCGGAACGGCCTACGACTACCAGAACCGCGGCAACCACCAGACCCAGACCGCCGACCTCGACGGCGACGGCCGCGACGAGGTCGTCATGAAGGCGATGGTGCTGGGGCTGAGCTCGGACGGGACGAAGATCCTGCCCAAGGTGCTGAACGGGGACATCATGCCGACGATCGAGGGCCAGGACGGCGTCGTGCCGGTCGCGGGCTCGTTCGAGTTCGGCACGGCCGCGGTCCGCTCCAACCCCGACAACGTCTGGGCCCCGCTGCGTCACGGCGACCGCAGCGCCCTGCTTCCGGTCGGCGCGGACGACCACCTGATGATGTGGTCGGGCAGCGAGGAGCACCTGTTCGACGACCTGCGCACGGGACGTCAGTACGGCTGGCTGCCCGGACCCGAGGCGCACGACCCGCTCAAGGGCAGGCGGCTGGACGCCTCCGGCGCCGTCGTGCAGGACAACGCGCTGCTGTACGGCGTCTACGCGGCCTCGGACGCCGAGGGTGCGGTCGCGGGCAACTTCACCAACCGCTGGCCAGGGGCCCAGGGGCATTCCCAGAACGGCGCCCGCAGCCTGATCACCGGCGAACTGCTCAACGGCAACCGCAACCTCGCCAGTGGCCAGTACGCGATCTGGTTCGGCGGCGGGCTGACCGCGATGGCGGTCAGCGGCGCGACGATCGGGTCGGTCGACGACGCGACGTTCGCCGTCACGCCGTACCTCGCGACCGGGCTGACCTCGACGGGCAGCAAGAGCACCCCGACGCTGAAGGCCGACCTGCTCGGCGACTGGCGCGAGGAACTCGTGCTGCGGGCCTCCGGGAACCGGCTGGCGATCGTGACCACGCTGTCCCCGACGGAGTACGGCATCCGGACCCTGATGCACGACCCGATGTATCGGGCGGGGGTGGCGAACAAGAACACCGGCTACGACCAGCCGGGCTTCGCCAGCTTCTACCTCGGTGACGAGGCCGCGCTGCCCACCCGGCGGACGGACATCGCGGTGCCGCCGATGGCGGCGCACGCCCAGACGCAACTCCGCCTGGTCGGGGTCACCGCGCGCGCCGTCGAACTCGCGTGGACGCCGGTCGTCGGGGCGACCTCCTACACCGTCGAGCGCGACGGCGTGAAGGTCGCCGACGTCACCACCACGGGGTTCCGGGACACGGGCCTGGAGGAGGGGACGACGTACCGCTACACCGTCACGCCGAGGTCGGGCCAGCTCACCGGGCTCAAGTCGGCGCCGCTCGAGGTCACGACCAGAACCGCGACGGTCACCGCCGTGGTGACCAAGCTCACCGGCAACCGCAACGAGGTCACGATCACCGTGACCGACCGGGACGCCGCCGGCGCCACCGCGGTGTACTCCGCGACCGTGCAGATCGCGAAGAACTCCGCCGGCACCTTCCCCGTCGGGCCCTACCAGGTGTTCGTCGACACCAAGGGCAACACCCAGGTGCGGGAGGTGAGGATCGTCGGCTGAGGCCGGGGAGCGGGGCGGGGGCGGCTGGTGCCGTCCCCGCTTCCGTGTCTGGGGCATCGGACGCGCCGGGTGCCGGCTTGTCATCGAGGTCAGGAAAGCGACCTACCCCGACGCGATGCGGTGCGCCACGTTCCGGGCATCTCCCACGCCAGTTTGCCCGGGGTGGCCGGGACGCCCGTCCCGTGACGCCCGGGACGGGCCGCGCCGACGATGGTGGACACCATCGACCTGCGGAGTGACCATGACAGCGGATCCGCGCACGCGCCCTGCCGGCGCGACGAGCCCCACCGCCGTGGCCGCGACCGCTCGCCGGACGCCCCAGCGCGCGCAACACACCAGGAGCGCCCCCGCACACCGACGGTCGGGCGAACGACCCGCCGCGGAGAGGAGATCCCATGAACACACTCCACCGAACCCTGGCCGGCATCATCTGCGTCCTGGTGGCGCTCCAGGCGGCCTCTCACGCCTGGGCGTCCGCGGGAATCGGTGCCTTCGTCGTCGGGGGAGGCGTCATCGACGCCTCGCTCCTCGGCGCGACCGGCGGTCCGCCGCCGTTCGTCGAGGTCTACGGCCTGGCCGCGCACAGCATCAGCGGAAGCTTCGTGATCCCGATCGTCGGGATCGCCCTGCTCCTGACGTCGTTCCTCACCCACGACCGCGGGGCCGTGATGTGGTCGGCGCTGGTGCTCGCCGCGATCGCCCTCCAGGTCACCCTGGGCTACACCGCCCACGGGTTGGCGGCCCTCGCGCTGATCCACGGGTTCAACGCCCTGGTGGTGTTCTCGCTGGCCGGCTTCCTCGTCCTCCGGCACCCCGACCGGGGCCTCCAGGACAGTCGCATGGACGCCGCCCCCGCCACGGTTCGCCTCGGGTGAACCGTTCCGCCCCCACCCGGCGGCCGCGGCGGATCGTCGCCGCGGCCGTCGCGGTGCTCGTCGTGGGCCTGGGCGCCTACTGGTGGTCGAGCCGGCTCCCGGCCACCTACTCGATGATGGACATGGGCCACCTCGACACCGGCGGCGGGGCGGGCTCGGCCGCGGCGATGGGGCACGCCGGCCACGGCGGTGGGTCGGCGTCGGGGATCGACATCGCCACGCTGGTGCCCGACCCCGCGAGGGTCGCGGACGTCCACTACGACCTCGTGGCCCGCGCCGCCCGCGTGCAACTGCCGGGCGTCCCGCCCTTCGACGGCTTCACCCTGAACGGGAGCACGCCGGGGCCGACCCTGACCGCGGCCGCGGGCGACCTGGTCGAGGTGCGGGTCACCAACGCCGACATCGCCGAGGGCATGACGCTGCACTGGCACGGCGTCGACGTGCCGAACGCGATGGACGGGGTCGCGGGCGTCACGCAGGACGCCGTCGCGCCGGGGGAGTCCTTCACGTACCGGTTCGTCGTGCAGGTGGGCACCTACTGGTACCACTCCCACCAGGTGGCGCACCCCCAGGTCAGCGGGGGCCTGTTCGGCGCCCTGGTCGTTGCGCCGGCAGGAGCCGGCGCCGACCCGGGTGTCCTGGACGCCGTCGCCCTGATGCACACGTACGCGGGCGTCCGGACGATCGACGGGCTGCCCGGGACGGCGGTCCGCGGGGGCGCACCAGGCACGACGGTCCGGGTGCGGGTCATCAACACCGATCCCAACCCGGCACCGGTCTGGGTGGCGGGGGCGCCCTTCCGCGTGGTCGCCGTCGACGGACGCGACGTGCACGAGCCGGGGGAGGTCGCCGGCCGCAGCGTGGTGGTGACCGCGGGCGGGCGCGCCGACCTGGAGATGGTGATCCCGAAGGCCGGCGTGCGGGTGCAGGTGGCCGGGGCGGCCCTGGGCTTCGGCCCGGGCGGCGGCACCGAGGCCCCGGCCCCGCGCGCGGGACTCGACCTGCTCCACTACGGCACGCCGACCGCGCTGCCCTTCGACCCCGCGAGCGCCGTCCGCACCTTCGAGTACCGGATCGGACGCCGGTACGGCCTGCTGGACGGACGCCTGGGCGCCTGGTGGACCATCAACGGCGGCATCTTCCCCGACGTCCCGGTCTACCTGGTCCGGGCGGGGGAGATCGTGACGTTCCGGATCACGAACGATTCTGGGGAGGTCCATCCGATGCACCTGCACGGGCACCACATGCTGGTGCTCTCGCGCGATGGGGAGCCCGCGACCGGGAGCCCGTGGTGGGTCGACTCGCTCAACGTCGAACACGGCGTCACCTTCGAGGTCGCCCTCGTCGCGGGCAACCCCGGGGTGTGGATGGACCACTGCCACAACCTGCCGCACGCCGCGCAGGGCCTGATGACGCACCTGATGTACGAGGGCTACACCACGCACTTCGTCATCGGGGGGCCGCACGCCAACCACCCGGAGTGACGCCTAACCGAGCCCGGCGGCGCGGGCCTTCTCCCCGGCGGCGACCCGATCGGTGACCTGCAGCTTGAGCAGGATCGCCGAGACCGTGTTGCGGACCGTCTTGTCGGCGATGCCCAGCCGCGCCGAGATCCGCGGGTTGTCCCACCCCCGCGCGATCAGGGTGAGGACGTCCCGCTCGCGCGGGGTCAGCCCCGGAAGCGTCGCGCCCGGGGTGGCCAGCCCCTCGGCCAGCCGCGCGCCCAGTTCCGCCGAGAACACGACGTTACCCAGGGCCACCGACCGGATCGCGGCCATGGTGGCCTCGGGGGTCGACGACTTCAGCGCGTAGCCGTGCGCCCCCGCACGCACGGCGGCGACCACCGATGCGTCGGCCAGCATGGTGAGCATCAGGATCCGGGTGCGCGGGGAAGCCGCGCTGATGCGGCGCGCCGCCTCGATGCCGTCCAAACGGGGCATCGCCACGTCGAGGACGGCCACGTCGGGCAACAGGTCGCCCGCCAACGAGACGGCCTCGGCGCCGTCGGCCGCCTGCGCGACGACCACGAGGTCGTCGGTGGCGGCCAGCAGACCGGCGAGCCCCTCGCGGTACAGCGGGTGGTCGTCGGCGATGAGGACGGAGAAGCGCTTCACAGGGTGCGCCCGGTGGGGAGGATCGCGTGGACGCGGACGCCGCCGGCGGCGCGGTCGAGCACCGCGCAGGTGCCACCCAGTTCGGCGGCGCGCTCGCGCATCGACGCGACACCGACGCCGGCCCGGGCGCCCGCTCCCAGCCCGGCGCCGTCGTCGTCCACGGTCACGTCCAGCGCGTCGGGGCTGCGTGCCAGCGTCACGGCCACGGTGCGCGCGCGGGCGTGGGCGGCGACGTTGTCGAGGGCCGAGACGACGATGCGGTAGGCGGCCGACTCGACCGCGGCCGGGAGCGCGGGGCGCGCGCCGAGGGCGCCGTCGACGATCAGCTCGACCGCGAGCGGCGCGTACCGGTCCAGGCGCTCGCGCAGCGCCGACTCCAGGCCCAACTCGTCCAACGCCGGCGGACGCAGGTCGTAGGCGAGCCGCCGGACGGCGTCCGCGGTGCGGGTGGCCTCGGAGGAGATCTGCGCCAGCGTGCCGCCCACCGAGCCGGGCGCCCCGCTCCCGAGCCGCGCCGCCTCGGCGTACAGGGCGATCGCGGCGACGGCGGGGCCCACCTCGTCGTGCAGCGCCCGTCGCAGGTGGCGTCGCTCCTCCTCCCGCGCCAGGACGAGCCGCTCCCGCGACGCCTGCACCTCGCGCGCCAGCCCCTGCTCGTACAGCCGGGAGGCGACGGTGCGGGCGAGGTCCCGCAACAGGCGGCGTTCGGCCGCCGAGAACGGCTGGCCCCGGCCGCGGGTGGCCACCAGCAGCGCACCCTGGGTGCGGCCGCCGTGCTCCACCGGTTCGGTGTGCAGCCTGGTCGGGTCGGGGGGACGGGTTCCCGCCTCCCCGAGGACCTGCGTCCCGGTCTCGAGCGCCGCGTACGGTGTCCGCAGCGCGCGCCGCAGGCTGGCCGTGACCTCGTCCCAGGCCACGGAGCGGGGCTCCAGCAGCCAGGCGAGCCGCGTCAGCGCCCGGTAGGGGTCGTCGCGCTCGCCGTAGAACACCCGGTTGATGAGCCGCGTCAGCCAGACGCGAAGCGGGTTCACCGCGATCGCGACGATGACCGCCCCGGCGATCGCCGCCGTGCCGGCCCGCTCGGCGACCAGGCCCGTCAGCACCCCGACCGTCGCGACGTACAGCAGCACGGCGAGCGCGGTCAGCGTCGTGTAGACCAGGGTGCGCGTCAGCACCACGTCCAGGTCGAACAGGCGGAAGCGCAGCATGGCGATCGCCATGCCCCCCACGTAGACCAGGCCGGGCAGCCCCACGAGGTCCTCGGGCAGCAGGGCGTGGCCCACGAGCACGCCGGGCAGCACCCAGCCCGCCAGCACCATGAGGGCGGCGATCGACCCGCTGCCGCCGATCCACAGCAGTTGCTGGTGCTGCACGGGGTCGGTGCGATCGCCCCGCAGGACACGGTGGGCGAGCACCGCGAGCGTCGCGGCCAGGCACACCGACGTGATCGCGGACTGGACGCGGATCGCCTGGCTCATCCAGGGCACGAAGGGCCTCCCGGCGCCGGCCAGCGCGCTGAGGCCCAGCCACAACAGCGGGGGAGCCCACAGCGCCAGCTGGCGGGCCAGTGAGGCGCAGCGCCGGCCCAGCAAGGGGGAGGGGAAGGACACCGCCCACGCCAGCAGGGCCCCCCAGGCCAGCGAGAACACGAAGCCGACGTTGGCCGCGAAGAGCCAGCCCGCCGCGTCGCCCGTCGCCCGGTCGGGCGGCAGGCCCAGCACCGTGACGAGGCTGCTCCCCAGCAGGGCCGACGAGAACACCAGGTGCGTCCCGGCGGCCGGGTCCCGGGGACGGCGGCGCAGCGCATAGCTGCTGAGCGCGAACAGCGACGCGACGAACAACAGCGTCGCACCCGTGTGCCACAGGCGGTCCCACACCAGCGTCCGGTCGCGGGAGGGCGGCGACCCCGGCGCGCAGCCGGGCGGGAGCCGCGGGACCTGGCCGTCGGGGGTGAAGGCGTCCGTGCTCGGAGGCAGCCACCCGCAGACCGCCGGGGTGACGAGCCGCCACCCGACGTAGGTGAGGGCGAGCGCCAGCGCCAGGAAGGACACCCCGAGAGCGCCCCACTGGTGGTGCACGCCTGATCGCCTGGTCGCCACTTGCCTTCCCCCGCGAGGGCTACTGTGCCAGCATCCGCGCTAGTGAGTAAGGGAACGTCACCCCCCGGTGCCCGCGTGGCCGTCCGCGCGGACCCGCCTTCCGATCGATGAGCCGTAGGTGCTCCCCGCGACCCGGCTCCGGGCTTGCGCGGCCGCTCGCCCGTGGCGGGTGAGGTACGCCGGTGCCGGACCCGCGCGGCGGGCGGCGCACGCCGCCGCCCCTGAGTTGCCGCGGCGGCTGCGGCGGCCGGGTCGCGGGGGCTAGTGTGCCCCCGTGACGGATCAGCCGACGCGTCGGCAACGACTGGCCCGGGTGCTGGAGTCCAGCCGGGTCATCGCCAGCATCAAGGACGATGCGGCGATCGAACGCATGCTCGCCACCCGGTGCCGCATCGGCTTCCTGCTCTACGGGTCGATCAACACGCTCCCGGACCAACTCCGCGCCATGCAGGCCGGCCGCAAGCTGGCGTTCGTCGACATCGACCTCATCGACGGCCTGTCCGCGGACGCCGCCGGCGTGGCCTTCCTGCGCAACGAGCTGGGCGCCCGGGGCGTCCTGAGCAACCGGGCCGCCGTGGTGAAGGCGGCGACCCAGCTCGGCATGGTGGGGATCCATCGCCACTTCATGATCGACTCCATGGCGTTCCACACCCTGGAGCGCCAGGTCAGGCAGGCGAACCCCGACGCCGTGGAGCTCCTGCCGGGCTGCATCCCCAAGGTGATCGGCTGGCTGCGGGACTCGATCGAGGTGCCGATCATCGGCGGCGGGCTCATCCACGACGAGGACGACGTGGACACCGCGCTGCGGGCCGGGGCGTCCGCGATCGCCACGTCCAACGCCGAACTGTGGGATTACCTGCCGGCCATTGACACGGCGGCATCGCGGCCCTAGATTTTGCGCCAGCACAACCGAACACGCGGTCCAGCCGCACATTGCTAGAGCTCAGAGAACAGCAGTGAAACCCACCAAGGGTTTCGGCTGTTCTCTTTTTCTTTGCCCAATGAAGGGACGATCATGGAACTCAGCGACTTCGATCTGTCGTGCTTCTCGTTGACCGGAAAGGTCGCCCTCATCACGGGCGGCAACACCGGGCTCGGGCAGGCATACTCGATCGCGCTCGCCAAGGCCGGAGCCGACATCTTCGTGCCGAGCCTCGGCGCCGACACCAGCGACACGGGCGCGGCGGTGACCGGCGCGGGCCGCCGCTACGCCTACCTGGCGATCGACCTGACCGGCCCCGGCGCCCCCGAAGCGATCGTCGCGGCCTGCCTGGCCGAGTTCGGCCGCATCGACATCCTCATCAACAACGCCGGGATCTGCCTGCTGGACGACGTCGAGGGCTTCGACCGCGCCAAGTGGGACCCGATGTTCGCGCTGAACGTGACCGCCGCCTTCGAGCTCAGCCACGCGGTGATCCCGACGATGCGCGCGCAGCGCTCCGGCAAGATCGTGAACATCTGCTCGCTGTTCTCCTACCTGGGCGGGCAGTGGTCGCCGGCCTACGCGGCGTCCAAGCACGCGATGGTGGGCCTCACCAAGGCCTACTGCGACGAACTCGCCGCCGACGGCATCCAGGTCAACGGGTTGGCCCCCGGCTACTACGCCACGGCCATCACCGAGGCGACCCGCTCCAACCCGGTGACCAACCAGCGGGTGCTCGACCACATCCCCGCCGGACGCTGGGGCGAGGTCAGCGACCTGATGGGCCCCATGATCTTCCTCTGCAGCGGCGCGTCCGACTACGTCAACGGGCAGGTGCTGGTGGTCGACGGCGGGTACCTCGTCCGATGAGCGGAGATCGGAGGCTGCTGGTCGGCATCGACGGCGGCACGCAGAGCACCAAGGTGCTCGTCCTGGACGCCGCCGGCGCGGTCGTCGCCGAGGGCGTCCAGCCCCTGCGGCCCATGACCATGCCGGGCAAGGGCCGGTTCGAGCACCCCGACGACGACCTGTGGGACTCGCTGCGGGCGGCGGCGCGCGCCGCGATGGCGCAGCTCGGCGACCGGGCCGACGACATCGTCGCCGTCGGGCTGTGCAGCATCCGGTTCTGTCGCGCGCTGCTGCGCGCCGACGGCACGCTCGCCACCCCGGTGATGAGCTGGATGGACGAGCGGGTCGGCAGGCCCCACGAGCCGGCGCCCGGCGTCCGGTTCGTGACGGCGGCGTCGGCGTACGTCACCGCCCGCCTGACCGGCCGGGTGGTCGACTCCGCCGCCAACTACGCCGGGATCTGGCCGGTCGACCACGACCGGTGGGACTGGTCGGACGCCGACGACGACGTGGCGGCGATGGGCCTGACGCGGGACAAACTCCCCGCGCTCGTGCTGCCCGGCGACGTGCTGGGGCACATCACGGACGCCGCCTCGGTCGCGACCGGTCTGCCCGCCGGGCTCCCCGTCGTCGCGACGGCCAACGACAAGGCCGTCGAGGCCCTCGGCAACGGGCTCCTGGACCCGACGCAGCTCCTGCTCTCGCTGGGGACCTACATCACCACGATGCGCCCGGCCATCGACCGGCGGCCGGCCACGGCCGCCCACTGGTCCAACTTCGCCTGCCGGCCGCACCGCTTCCTGGACGAGAGCGACGGGATCCGGCGGGGGATGTCGACCATCTCCTGGCTGCGCGACCTCATGGCGACCGAGCTGTCGCTGCGCGCCGCCGAATCCGGCTGCCGCGTCGAGGACATCATGAACGCCGAGGCGCAGCGGGTCCCCGCCGGCGCCCAAGGGCTGCTCACCGTCCTGGACTGGCTCGCCCCGGCCGACAGCCCCCACCGCCGCGGCGCCATCGTCGGGTTCGACGCCCGGCACGGCTGGCCGCACATGTACCGCTCGATCCTGGAGGGCATCGCCATGACGATGCGGATCCGCAGCGATGCCATGGCGTCGGTCCTGCACCAGGACCTCACCTCGATCGTCGTGGCGGGGGGCGGCTCGCGCAGCGACGTCATGATGCAGATCGTCGCCGACGTCTTCGGCGTCCCCGCCCGCCGGGCGCAGATCACCGACGGGGCGGGCGTGGGGGCGGCCATCTGCGCGGCCGTCGCGGCGGGCGTCCACCCGGGGTTCGAGGAGGCGGTCGCCGCCATGGTGCACCTGGCCGACACCTTCACCCCCAACCCGGCCACCGCAGCCGTGTACCGCGACCTGCTCGCCACCTATGCGCAGCTCCCCGACGAGCTCGACCTGCCCTTCCGCCAGATTCACGCACAAGGATTGTGAGGAACCACATGTCCGCCAGATCCCCGATCGCCGACCACCTGGTCGAGCTGCTCGGTCCCGACAACGTCGTCACCGACGAGCAGGAGCTTCGGGCCAGCAGCATCGACCGTTACCGCAAGTACCAGGACGTCCACGGCGTGTACGTGCTGCCGCCGCCCGTCGCGATCGCGTACGCCAGGACGACCGCCGACGTGGCCGCCGTCCTGTCCTACGCCGACGCCCATGGCATCAACGTCGTGCCCCGCACGGGTCGCAGCGCCACCGAGGGCGGCCTGGAGACCGCCGTCGAGCGCAGCATCGTGCTGGACGGGTCCCGGATGAACCGGATCCTCCACATCGACCCCGACAACATGCAGGTGACCGTCGAGTGCGGCGTCCGGCTGCAGGACCTCGAGGACGAGCTGCGGCCGCTCGGGCTGACCACCGGGCATTCGCCCCAGTCCAAGCCGCTCGCCCAGATGGGCGGACTCACCGCCACCCGCAGCATCGGCCAACTCTCCACGCTCTACGGCGGCATCGAGGACATGGTGATCGGGCTGGAGGCGGTGTTCCCCGACGGCACGGTGACCCGCATCAAGAACGTGCCCCGCCGCGCAGCCGGCCCCGACATCCGACACCTCGTGATCGGCAACGAGGGTGCGCTGTGCTACATCACCGAGGTCACGGTGAAGCTGTTCCGGTTCACGCCCGAGACGACCCGGTTCCTCGGCTACCGCCTGGCCTCGATGGCCACCGGGTTCTCCGTCCTGCGCGAGGTGATGGTGACGGGGCTGCGGCCCGCCGTCATGCGCCTGTACGACGAGGACGACGCGCAGGGCCACTTCGCGCCGGTCGCACAGGGCCAGTGCGTCATGGTGTTCTCCGCCGAGGGCCACCAGCGCCTCGTGGACGCCACCATCGCCACCATCGAGGAGATCGTGGCCGCGCATCCCGAGGTGGAACCGCTGGATCCCGCCTACTTCCAGCACTGGTTCGACCACCTCAACTGGGGCGAGGAGCAGATCCGGCAGGAGCGGGAGGAGATCCTGCAGACCTCCGAGATCGGCTTCACGACGGAGGTCTCGGGCTCCTGGTCGATCATCCACGACATCTACCGCAGCACCGTGGACCGCGTCCGCGCGGAGATCGGCGCCCTCACCTGGATCGGCGGCCACTCGTCGCACAGCTACCAGACCGGCACGAACGTCTACTTCACCTATTACTACAAGGTGGACTGCGCCCCCGAGGACGAGGTCGCGACCTACCACAAGCCCATCAACCGCATCATCTGCGAGCAGGCGCTCGCCCTGGGCGGATCCATCGTGCACCACCACGGCATCGGCAAAGCCCGGACGCCGTGGACCGAAGCCGAACACGGTTCGGCCTACCACCTGCTTCACACGCTGAAGGCCGCCTTCGACCCCCACGGGGTCATGAACGCCGGCACCATTTTTCCACTCGAGGAGAATCCATCATGATGAGACTTCGTCCCATCGCCTTCTGGCCGCCCGTGATCCTGTTCGTGGCGGCGTGCATTTTCAACTTCGCCAATCCCGAAGGCTTCACCGCCATGATCAACGGGGCCAACAGCTGGTTGATCACGAACATGGCCTGGGCGTTCAGCCTCGGCGTCCTGACGATGTTCGTCGTGATCGTCTGGCTGATGGTGTCCAAGTTCGGCAACGTGCGGATCGGCGGCCGTGACGCGGCCCCGATGCTCGACAACTTCCGCTACTTCTCGATCACCCTCACCTCGATCATCGCCATCGGGCTGCTGCTGTGGGGGACCTCCGAGCCTCTGTACCACTACACCGCTCCGCCCGAGTCACTCGGCATCACCCCGGAGTCGCCGGAGGCGGTCGTCTTCGCGGTGTCGACCATGTTCACGCACTGGAGCTTCCTGCCGCTGGCGATCTACGCCGTGCCGTCGATCATGTTCGCGTTCGCGTTCTACAACATGCGCAAGCCGTACTCGATCGCCTCGACCCTGACCCCGCTGTTCGGCGACAAGATCCTGGGCAAGTGGGGCCAGGGGCTGGACGCGATCGTGATGTACTCGCTCGTCGCCGGCATGTCGGCGTCGCTGGCCAGCGGCATCCTGGTCATCGGTGGCGGCCTGAACTACCTCACCGGCTGGCAGACCGGCCTGTTCATGTGGGCCGTCGCCGATCTCGCGATCGTCGTCACCTTCGTCATCAGCTCCATCACCGGCCTGTTCAACGGCATCCGGCGGCTGTCGGAGATCAACACGATCTTCTTCATCGGCCTGTTCGTCTTCGTGTTCGTGTTCGGGCCGTCGTTCTTCGTGCTCAACCTGGGCGTGGAGAGCCTGGCCAACAACCTGGCCACCTTCTTCCCCAAGGCGATGTTCACCGGCGCGGCCGCGAACGACCCCTGGGCCGGCGGCTGGACGATGTTCTACTGGTGCAACTGGCTGTCGTGGGCGCCGATCTCCGGCATCTTCCTGGGCCGGATCTCGTACGGCCACAGCGTCCGCAAGGCGCTGACCGTCATGTTCGTGCTTCCTGCGCTGTTCAACATCCTGTGGATCGGGATCTTCTCCGGTGCCGCCATCCGGCTGGACCAGGAGACCGGGGGAGCGCTGGCGGAGGCCGTCGCCAAGGGCCCCGAGTTCGCGGTGTACGCCTTCCTCTCGCACTACCCGCTCGCGCTGCTGCTCATCCCGATCTTCCTGTTCATCACCTTCCTGTCGTACGTGACCGGCTCCGACGCCTACACCACGACGATCGGCGGCATGTCCAGCACCGGCATCTCGCCGACCTCGCCGGAGCCGCCGCGGCTGATGAAGATCTTCTGGGGCATCCTGATCGGCCTGGTCGCCTGGATCCTCCTGGCCGCCACCGGCGGTGCCGACGGCGTGAAGATGCTGTCGAACCTGGGCGGCCTGCCGGCGCTCATCCTCGAACTCTTCATGGTGGTCGCGCTCATCAAGGTGGCCACGAACCCCGCCAAGTACGACGTCCGCAAGCAGGACTACGACGCCGACGGCTCCCCGATCCGCTCGCGCGCCAAGAAGGCGACGATGAGCGAGGAGGCCGTCATGGCCGCCTACGCGAAGGAGGCCGCCGAGGTGTCCGGGCCGGCTTCCCCGCTGGACGCCGAGGAGGACGACCACGCGGTCGAGTTCGTCGAGGCCACCACCGTCGAGGAGGAGCAGTGACGACAGCCGCCGTGCTGCACGAGGTCGACGCCGACCTCGTCGTCGAGACCGTCGTCCTGACGTCGCCCGGACCCCGCGAGGTCCGGGTGGCCCTGGCGGCGTCCGGCATCTGTCACTCCGACGTCATGGTGGCCCGGGGCGGCATGGCCAGCCCCCTGCCGATCATCCTGGGTCACGAGGGCTCCGGGGTCGTCCTCGAGGTCGGGTCCGACGTGACCCGCGTCCGGGTCGGCGACCACGTCGCCCTGTCGTGGGCGCCGGAGTGCGGGCAGTGCTTCTACTGCCTGTCGGGGCGGTCGAACCTGTGCGCCGAGTACGCGCCGCGCGTGCTCGACGGGGGGCTGCTGGACGGCACGAGCCGGTTCCGCTCCACGGGCGGGGACACCATCGCGCAGTACTCGTTCCTGTCGACGTTCACCGAGGAGACGATCGTCGCCGAGCAGTCCTGCGTGCCGATCTCCGCCGACATGCCGCTGCTGCCCGCGTCCCTGATCGGGTGCGCGGTCATGACGGGGGTTGGGGCGGCTCTGTTCTCCGGGAACGTCCGGGCCGGCGACACCGTCGCCGTGCTGGGCGGGGGCGGCGTCGGCATCAACGCCGTCCAGGGCGCCGCGATCGCCGGCGCGGGGCGCGTCATCGTCGTCGACGCCAACCCGGCCAAGCGGGAGACCGTCTCGGCCTTCGGCGCGACCGACTTCCTCCTCACCGGGGACGGCGACCCCGCCGCCCAGGTGCTCGAGCTCACGCACGGCCGGGGGGCCGACGTGGTCATCGACGCGACGGGTGACGCCGCGGCGATGGCCGCCGCCTACAGCGCCGCCCGCCGGGGCGGGCGGATCGTCTACGTGGGCGTCGCCCCCTCGGACGCCGTCGTGGCGCTGCCGGCGGCGCGGCTCCCGCGGGAGGAGAAGGTGATCACCGGCAGCTTCTACGGAGGGGCCGTGCCGCTGCGCGACTTCCCCCTGGTCGTCGACCTGTACCAGTCCGGACGCCTCAAGCTCGACGAACTGGTCGGGGCCGTCGTCCCGCTGGCGCGCATCAACGACGTCTTCGGTAAGCCGAGCAACGCCGCGCGGTCCGTCATCGACTTCGGCCTGGGCGCCTGAGCGTCCGGGGCAGAGAGGAATCAACGTGCTCCACATCGGAGAGTCATTCATCGGCAGCGGGGTCAACGCCGCGCACACCAACGTCCTGATCGGGCCGAAGGAGGGACCGGTCGGGCAGGCGTTCGCGGGAGCCCTCGCGGGGCCGTCGCTCGGGCACGAACCGTTCATGGTCGTCCTGCAGCCCGGCGTCCCCGTCCGCCCGATGACGCTGTTCGTCAACAAGGCGCCGATCGACGGCGACCTGCACGGGAGCGCCACGTGGGGGCGGCACAGGCCGGCGTCGCGGTCGGCGTCCACCAGGCGATGGCCGAAGGCATCCTGCCGCCGGACGCGCCGCAGGAGTGGGCCGTGGTGGCCGCCGTCTGGGTGAACCCGGCCTGCGACGACCTCGACGAGGTCTACCGCAACCAGCGCGACGCCGCCCACGGGGCGATCGTCGCGGCCATCAGGGGGCTGCCCACGTGGGACGAGGTCGACCAGGCGGCCCTCGCGCCGAGCAACCCCTTCTACACCCCGAAGGCGATCTGAGGTGGGCGCGCCGACGACCGGGGTCCTGGACCGGGTGCAGAAGGACCTGCTGCTGGACGGCCGGTGGGAACCCCGCGAGGAGCGCTTCGGGGTGGTGAACCCCGCCACCGGCGACGAGTTGGCCCGCGTGGCCGACGCGTCCGTCGACGACGCGCTGGCGGCCCTGGACGCCTGCAGCCGGGCGGGGGCCGCCTGGGCGGCGACCAGCCCCCGGGAGCGGGCCGACGTCCTCCAGCGGGCCCACCGGCTGCTCCTCGAGCGGGTGGACCAGTTCGCCGAACTGATCACCCTGGAGATGGGCAAGCCGTTGGCCGAGTCGCGCGGGGAGGTGCTCTACGCGGCCGACTACGTGCGATGGTTCGCGGAGGAGGCGCCGCGCATCCACGGCGAGTACCGGGTCGCGCCGGCGGGGGACACGCGGATCGTGACCATGCGGCAGCCGGTCGGGCCGTGTCTGCTGATCACCCCGTGGAACTTCCCGCTCGGCATGATCACGCGCAAGGTCGCTCCGGCCCTGGCCGCCGGCTGCACGATGATCGTGAAGCCCGCCCACGAGACGCCGCTGACCTGCCTGCTGATGGGGCAGCTCTTCGTGGAGGCCGGCGTGCCGGCCGGGGTGCTGCACGTCCTGCCCACGACGCGGTCGAGCAGGATGTCGGAGGCGCTGCTGGCCGATCCCAGGCTCCGCAAGATCTCCTTCACCGGTTCGACCGGCGTGGGGAGCACCCTGCTCAAGGGGGCGGCGCAGAACGTGGTGCGCACCTCCATGGAACTGGGCGGCAACGCGCCGTTCATCGTCTTCGACGACGCCGACGTCGACCGCGCCGTCGAGGGCGCCATGGTGGCCAAGTTCCGCAACGGCGGCGAGTCCTGCGTGGCCGCCAACCGCATCCTCGTCCAGGCCGGGGTCGCCGCGGAGTTCACGGCTCGGCTGGAGGAGCGGATGCGCGCCGCCGTCGCCGCGGACGGGATGGATCCGGCCGCGACGGTCGGGCCCGTGATCTCCGACAAGCAGCGCCGCCACGTCGACGACCTGGTGCGCGACGCGGTGGGCCACGGCGGCGACCTGCGGCTCGGGGGCGAGGCGCGCGCGGGGGCCGGCTTCTTCTACGAGCCGACGCTGATCACCGGGGTCCCGGCGACGGCGCGGATCGCCCGGGAGGAGATCTTCGGACCGGTGGCCGCCGTCACCGTGTTCGAGGACGAGGCCGAAGCGGTCGCCCTGGCCAACGACACCGAGTTCGGGCTCACCGCCTTCGTGTTCACCAACGACCTCAACCGCGCCTTCCGCGTCTCGGAGGCGCTGGAGACGGGCATGGTCGGGCTGAACCGCGGCCTGGTCTCGAACGCCGCGGCGCCGTTCGGGGGCGTCAAGGCGTCCGGGCTGGGCCGCGAGGGCGGCTTCGAGGGGATCAACGAGTACCTCGTCACGAAGTACGTCGCCCTGGACGCGGGCACGTTCTGAGCGGGCGGGTCGGCCGTCGGGGGCACCGACGGCCGACCTCCGCCCAGACCGCGGGCCGGCGGGCGGTCGTCAGCCGTGCAGCAGGTCCATCCAGTTCGGCGGCACCTTGCCCGCGGGCCCGGGCGCCGGCTGATCGGCGGGGCGGCTGTCGGGGGCGGCGAGCTTCGGGCCGTTGTACATGGCGTTCTCGGGGTAGTTGTAGAACCAGTCCTCACCCGGCTCGAAGCTCTGGATGAACGGGTGGCCGGTCTCCTCGTAGTGGGCGGTGGTGTGCTGGGAGGGCGAGGAATCGCAGCACCCGATGTGCCCGCACTGGGCGCAGCGGCGCAGGTGGAACCACCAGCCGCCGTCGGCCAGGCACTCCTGACAGCCGGTTCCGCTCGGCGGGACCGTGGGATCGATGCCGTCCATGAGGGTTCTCCTTCCGATGGATCCCCTCGACCCTCGCACTCACGCCCCCTCCTGTCGAGGGGCGATCGTCGCGGGCCATATCGAGACTCGGCGGACCCCGTGGCTGGGCGCCGGGCCAGTTCGCCCCGGCCTCCGGCGGCGGCCCGAGGCCTCGGCGTCAGCCGTTGACCGACGTGAGGGTCGCGAGCGCCTCCTGGGTGGCGCGCATGCCCTCGCCGTCGTCGGCGTCGGTGACCGCGATGACGACCGTCGGCCTCACCGCGGCGGTGTTGACCACCATGAGGGTGATCTGCTGGGTCGGCTCCTGGCCGCCGCCGACGGTCGAGACGACGCGGTAGGCGTCGCGGCCGTTCACGGTGGTCGGTTCGCCTTCGTGGGTGAGCGTCCGGAAGGTGCCCACCTGCATCAGCGTCTGGTCGTAGAGGACGGAGCTCGCCTCCTCGAGGGTGCCCTGCTCCAGGTTGGGCTGCGAGACGCGTCCGATCCACAGCCGGGCGGTGCCGTCGCCGGCGAGGAGGCGTCCGCCCTGGCCGCAGTCGAGCCAGCTCGGGACCGACTCGCGCGACCACTGGCCGCCGGCCTGCACGGCGAGGTCGCCGTCGCTGAGCCGGGCGGCGTCCTCGGCCACTCCGTCGCACGTGGGGGAGACCTCGGCGGGGGCGCCCTCGGGGATCGTGATCGCGGGGCTCGGGAGCGGCGCCTCGCCGGCCGCCGGGTCGGTGCTGACGGGGGCGGGGATCGGCTCCGGCGCGGTGGGGCTCGGGCCGGCGGTCGGGGCGGTCGCGGCGGCCGAGGTGGTGACGTGGGCGGTCGGCGTGGGGTTGATCGGGGGGTTGATGGGCAGGGGGCCAGCCCCGCGCCCGAAGGTGGCGCCGGCCGCCGAGGCGAGCCCCAGGACGACGGCGACCAGCGCGATGGAGAGCGTCCCGTAGCCGAGGATGCGGGCGGGCCGCGGCGGCGTGGGTGCGCCCTCGGCGTCCAGGATCGCGTCGAGGCCGGAGTGGGGATCGTCGCGGACCTCGCCGGTCCACTGCTGTCCGTCCCACCACCGGAGCCGACCCTGGGTACCCGCCGGATCCGGGTACCAACCTGGTTCGTGCACGCTGCCTCCTCGCTGTGCCGTCCATAGTAGGCGGGGGGTCCACGGACGCCCCGATGTGACAGCCCCCGCGTCCGATCACGTAGGCTGGGAGCCATGGGTCAGCTCATCTCCGCGGCGAACGCCGTCATGATGATGCCCATGTGCTGTCGGCGAATGCCCGCCTGACGGCACGGTTCCGATCGCTCCCCGGACGGGTCGAGCGATTCTGGAATGTCGTTCGTACTGCCAGCCTCGCTCGCGGTCCCGTGCTGTCGGCAACCAAAGCCAGCCATCAACGCAGAATGAGGAATGGATTCATCATGTTTCGACGCCTGATCACCACGGTCGCAGCCCTTGTCACGACGGGACTCGTCATGACCGGCTGCGGTGCCGCGAACGCCGGTGCCCCGGATCCGTCGAAGCCGCTGCGGATCATGGCTGACGTCACGCCGCACGCGCTGCTGCTGAAGGAGGCCGAGAAGCAGGGGCTGCTCGGCGACGTGAAGATCCAGGTCACCGAGATCTCCGGCGACATCGACCCGAATCAGCTCGTCAACGCGGGGGATCTCGACGCCAACTTCTTCCAGCACGTCCCGTACCTGACCGACTGGAACGCCAAGCACAGCGGCGCCGACCTGGTCGCGCTCGCCCCGATCCACGTCGAGCCGCTCGGCCTGTACTCGAAGAAGGCCAAGCTCGACGCCGTCCCCGAGGGTGCGGTCATCGCGATCCCGGCCGACGCGACCAACCAGGCGCGCGCCCTGTTCCTGCTGCAGGACGCCGGCCTGATCACCCTCGACGTGAAGGCCGACCAGCCCGGGTTGGACTACTCCCAGATCACCCCGGAGAAGAACGTCACGGGCAACCCCAAAAACGTCGGCTGGCTCAAGATCGACCGCCCGCAGCTCGCGGCGACGCTCGACGACCCGAAGGTGCAGCTGTCGGTGATCAACGGCAACTACGCCCTGGAGGCGGGCCTCACCCCCGCGACGGACGCGCTGGCCCTGGAGTCGGCCGAGAACAACCCGTACGCCAACGTCCTGGTCGTCAAGGCCGGCCTGAAGGACGACCCGCGCGTCAAGAAGGTCGACGAGGCGCTCACCAGCCCGCAGCTGCGGCAGTTCATCACCGACACCTTCAAGGGCTCGGTGCTGCCCGCCGAGGGTTCGGGGAAGTGAGCCGGTCGTGATCGAGGTCACCTCCCTGACGAAGGTCTATCCCTCGGGCGCGGGCAGCGTCACGGCGGTGGACGACGTCTCGCTGCACGTCGGGACGGGCCGGATCTTCGGGATCCTGGGCCGCTCCGGCGCCGGCAAGACCACCCTGATGCGCTGCCTGACCGCCCTGGAGCGACCGACCTCGGGGCAGGTGACCATCGGCGACGTGGAACTCACCACGCTGTCCGCGTCCCAGCTTCGCGCCGCCCGGCACCGGATGGGGATGATCTTCCAGCACTTCAACCTGCTCAACAGCCGGACCGCCGCCGGCAACATCGCCTTCCCCCTCGAGGTGCAGGGCGTGCCCGCGGCCGAGCGCAGTGCTCGCGTCGCGGAGCTGATCGACCTGGTCGGGCTGCAGGGCCGCGCGGACGCCTTCCCGTCGCAGCTGTCGGGCGGGCAGAAACAGCGCGTCGGGATCGCCCGCGCGCTGGCGGCCCACCCCGAGGTGCTGTTCTGCGACGAGGCGACCTCGGCGCTGGATCCCGCCACGACCGAGCAGATCCTCGACCTGATCAAGGAGATCAACGCGCGCACCGGGGTGACGGTCGTGCTGATCACCCACGAGTCGGAGGTCGTCCGGCGGATCTGCGACGGGGCTGCGCTCATGGAGGCCGGCCGCGTCGTCGAGCAGGGCGACCTGCTGGACCTGCTCACCGACCCGACCAGTCGGCTCGCCGACATCCTCCTCCCGGTCGGTGACCCCGCGCTGGCCGGGGTGGGGGAGTCGGTGGTGCTGAGCTTCGCCCAGGGCAACACCCAGGAGGCCGTGATCTCCGCGCTCACCCGACGCTTCGGCCTGGACGTCTCGATCGTCGGGGGCGCCGTGGAAGCGATCGCCGGCCGCAAGGTCGGACGCCTCCGCGTCGCCCTGAGCCACCCCGAGGGGCACTACGACCGCGCGGCCGTGGCGTCCTACCTCGCCGAGCATGAAGTGAGCGTGCAACTGTGACCCAGGTGTCCTGGCAGGAGGCCCTGCCCGAGCTGTTCAAGGCGCTGGGCCAGACCGCGTGGATGGTCGGCTGGTCGTTCCTCATCACCGTCATGCTGGGCGTCACCGTCGGCGTCCTGCTGCGGTTGTGGGCGCCCGACGGCCTCATCCCCAACCGGCCGCTGTACGCCGTGGTCGGGGCCGTGGTGAACATCGCCCGTTCGCTGCCGTTCCTGATCCTGATGATCGCGCTGATCAGCTTCACCCGGTTCATCGTGGGCACCGCCTACGGCGAGACCGCCGCGATCGTTCCGTTGGCCGTGGGCGCGATCCCGTTCTACGCCCGCGTCGTCGAGGCGGCGCTGCGCGAGGTCGCGCCCGGCAAGCTGGAGGCCGCCCAGGTGATGGGCGCCACGACGTGGGACATCGTCCGGAAGGCGCTGCTGCCCGAGTCGCTGCCCGGCCTGATCGCGGGGGCCACGCTGACGCTGGTGACGCTGATCGGGTACTCCACCATGGCCGGCGTCATCGGCGGCGGCGGCGTGGGCGACTTCGCCATCCGGTACGGCTACCAGCGCTTCAACATGCCGGTCCTGCTGGAGGCCGTGATCGCCCTGATCGTGATCGTCCAGCTGGTGCAGTCCCTGGGCGACTGGATCGTCTCGCGGCTGGGGCACCTGCGCGGCTGAGCGTCCGGTCGCGGCCGAGCGTTTCGGCGCCTTCCGGCGCGCTCAGGTCGCGGGGCGCGGTGCCCGTCTCCGCCGGCGCCGGGCGGCGGCGGGAGCCGGTCGGCCCGGTTCCGGGTCGGGCTCCATCATGAACTCCCAGGTGAGCCCGTGCCCCAGAACGATGAGCAGCACCAGCGCGATCGAAGCCGCCTGCAGCGGGGTGGCGCCCAGCGGCTTGACGACCTCGGGGGCGACACCGAGCACGATGATCGAGGCGTAGAGGACCGCGACGAGCCAGCGGAACCTGCGGAACGGTCCGATCTGTCCGCCGCGGTCCCACGACACCAGCCGCAGGGTGGACACGATTCCGACCAGCGCGGTGAGGGTGAAGCTGACCCGCCACAGGAGTGGGGTGTGGGGGTCGATCTGGGCGACGGTACTCATCAGGCCCGGGAGCAGGAACGAGAGGTAGACGCCGCCGGCGAGCTTGCGTCGCACCGGGTCGGTGCGCCACTCCTTGTGACGCTCGACCACCGTCCACCACAAGCCCACGAGCGTGAAGCACGTGACCGACATCAGGGAGTAGAAAGCGGTGAGGTCCATGACCCAGCGTCCTCCCGTGCCGTAACGGCGTCCAGACTCCAGAGGCATTCCACTGGACGCGGCTCCCGGACGACGTCCAGACGCGTGCTCCCCGCGGACCGTTCACTCATCCCCGGCCATTGGCTCGAAGAGCAGGCGACCGCTCCACTCGTGGACCTTCGTAGGTGTTTCTCAAACCCCCGGAAACCACTCAAGACGCTGATCTCCCACGTTATCAAGGGGTCGCGGCGCGGTCGAGGCACCTCGCGGCACTCTCGGATCACCGATCAGCGTGGCCCCGTCCGCGAAAATTCGGCTCAGACTCAAACCCGTTTGAGTGCCTCGAATCGAGCCGACCTGCTCGCCGCGTACGCCGACGGGGTGCCTGTCCGGCAACTCGCCGCCCGCTTCAAGGTGCATCGCGGCACCGTCAGTGAGATCGCGAGGCGGGCCGGGCTCGAACCCCGTTCGCCAACGCTGCCGCAATCGGTTCGTGAGGATGCAGCCCGCCTGTATGCCGAGGGCCTGACCTTGGTTGAGGTCGGCGGGAAGCTCGGGATCAGTCACAACGCAGTGCGCTCCGCCGTCGTCGCGTGTGGTGGAACCCTACGTCCCGCGGGCCGTCGCCCAGCGCTCGTCTGACTTCGGCGCGCTGCTCCCTACGAGCACGGCTGACCTGTTTGCGTGATGGCCGAGCGCACCTTCCCCGTGACGGAAGGAACCGACATGGACAGCATCTCGGCGCAGGCCCAGGACGAACGGAGTGCCAGAGTCGCGCTGGCGCTCTTCATTGAGCCCGGCGACCCCACCACCGGGCAGCTCGTCGGACGAGTCGGTGCTGTCGAGACGGTGCGGCTGCTGGCCAGCGACGGTGCCGTGCCGGGGATGGGCAAGGAAGCCGCTGCGCTGTGGCGCAAGCACTTCCAGCCCGAGCGGCAGCCGAACGCGGTGCGTGACGTGCTCCGGATGACGGAGACTCTCGGTCTGTCGACGTTGAAACCTGGCGAACCCGGCTTCCCGGCGTCTCTCCATGATCTTGGTGAGCGTCTTCCCTTTGTGCTGTGGGCCAAAGGGGGCGTGTCGCTCCTCTCTGGTGTCGTGACTGATCGGTTCTCGATCACTGGCTCTCGGGCTGCGACCAGTTACGGCATCCACGTCGCTGGCGAGATCGCGTCAGACCTCGCATCGCACGAGAAGGTGCTTGTCTCTGGTGGTGCGTACGGGATCGACGCGGCGGTTCATCGCGCCGCACTTGCCGCCCGCGGGCACACCGTCGCCGTGATGGCGGGCGGGCTGGACCGCCCCTACCCTTCCGGGCATCGCGAGTTGCTGGAACGAATCGGTGACCTCGGGTTGCTCCTCAGTGAGCAGCCGCCAGGTGCGGTGCCAACGCGCGGAAGGTGCATCGCACGGGCACGCCTCGTGGCGGCACTTTCGGGTTCGACTACCATCGTCGAAGCGGCAGGCCGGTCGGGCGCACTGCTCGTGGCGAGGCAAGCAGAAGAGCTTGGCCGAGTTGTCGCCGCTGTCCCTGGCCCGGTGACCAGTGCGGCGAGCGCTGGCACTCATCGACTCCTGCGAGAGCACGTTGCCAGTCTCGTTACCGACGCTTCCGACCTCACGGCGCTACTTGATCATCGTTCCGCCAGAGCTTCCACACTCGGCATTGAGCGTCGGCCCGTTGTGCCGGGGATGGCGCAGCATGCATCGTCACGTACCGCGATGGTGCGTGACCTGTAGGTCAACGTGAGCCGGTGAGCACAGGCTCTTCCTGGTGGCTCGCCTGGGATCGGCGCGTGCTCGCTGACTCGTGCAACCGAGCCCGGACGAGCAGGAAAACGCTGACAGGCCCGATCCAGATCATTTTGAGCGCACTCCAGATGCACACGAGAACGACGAGGTGTAGCCATCCCGGCGCTCCGTCGGCTGCGGCCTGCGCGCTGAGGTTCGCGACGATCAGGTACGGGATCGCCAGGAGCATGGCGGGCACGCCCCACTTCAATCCTCGGCGGGTGCGGATCGCGTCAAGCAGGACGTTGCTGGGCATGTAGCGCCGCATGAAATCACGGATGACGGTGCTGGCGGCCCACAGTAGGCGGATCATGGCCTCGTTCCTCTCCATCGCAAGGTGCATCAAGTGAGGCTGTGCGTTGAAGAATGGCTACGAGAGCCTGCCGCGAGCGGCGCGTTACAGAGGAGAATCGGCCTCAAACTCCACGATACGCCCAATCTCCGGCACACGGAAGGACTTGATGTTCGAGCTGGCTCGGCGTGAGTAGCGCTCGCTACAGGTGCGGGCCGTTGGTGCTGACACCCTGCGTGGCACGAGACGGAGCTGTGTTGCGCGCCGTTCTCGCTTCTACCGCGCGGTCGAACGCGGCCCGTGCCCGCGCAGCCTCAATCCTCTGCGCCGCGGACGCGGGCGATGCCCCAAGCGGGGCGTCGTCGGTGATGCGATAGCGGTCTCGGTAGGCGGCGACCACTCGTGCACCCCTCCGCCACGCTGCCGCCCGGCGTGCGTCGCGAGGTTGCGTACCGAGCGCTTTCGTCCAGGGTGCCCTCTCTGTGAGAGCGGCGTCGAGGACGGCGTCTGCGCGGCCTTCGATGAGTGCTTCTCGTTCGTCAAGCGCGGCTCGCATTTCACCGTCGCGCACGTCGGCCGCGTATGGGATGAGTCCGGCGATGAGTCGCGGTGCCTTGCGGGCTCGTCCTGATCCGGCGGGTCGTGCAGTGGCGCGCGCGACCCGGTAGTGGAGGACGGCGGCGATGTCGTCGGCGTCCCGAAGCCGCGTGCCGCTATGAGGCGTGGGAGCAAGGTCTCGATGTTGTGGTGGTTGGCTTCGGCTCGGCGGAGTTCCGCGGTAAGTGCTCCGAAGGCTTCCGACTCGACCGCCGCTTCGGCTTGCTCGAACGTAAGGCCGGATGCACGGACGAGGGAGGCCCAGCGGTCATGTTGTGCGGCTGCGGCGATGGTCTCGTACTCGGCGGCGAGCTGCGCGATCGACCCCCACTGTTCCTGCTCGGCAGTGATCGTCTCGTGCGCCGACAGTTCCGCGCCGACGTGCTGGAGGACCCCGGTCAGGACGCTGCGACTGCTCGCGTTGGGGTCGTCGCCGGGGTGTGGCTGTTGGTGATCGTCGGCGCGGTCGAGGATCACGTAGGCGTGGTTCGCGGCTCGGCCTCGGGTCATGGAGACGTAGAAGTTCTCTCTCGTCGCGGTCGGTTCGACCAGGACGTGGGCGGTGTCGGTGGTGACGCCTTGTGCCCTGTGGGCGGTGACGGCGTATCCGAGATCGACATGCTCGGCAACGTACGCTGCGGGCAGGACGATCGCACCACCATACGAGCGGCCGGGCCTGCGGATGGTGAGGCTGCCGTCGCCTCGAACGTCGGTGATTGTCCAGATGTCTCCGTTGCGCACCCAGTCGTTCCCGCTGCTGGCCGTGATCTTCCGGTCATTCTTACGGGTGATGACGGTGTCCCCGATACCCGCGTGGGTTCCGTCGCGCAGCTCGACCTCGCGATCTTGGACGAGGGCGTCGTCGATGAGCAGGTCAGCTCGGGCTCTCTGGTTCAGCTCGGTCACTTGCTCGCGGGTCTCGGCGATGAGGACGGTGATGCGTCCGGCGTCTCGGTCGGCCCGCCAGGCGGTGTAGGCGGCATCGGTCATGGTCTCGGTGTCGCCGTCTCGGATACGGCCGTGCGCGAGGTAGGTGTCGATCACGGAGGTGTGGCCGTGGCGCAGGTCGAGGGAGGCGAGCTTCTCCCACGGCTGGTGGAAGCGGTGGACGTCGATGAGTTCGACGGTGTCGGTGCGGTCGTGGGCAAGCATGGAGAACGCGCCCCCGGCATCCACTGATTGAAGCTGGGCGTAGTCACCGACGAGCAGTACCTTCGCACCCGCCTGCTGGGCGAGGCCGGTGATCCGGTCGAGTGACAGGGTGCCGGCGAGGGAGGCTTCGTCGATGATGACCAGCTGGCCGGGCTGGAAGTTGAGTCCTTTGGTGAGGTGGTTCTGCCACCACATCGCGGTGTTCTCGGTCTCGATCCCGAGATCGTCGGCCAGGACCTGCGCGGCCACCGCCGACGGGGCGAGCCCGACCACGGAGCCTGTGCCGTGCTCGGCTTCCCAGGCTAGGCGGAGTGCGTTCATGGCGGTGGTCTTGCCCGCACCGGCCGGGCCGACAAGCACGTCGAGCACCCGTCCCGACACTGCGATCCGCGTCAACGCATCGGCCTGATCCTCACCCAACAGCAGACCGTCCGTGTCTGGCTTGCGGCTGATCTTCTCGACGGTCGCGAGGGAGACGGTGGGGCCGGTGAGGTCGCGGGAGCGGTCGAGGAGCCGGTCCTCCGCCAGAAGTTGCCCCTCGGAGGTGAAGATCGCGGAGTTGGCAGGTCGGAACACCGAGGTGCCGTCGTCGCGCCGGAACACGACTGGCGAGAGCGAGAGCTCGGGCGGGGTGAGCCGGAGGGATGCGAGCTGGGCTGCATCGGTGACCATTGCCAGGATTGCTTCGCGGTCGGTCATGGTGGCGAAGCGCCACCCCATCGTCTGCCTCGCGGCTTCGGCCATCAGGTTCCACCTGCGCCAGGTCGAACGCTTCTCACCCACCGTCTCGACCACCGTGCGCCCGATGTCGCGGATCACGTCGAGCGGAATGTCGTCGGCCCGCAGCAGCAACGGCCGGTCGTTGTCGGTCGCGTCCATCGCCCACCTGGTCGCGTCCCGGCCCAGGATCGCGGTGGCTCGAGTACGCCACTCCTCAGTCAGATCGGCGAGAGACCGAACATGCTTGTCAGGCCGGGTCGAGAGCGTCGCCTGCGCGCGGAGCCTCATCAACGCTGCTGGTGCTGGGCGACGGCCGTGCGCGGCGACGTACTCGTCGATGAGGCGGTCGGCCTCGATGTCGATATGACGGGCGCGGCTGGAGAACTCCGTCACGAGAGCCTCAGGAACGGCGGTTATGGCCCAGGCGGGGTTGCGGTCGCGTCCCATGTCGCGGGCTTCCCATTTGACGCCGAAGATTCGGGTCATGTGGTCGGCGAACACTGCCTCGTGTAGCTCGGAGAGGGCGACGACGACGGCGTGCATCGGTCTGCCGTCGAGCGAGCGCCACTTCCCGTCGAGCTTGGTCTTGGCCTTGTTGCTGATGACGACATGGGTGTGGAGGTGGGGGTCGCCTGCGCGGGAATCGAAGTGATCGAACGCGGTCGCGATCAACCCCTCCACCTCGACCTGCGCAACGGCTCCATCGCCTGCGGTTGCGCCGGTACGGGTGGCCGCAACCTCTCGCTCCATGAACGCAACCACCTCCGCAACCGCCCGGTGATGCGCAGCCCCGATCATGGCCTGCACCCCCGCATCGGCGACCGCCCAGAGCACGCTGGCGGACTTCGGGATCGAGAACGTGAAGTCGAACCCCGCCACCGCCCGACGCCCAGCCCGCGCGTTCTCCTCAGCCACGATCAGCGCGACCGCCTCGCCCTTCGCGCCCGGCGTCAGGGTGGCATCGAGCGCCGTGATTCGGGCCTCAATGCGTTTCGGCGCATCCTTGTAGGCGGGGAACGCCCGGCCCAGCGGGGCGTCGGTGATCGGGTCGTGCCCCATGCCCATGAGGAGCTGGAGCTGGGCCTCAGAGACCTGATCACCGACGACCAGTTCACCCTTGCCAAGTGACGCGACTCCTTTGCCGAGCCACCGTCCCGGCGGGGTGCCTTCCTCGATGAAGTAGCGGGTCAGCGGCGTCGAGAGAGGCCGGTCGCCATCGGCGGCCGCGACCGTCTTCAGCAGGTACTTGTAGCCATCGCCCGCCGACATGACACGCATCGAAACCGTCATCGCTACCTCCCGTCCTGACGAGCAGGTGGGCACCGACGACCGGTGATATCTGCGGCGACAAAGCTCGCTGTACCTCGATCTGCAAGAGGCGTGTCCCTCCGGGAGGTGGGCCTGGGAAAGGAGCGGCCTGGTTGGTCGGCGATGGCGAGGCGGGCGAGCCGAGTGACGTCGAGGACCGGGGCCAGCTCGGACAGCGCGTCGTGGCGTGGTCGTGCACCTGACAGGTGAACAGCCCGGCATCAGAACTCGAAGAACTGACTCCGGGGTCGCCCGTCACTCGGAGTCCTTATGCACGACCAGGAAGACCAGCCACGCCGACTCAGGATCGGGTCGCTGTTCAGCGGCTACGGAGGCCTCGACCTCGCCGTCGAACACGTCTTCAACGCCGACACCGTCTGGTTCTCCGAACTCAACCAGCCAGTCGCCGCCGTATTCTCCCGCCACTGGCCCGGCGTCCCGAACCTCGGCGACATCACCACCATCAACTGGCACGAGGTGGAGCCCGTGGACATCCTCATCGGCGGGTTCCCCTGCCAAGACGTATCGACCGTCGGCAAACGCGCGGGCCTCGCACCGGGCACCCGTTCCGGGCTCTGGGCGCATATGGCCGAAGCGATCGACGCACTCCGGCCCGAGTGGGTCGTCATTGAGAACGTCCGAGGGCTGTTGTCCTCCCCGGCGACGCGCCCACCAGCAGAAGGAGACCGACATGACCCACGCAACCCCGGCGACGCAACCCTTCGCGAGCTGGAGTCCGACCCGTGGTATCTGGGAGACCTCGCAGCTCGACCTCTACGGGCTCTCGGCGCCGTTATGCCGAACCGATGGTTATGTTGAATGCTCCCGTTCTCCCCGTGAGATCGGGCCGCGGGGGTCGGGGCCGTTCAACATAACCGCGTGGCTGTCAGCGGTCGGTGAGGAACGCGATCAGAGCGTCGGAGGCCTGATAGCGCGCTGGCGGCCGGTTCCCGATGGTGGGGAGCCGGTCGAGCGTGCGGCGTTTGAGTTCCAAATCAGCGTGGAGGTAGACCTGCGTAGTCTGGATCGTCGCGTGACCGAGCCAGAGCGCGATGCTCGCGGTGTCGATCCCGGCGTGCAGGAGCATCATCGCGCAGGTGTGGCGCAGCGTATGCGGGGTGATGTTCTTGTCCGTCAGGCTCGGACATCCCTCGGCCGCGGTCGCCGCGTGCCGGGCGACGAGCTTCGCGACTGCGGCCCTAGTCAACGGGGTGCCCGCGCTGGTTGAGAACAGCGGTGCTTCCGGTGAGGTGGCGAGTTCGGTGATCCACGCGGTCAGCAGTCTCACGGTGGGTTTCTGTAACGGGATCACGCGGTGCTTGCGGCCTTTCCCGAGGCATCGCAGCTGGGACTGTGGTCCGAGTTCGATGCTGTCGAGGCGCAGGCTGATCAGTTCGGTCACGCGCAGTCCGGTCTGGATGCCCAGATGGAGCAGGAGTCGGTCTCTTCGGCCGAGCCACGTGGTCGTGTCGGGGGCAGCGATGAGCGCTTCGGCTTCGGTGCCGGTGAGGAAAGACACGAGGGTCTTCTTCGTTCGTTTCGCGGGGATCGCCAAGACCTGGCTGATGGTGACGATCGCGTCCGGCGCCCGGTAGCTGGCGTAGTCGAAGAACGAACGCAGCGCGGCCCGGCGCGCGTTCCTCGTCGCGGCGGAGTTGCCGCGTTCGTCTTCCAGATACTGGAGAAACCCGCCGACGAGATCGGCGTCCAGATCGGCCAGCGTTAGCGCCGACGGGGCTGTGCCGGTGCGCTTCTGGGCGTAGAGCAGCAGGAGCCGGAACGTGTCGGCGTAGGCGGCCTTGGTGTGCGTGCTCGCGTTCATCTGCCCATCGAGCTTGTCGGTGAAGAATCGCTGCAACAGGGGTGCGAGGTCAGTCATCATCGCCTCCGATCACGGGGAGCTGCGCGCCGAGGGCGGCGGCCAGCTCAGGCGTGTTCGACAAGTACCAGTACGTCGATGCGGGACTGACGTGCCCGAGCCAGGCCGAGAGCACGGGCATCATCTCGTCCACGGCGCCGCCGGAGCGGATGTGCCCGATCAGGGTGTTCGTCGCGAACGAGTGCCGGAAGTCATGCAGCCTCGCCGCCGGCTCGGAGGCGGTGCCGGTCTGCCCCGCCAAGCCCCGCAGCTCGCGGAACGTCGCTCCAGCAGTCGACACGGCGACGCGGGTGCCGCGCCGGGTGACGAACAACGCCGCGGTCGCCCGGTCCGGGAAGGTGTCGTCGCGCAGCCTCTGGTAGGTGGTGATCGCGGTCATCGTGGTCGGATGCAGCGGGACGAGCCTGGACTTGCCGAACTTCGTCTCCGTCACCCGCACCCAACCGCCGTCTCCGGACTCGTCACGGGTGATGTCGGCGTCGTCGAGCGCGCGGGCTTCGCTGATCCGTAGCCCCGTCACCGCCAACAGCCCAAGCAGCGTCTGCCATGTCGCCGCCCGAACCGTCGGAGTGAGCCGGCCTGCGGCGTGCAGAAGCAAGTCGATCTGCTCGGTGCTGTAGATGTGCGGGCGCGGCCGATGATTCACATACGGTTTCCCATCGAGCACAGGAACCTCGGTCGCTGGATCGAACCAAGCGACGTGCTCGGCGAACTGACGAACCGCGTTCAACCGGACCAACACCGTGCCCCGGCTGAACCTCGCCGCCCACTCGATCGCCAGGTCGTGACGGATCGTCGTCTCACCGGCGTCGTCCATGAAGTCCACGAACTCGCCGAGCGCGCGGCCCGGTTCGCTCAGTTTGAAGCCCAGCGCCCGCCTGGTCGACAGGTAGCCATCGAGGAGTTCTCGCAGCACGCTCATCGTGCCCACCGCCCCTCGGCAGCAGCCGGCCACGCCGGAACCAGACGCATCAACCGTGTGCGGTCGACCTTCGCGTAGATCGCGGTCGTACGCAGCTGCGCATGCCGCAGCAACCCCTGGACTTCCTGCATCGTCGCCCCAGACGCAAGCGCGCCCGTCGCGAACGTGTGCCGCAGCCGGTGCGGACCGAACTCGCTGATCCCGGCTCGGTCGCAAGCCATCCGCACGATCTTGGCCACCCCGTCACGGGTGAGCGGACGGACCGGCTCGAACATCGTCATGAACACCCGGTCGCTGTCGACCCGGCCGCCACGCCCATGCAGCACGTAGTCCTCCAACGCGCGACCGACCTCATCGGGAAGCGGCAGCTCATCGACACGATCGCCCTTCCCGACAACCCGGAGCGTTCCGGCACGCCACCCGATATCCGGCAGCCGCAGCCCGGCGATCTCCCCGGACCGGAGGCCCAGACCCGTCAGCAGCAGGATCACCGCCCGGTCCCGCAATCCCTTCGGGGCATGCACGTCGAAACTGTCCAGCAGCGTCTCGACGGTCTTCTCCGGCACCGGGTCCGGGATCGACGAAAGCCGCCAACCCGCCGCATGCGGCACGATCGCCGAGAAGTCCTCGGCCACCCGGCCCGTCCGGTGACAAAACCGCAAGAACGAGCGCAGCATCGCCAACTGCTTCCGCAGCGTCGACGGCTTCCGCCCCTGCTCCGCTTCGAGGTTCACCCACTCGATCACCGTCGCCGGCGTCAACCCCGACAGCGCCTCCTCGACCGGGGCCGGCAACCAGCCGGTGAAGCCGACCATCCGATCCGCATACGCCCTGGCCGTGGCCTCCTTCGCAGATCGTTCTCGCAGCAACCAATCCTCGAACTCGTCCAGCACCTGCTGCGCGTCGATACGCTGACGCACTCGATCCTTCGACATGTGATCCTCCTGACCTGATGCCAAGCGATCACCGCGACCGCCCGGTCAGATCAAGCGAACCCCGAACGCTGGGGCCTTCGTGTCAGGCCGCTGGGAGCAGCTCTTCGGCAGCGGTGACGCCGGGAGGCAACAGACGAACAGTCCGAGTCGCCGAGTCGTACTCGATGAGACGGCTCTTGTGTAGCTGCTTCAGGACGTCTTTGCGGAAGGACGGAAGCCCGGGATGTTCAAGCCAGCGGAACAGATCGGCCTCTTCCACGTCGCCTGCCTCAGTCAACAGCAACAAGAGGGTCTGCTGCTTCCAGGTAAGACCTTTCCGCAACACTCGCTTCTTGTCCGCGTGTGTCCACACCCACGCCACCTCACGCTGAATGAGGTCATCCACAACGGCGGTGGCTTCCTCCGTCGTCAGGGTATGAAGCAGCCGCACCAACTCCGCGACAAGCCACTTGGCGGTATAGAGCACGACAGTCGCGTCCATGTGGTTCGGATCGACGTCAGCGCCGGCATGCCCGACCCCGCGGTTGTTCCGGACATCGTAAAGCCCGATCATCATTCGTGGGATGAGAATGCGTGCCGAACGACTGTCCGGAACTTGCTGATAAGTACTCTCCAACTCCCAGCACTTGTTCGGGAATCGACTCGGCTTCTCGGCGCGTGCGGGATAGTTCCCACCCTCCAGCCACCCCTTGCAGATGGTGTAAACAGCCTCACACAGTTTGCCGCCATTGAGCTCCGACGGCTCCCACCGATGTTCCCGGTAGTTCTTGACGATCTCGTTAAATGCGTTCAGCAAGTCATCGCGAAGGGTGCTCGGCAAGACCGCTAGCGCGTCCTCCGGGGACAACCCCACTTCAGGCGCCGCTCTCGCCATGCAACATGCCCTGGACGTAGGCGAGACCCTCGTGAGTCACCTTGTAGGTCTTGTTTGCTTGGCGACTGTTGCCGGACTTCTTCAACTGGATCACCCGCTGCGGCCTCTTCCGCATGTTGCTGCTCAATGCGTCGGTGATGTTGGGGATGGAATGTCCCAGGTTCTTGAGCTCAGCGTTAAGCAGACGCGATGCCCAAGAGTCTTTAGCCTCGTGAACCTGAACCCAGTAGGCGGCGACAAGCGCCTTGTCCTCGTTGGACTTGGGCGAAGCGGCAGCGAACAACTCAGCAAAATGCTGATACGTAGGCGCCCCTTCGGCGATCTCCTTCTCCGTCACGTCGGGTGCATCGGTGCTGTCGTCCACGGTCCCGCTCCCGTCAACGCGACGAACGACAGGGGGCGATGTAGCTACGCCATACCTATCGACTGCCCATCGCAGAACACGGTCGCGCGCGCCCTCCTCCAAGTCCGCGAGTGCTGTCGCGACGGCCGACATGGCGTCGATCTCGGGGTCTCCCACTGGTACTCCTATTGGTCGATGTGTATCAAGAACAGTGCCAATGATAGCACCAGTGACAGGCTCCATATTCGATCCGCGCATGCAGTGCTGCGACAAAGAGCGCCGGGTGGCCTGGAAGCTCCAGCCTCACCTCGATGCCGTGTCGCCCACAGGACGGTTCAATAGGTCCCTGGTCGCTGGCAGAGTTATGTGGATTGACGATGGCGATCACTCAGGTCAGCCAAGGTGTCCGGCGACATAACCATCGGCTCGGCATAACGGCGCTTATGCGAACTTCCACATAAGCGCCGTTCTCGGCGATCTGGCCGACCTGCGGCTGGATGCACGATGGGTCGGCCTACCGGCTTCCCTTGTCGGTGCTCCTCACCATCGCCTCCGCATCTTCATCGTCGCCAACCGCACGCTTCCGCACCCCACTTGCCTCGGACTCAACCCGTGGCGGGGAGACCTGAATCCCCCGGCGTGTCCGGGGGCTCCGAACCTTGGGAAGGGAAGGTTTGGAGTCATGCCAGGGAACACATCGAAGAGGTATCCGCTTGAGTTGAAGCAGCGGGCGGTGCGCATGTACGCCGAGGTCCGGCCGGATCATCCGACGGATTGGGCGGCGATGGCCAAGGTGGCCGGCCTGCTGGGGGTGGCCACGCCGGAAACGTTGCGGAAGTGGGTGCGTCAGGCCGAGGTCGACCAGGGTGCCCGGCCGGGGGTCACGTCGGAGGAGTCGGCCGAGTTGAAGCGGCTCAAGCGTGAGAACGCCGAGTTGCGTCGGGCGAACGCGATCTTGAAGGCGGCCTCGGCTTTCTTCGCGGCCGAGCTCGACCGGCCAGGGCTGTGATCGTGGACTTCATCCGCGAGCACGCCGACCGCCAGGAGCCTGGCGGGCTGCGATGGGGTGTTGAGCCGATCTGTGCTGTGCTGACCGAGCATGGCCTGCCGATCGCCCCATCGACTTTTTATGAGTGGAAGGACAAGCTTCCCACGCGTCGGCAAGAACGCGACCAGGCCTTGTTGGTGGAGGTGCATCGGGTGCATGCCGCTCATTACGGCGTGTACGGGGCCCGGAAGGTGTGGCTGCAGCTGAACCGGGAAGGGATCAGCGTGGCCCGCTGCACGATCGAGCGGCTGATGCGCGCGGCCGGGCTGACGGGGGTGGTGCGTGGCAAGGTGAAACGCACCACGATCGCGGATCCGGCAGCCGTTCGTCCCGGTGATCTGGTGAAACGGAACTTCGCCCCGCTGGAGCCCAACAGGCTTTGGGTGGCCGACATCACGTATGTGTCGACGTGGGCCGGCTGGGCGTATGTCGCGTTCGTCACCGATGCCTACGCCCGCCGGATCCTGGGCTGGCGCTGCTCGGCCACCATGACCACCCAACTCGTCCTCGACGCGGTCGAGCAGGCCATCTGGACCCGGCAACGCGACGGACACGAGTTGGCCTCGGTGATCGCGCATCACGACCGGGGCTCCCAGTACAGCGCCGTCCGCTATAGCGAACGGCTCGCCGCTGCCGGGATCCAGCCCTCGGTCGGGGCCATCGGTTCGTCGTATGACAACGCGCTGGCCGAGACGATCAACGGCTTGTACAAGACCGAACTGATCAAACGCCGGGCGCCGTGGCGGACCCTGGATGATGTCGAGTACGCCACCGCCGAATGGATCGACTGGTTCAACCACCGACGGCTGTATGAGTACTGCGGCGACATCCCACCAGCAGAACTCGAGAACGCGTTCTACGCTCGTCTACACGCCCAGCCACCGGCTGAGCTCACACACAGTTGAGCCTCCGGACACGCCGGGGGATTCAGTCAGCAGCGACAGTGGCGCGTAGAGGGGTTGGATTGTGCGCATCAGGTCGAGCTGGCCGGTGACGTGTGCGATGTCCATGACGATCACGGCGAGACAGAGCGCGACCCCGAAGGCTGAGCCGAGGACCAGCAGGGCGGCGGGGACGCGTTGAACGCCCCGACTGGTCCGGTACTGGCGGGCGGCGAGGACCAGCATGGTGGTGATGACGCCACCGCAGTAGGCGAAGTTGATGATCGAGTAGATCGCGGTCGCGGGCTGAGCACCGAGATCGACCATGAACCGGGTCGTCGTGGTGCCCCGGTCGATGAAACAGAACGCGACGGTGATCGCGGCAAGTGAGACGAGCAGGATGGGAGTGCTGAGGGCGGCACCGACGAGACGGGGCCGGTGTTCGCTGGTGTGCATCACTCCTCGGCCGAGGAAGAACAGTCCGATCATCAGCAGGGCGTCGGCGAGGAGGGTGGCGATGTTGGTTCCACCGAGGAGTGGATCGACGGTTTCGTAGACGGTATCGACGTTCAGGGTCATGGCGATCGCGATGGTGAGGGCGGCGTAGGTGACGCTTCTGTCTGCGCGTTTTCGGCGGATGATGAGCAGGCTCGCCACGAGCACCCACATGAGGGCCGCGACTAGGAGCTGGGTCATCCGAAGACCTCCGAGTAGCGGGACTCGGCGAAGGCGTGTCCTCGGATGCCTGCGGCGAGCCGGTCAGCGAGGGCTTCGGCAGCGATCTCGGTATCACAATCGAGGTCGTGTCGTTTGAGCAGCCGCAGGCGGGTGCGTGCCGGGATGTCGGGCAGCAGCACGTCGATGGTGTCGCAGTCTTCGCTCTCGCAGTGGCCGAGGATCAGGTGCGCGAACTCGTGCAGGACGAACTGTTGGCGGTGCAGCGCGGAGTCGGTGCAGGCGTGCAGGATGATGTCGTCGGTGGGTCGGGCGAACCAGAGCGCGCAGATACCGTCACTGGTGTTGAGGCCTGGGACTTCGCAGACGATGAGCCGGCGCTGGCGCCGGGTCTGGATGGCCTGAACAAGGGCGTCGTGGGTGAAGGTGTGCCCGAGCTGGAGGTTCGAGACGGCCGCCGATACGGTCTGTTCGATATTCACGGTGTGCCCCTCTCGGTCGGAGAGCACGTTGCCGGTATCGGCTTGCCGTCACGCGATACCTGTCTAGTGCTCAGGCATATGTGTCATTTCCTCGTCCAGGAACTTGGTGATGGCGTGGAGTGCTTTCGGTGAGATGTCACCGAGAGTGCGGGCGGCGTAGGACTTGACTTTGGCGGCGCGCATCGCGCGGACCAGGTCGAGCTGCGCGGACACCTTCTCGGGTGTCGCGGCGTTGTCGTCGCCGGTGAGGAACTCGGCGTCTACGTCGAAGTACGCGGCGAGTCCGTCGAACACGGCGGGGTCTTGGACGTAGCGGTGGCCGTTGACCATGTACGTCCAACGTGACCGGGACAGGTTGACGTCTCGGTCTTTGAGGAAGTCCGCGATCTGTGAGTAGGTCGGCTCGGTGCCGGACTCCGCCTCCACGACATCCATCAGGAGACGTAGACGCTTGGCGAGCCCTTCGGCAGCAGCCTGGCTGTCGTCTTCGGTCATGCGACTGACCCCCTTTCCCTTCGCGACGGGCAAGGCGTCGATCTGTCCACCCCGAAGGGTGGTTGTGCATGCTCAACTCTAGGTGTTGGGCATGCACAAATCAAGGGTTGCGCATGCCCAACGGCCGTGCTGTGATAGGAACTCCGACCCGGTTGAGCATGCTCAACGGATTGCTCGGCCGAGTCTGCTCTCGCCTGAGAGGAGGTGAACGATGCACGCTCCCGCAACGATCCCACGCGGCCACTCGCCAGGGCGCGCCACTGCACCGAGCCGTCCAGTGAGGTCGGCACAGCGGGTTCCCGGCCACGGTGGCGGACGGGGGTGCCTACCTCGAAGGTGTACCGCCGCGTCCCACAGCGTCGTGGTGGTCGCGAGAGGAGACCCGGTCATGGCAGCAACATCCGAGCAGCGGGCGGCGCGTGAGGCGAAGCTCGACGAGCTGCACGAGAAGCTGACGAGCGCGGTCGAACAGCTTGTCTCCGGTGATGACTGGCGCGAGGCGCTCGCGTTCTCCGCGAGGTTCCGCTCCCGGTCGTTCAACAACACGATGTTGATTTGGGTGCAGCACCAGGTCGCGTTCGACGCCGGCCGGGTGCCCGAGCCGTTCCCGACTCTCGTTGCGGGGTATCGGCAGTGGCAGGGGTTGGGGCGTCAGGTGATGAAGGGCCAGCCGGGCTACATGATCTTCGCCCCTGTGACGGGCAGGTTCGCCACGGCTACGCCGTCGGATTCTGGTTCGTGGCGGCGGCTGGGGCCGAGGGAGAAGCCGAAGCCCGGTGAGGTGGTGCGCTCCCGCATGGTCGGCGCCCGGCCCGCCTATGTGTGGGATGTCTCCCAGACCGACGGCGAACCCCTCCCCGCCACCCCCACGCCGGTGCTGTTGGAGGGCGAAGCCCCCGCAGGGCTCTGGGACGGTCTCGCCGCGCAGATACGAGCGGCCGGGTTCGAGGTTGTCTCCGTGGCGGACGAGATGGCGATCATGGGCGCGAATGGCATGACCGACTACGAGGCGCGCACGGTGTCGGTGCGGGAGAACATGCCTCCTGCCGCACGGGTGAAGACGCTGGCGCACGAGCTGGCGCATGTGATGATGCACGACCCCGACGACGTGGAGGTGCGGCAGCATCGCGGTATCCGCGAGGTCGAAGCCGAGTCGGTCGCGCTGATGATCGGTGCCGCGCACGGCATGACCACCGACGGTTACACGATCCCGTACGTCTCGACCTGGGCCACCCGCGCCGACGACAAAGAACCCGCCCAGATCGTTCAGGCCACCGGCGAACGAGTACGGAAGACTGCGCTGGCGATCCTCGACCAGCTCGACACCCCGCAGCTCAGCGACGGCACCCCACTTGGGCTGGAACGAGACACCCCGACTGCGAAGCCGACCCGCGCAGCGGCTCGGCAGCTTGAGCCAGATCGGCCGCATGCGGTGCCGGTGTTGGCGGGACGGGGGCTGTGATGGCTGAGCCTTTCGACGTTCTTGCTGCGCTCATCCGCGTGGACCGCACCCCGGACCTTGCCGTTGCGGCGCGAAGTCTTGCAGCGGCTGGGGTGCCTGTGTTCCCGTGCGAGCCGGAGGGGAAGCGGCCGCTCACCCGGCGCGGGTTCCTCGACGCCACCGCCGACCCCGGGCAGGTTGCCGCGTGGTGGTCACGGACACCGGACGCGAACATCGGCCTCCCCACCGGCGAGGCCTCGGGTGTCGTCGTGGTGGATGTCGATGTTCACGGCCCTGTCGATGGCCGCGCTGCCTGGCGGCGTGCCGCGGCTGCGGGTTTGGTGGATGGGGCGGGTCTGCTGGTGCGGACCCCGACCGGCGGCGCGCACGCCTACTTCCCAGCCGCGCCGGGTGCAGTGCAGCGGTCGTGGCAGGCCGCAGGCGCGGGGGTCGATTTCCGGGGCGACGGCGGCTACATCATCGCGCCGCCCTCCTGCCGCACCATCGACGGCACCCTGCGGCGCTACGAGATCGCCGACATCGCCGCCAACTCTGTCGGACCCGTCGATGCCGCACGGCTCCGGGACTTCCTCGGCCCCCGGCCCGCAGCGCCAGTGCGAAGTGAAGGCGCGGCTGCGACGGTAGATGCTGACCGCCTCGCGGCCTGGGTCGCGAGCCGTGGTGAGGGCGAACGGAACCGGGGCCTGTTCTGGGCTGCCTGCCGCCTCGCCGAGAACGGCACCCCACCCGCCGACGCACTCGATGCACTCGGCCCAGCCGCAGCGCAGGCCGGACTCAGTGAGCGTGAGATCGCCACGACCGTGCGGTCGGCCTACCGCGCCACCACCACAGAAGCCGCCTCTGCCAATCGGGTGCGGGGTTCGGACCAGTGGTGCTCGCGCCCGGCGCCCTCGCCCGTGGTCTCGGCCGGGAGGGCGGGGTTGTGATGCGTGAGACGAGTCCGCGACGGTGGGCGGCTGGGACGGCGGTGGTGGGGACGGTGTTCATCGCCGCAGGGGCGTTTTGGTTGTCGTTCACCGCGCTGGCCGATCTTGCTGCGCGTTCGGGGATCGGGGCTGGGCAGGCGTGGGCGTGGCCGCTGATCGTGGACGGAATCATCGTCGTCGCGACTGTCGCCGTCGTCGCGCTCGCCGGGCAACGCTCCGCCTGGTACCCCTGGGCGCTCCTGACCGGTGGTGCTCTCGTGTCGGTCACCGCGAACGCGATCCACGCCGTCGTCGCCGCCGACGCCGACGTGCCCGGCATCCTCGCCGCCTCCGTCGCCGCCGTCCCACCCGTCGTGCTGCTCGCGATCACCCACCTCACCGTGATCCTCACCCGCACCCCAAGCCCGCGCCGGGACCGGAGACACCGGACCGGCGCGAGGTCACCGTGTTCGCCGAGACCTCCGCCGAGTCAGCGCCGAGCGCGCTGGGAGCGGCACCCTCGTCGTCTGGTGGCGCGGAGCTGACATCTGCTCCTGCGTCTGCGCATGCTGAGGCCGAGTTGCTCGATCCGGCGGATCGTCGTGCGTTGGGGTGGGAGCTGCGTGGGGCGGGGTGGTCGAACAAGCGGATCGCCCGCGAGCTCGGCGTGCATCCCTCAACTGTGGGCCGCTGGTTCGCCCCCGCACACCTTGCTACTGACATCACCGAGTCCGCCGACGAGCGGGAGGAGACAACCCCGTGAACACCACCGACAGCCCTCAGCACGTTGATCCGCGCCGCGATCCGCAGCGCGTCGTGCCTACCCCGGCAGACGAGGCACTCTCCGTGCCGCGCCAGAACCGTGATCCTGCCGTTGAAGCCTCGACGACGCCGGAGGCGGTGCGTGCCGCGCAGGTCGCTCGCACGGAGAAGCAGCGCGTCGCGGTGGTTCGTGGTCGGGGTGTGGAGTGGGTGCGCCCGACCGATCTGATGGCCCGGCATTCGGCGAACGTCGCCGGGCGCGGCCTGGACTTCCAAGCCGAGCTCGCCCGCCGCACCCGCACACCCTTGCGGGTCGGGATGCAGGCAGCACGCGACCGCGCGAGGCGGTTGCCGCCGATCACGGCGTTCGGGCGGCGCACCGTCACCACCTCGGCCCCGACGCGGCCTGGGGTCGGGATCGGGTGAAGGTGGCAGGTCATGGTCCAGACGGCAACCACCGCAGGAGGGGAGCGTTCGTGGGAGCGAGCGCGCACCTACCTGCCAGGAGGTGCCGACACCATGACCACAACCACCAACCCCCACACCGAGGCCGAGGATTTCACGACAGGTGAGGGCCTGCGGGCTCTGCTCCACCGGCTCCACACCGGCGGTGAGGACGCGTGGGTCAATGATCCTGTCGCGCGCGATCTGATGGAGTTCGCCGCCGAGAAGTACAAGGTTCTGGCACGCAAGCACCGCCTCGATACCTGGGAGGCGGTCGCGGCTGCGTTCGACGCGATGCAGAACCGCTCCACCCGTGACGCCAACGACCCGTGGGCGATCATCACCCATGCCGTGCGGATCACCTGCATCTACGAAGAACGAGCCCAAGGCCTGCTCTGCTCGGTGCACCAGGCCCGCCGCTCCCACGTCTCGGCGTTCCACGATCCCGAACGGTTCTCCGACCGCGACACCGCACTCTCGGAGTACCACCCGTCGTTGCAGGTCTCCGACGATCTGCTCAGCGACCGTGAGGCCGACCCGCACGATCTGCTGGGGTCGGCGCAGGCCTGCATGTCGGCCACCTCGGCGGCAGAGGACGCGATCGCGCTGCTATGCCTACTCGACTGGCCGACCGACACCGCCAGGGCCTCGGTCGAGCACGTCTGCGGCGCCCTCACCAAAGCCGGAACCCGCCAATCCACCTACGAAGCACTGCGGCGGGATCGGCACGCCCGCGTGCTCCTCGACCTGCCCCGCCGCACCTGGACCGCGCTGCTGCGGGCGCTGCTCGGGAACCCGCACCCCGCCTACGCGGCAACCAGCGCAGGCCGCGGGGTGCTGCTGCGGCTGCTCCTCGGCGAGACCTTGGACCTGCTGCTGCGCGACGATGACCTGATCCTCGCCCTCGCCCTCGTGGCCCCCAGGCATCGGGGCGGTGAGTAGCGATGACCGACACCGAGACGGGCGTGCAGCTCGACCGGGCCGTCGATTCCCTGATCGTCGGAACCCGGCACCGCACCGACCTCGGCGACCTCGACGCACTCGCCGCGTCCATCGACCGCGACGGGCTGCTTCAGCCGTTGACGATCACCATCGACGGCGTGCTCGTCTGCGGGGCACGCCGCCTGGCGGCGATCAAGATGCTCGGCTGGCGCACCGTCAGTGTCTGGGTACGCGGCGGACTCTCGGACCGGCTCGGAAGGCTCCTCGCGGAGCAGGACGACAACATGCTCCACAAGCCCTACAACCAGCTCGAAGCCGCCGGTCTCTACCGCGAGATCAAGCAAGTCATGGCCGAAGACGCCGCCCGCCGGAAGTCCGCCACCCAGTTCAGCGCCGAACACCAGCCGGGAAATGACGGTCCCGCAAAATTTGCGGGACCGTCAGGCGCGCTCGGCGACGCACGCGAACTGGCGGCCGCGATGATCCCCGGCGGCGCTTCACACACCACGCTGGAGAAGGTCGGCTACATCGAAGAGATCGCCGCCAACCCCGCCCAACCCGAGACACTCCGCGCCGAAGCGACAGCCGCGTTGGAGCGGATCGAAGCAGGCGACCCGGTGCATCCGATCTACCAGGCGATCCGTGAATCTGCTGATGCGGCGCGTGAGGTGCGGGAGGCGACGATGCACGCACTCGCTGAGGATGCCGTCGCCCGGGCCAACGCGATGAAGAAGGGCAAGAAACCCACGCCCCGACCGAAGCCGCTCGTGCCCGACGACGCGCCGCCGGTCCGGTATCCGGTTCGGGCGTTCGTCCAGACCTGGGGCGAACTCGCCAACTGGTGGACCCATTACGACATCGACGTGCTCGCCGTCGAACTGACCGACGACCAGTACGAGAACTTCCTCACCGTCGCCGAACACACCGCCCGCTTCGCCGACGACCTCCACGCCGCCCGCGAGACCCACGCAGCACAGCCGATCCTGCGCGCACTCTGAGCTGACGTTCCGCCGCTCTGCCGGTGGCGGGTGTGTACCTGCCAGGCATGAGCCCCGCACCGACTGACACCAAGACCCGCCGCCGACTCGTCGCCCTCATCTCCGCTGGCATCGCTCTGCTGCTCCTGGCCGGGGTCGGCGTCTACGGACTCCTCACCGGCCCCCGCAACCCGAGCACTGACGATCCGCGCCCCGAGCCGTCGCTGACCGTGACCACTCCCCAGTCGCCAAGGCCGTCAACGCCGCCGCTGCCCAAGGTTCCAGCGGTGCCACGCTCGACCGATCCGGTCACCTTCGCCGAAGGCGTAGCCACGACCTTGTTCGCCTGGGATACCGCGCTGGGGTTGTGGCCGCTGGACTACACCTCGGCGATCCTCGCCGTCGGCGACCCCTCCGGGGACGAGCAAGCAGGGCTTGCCTCCGACATCTCGACCTATCTGCCGAACCGGGACGCCTGGATCGAACTACGCCAGTACGCCACGACCCAACGCCTCGTCATCGACACCTCTCTTGTCCCGGATGCGTGGGCCGACGCGGTCGCGCAGGCGCAGCCCGGGCAGATCGCACCCGGCACGACCGCGGTCACGATCGAGGGCACCCGCCACCGCTCCGGCACCTGGAACGGCAAGCCCGTCACCTCCGAGCATTCCGTCTCGTTCACCGTGTTCGTGGTCTGCGCCCCGACATATCCGACCTGCCACTTGCTGCGGCTGTCCCAACTCGACAACCCCCTCCGCTGAGGTCCCGCCATGTTCCGCAAGACAGCCATCGCAGCCCTCGCGCTCATGTTCCTCGCCCCGTCCGTCATCCTGCTCGGGATCGGGGCACTGATGAACCCAGCCGCCGCCAACTGCATCACCACGGGCACCGTTCACCTCGGACCCGTTCCGGACTCGCTCACCGTGACCACGGTCAACGGTGAGACGTTCACGCTGAACCGGCAGCAGCTCACCCACGCCGCCACGATCATCGCCACCGGCAACAGCACCGACAGCGTGGGACGGCCGGGAATCAAGATCGCGCTCATGGCAGCGCTCACCGAGTCCACGCTACGGATGCTGTCGAACACCGGCACCTACCCCGAGAGCGCGAACTACCCCAACGACGGCAACGGCTCAGACCACGACTCCCTCGGCCTGTTCCAAATGCGCCCACAGTCGGGCTGGGGCACTGTCGCCGAACTCATGGACCCCACCTATCAAGCACGCGCGTTCTTCGGCGGACCGACCGGCCCGAACTACCCGAGCCCGCGCGGTCTGCTCGACATCCCCGGCTGGCAGCAGATGGACCCCGGCGAAGCCGCCCAAGCCGTCGAAGTCTCCGCCTACCCAGACCGCTACCGCAACTACGAGCCGGTCGCCGACAGCATCCTTGCGACCCTGACAACCGGCGGCTCTGGCGCGGCACCCTCGGGCGCAGGCGGGCCGGTCTCCTCATCAACGCGGGTGGTGTTTCCGCTCCCGGAAGGAACCTGGGTGGCGACCTCGCCGTTCGGGATGCGCGTGCACCCGATCACCGGCGAGTACAAGCTGCACAGCGGCGCAGACTTCGGAGCCCCCGACGGCACCCCGATCCTCGCCGCCGCCGACGGTACCGTGACCGTGGCCGAATACACGGGCGGCTACGGCGGACTCATCGTCATCGAGCACACCATCGACGGACAGAAGATCGCCACCGCCTATGCGCACATGTGGCAGCACGGCATCCACGTCAAAACCGGCGACCACGTACGGGCGGGCCAGCACATCGGCGATGTCGGCTCCTCCGGCTACTCCACCGGAGCGCACCTGCACTTCGAGGTCCGCCAAGGCGGCACGAATGGCGACTTTATCGACCCCGCCGCCTGGCTCAACCAGCACGGGGCCGCGAACCTCCCCGAAGCGACCACCGGATCACCCGCCGCCTGCCGTACGGCGGGAACCGCAGGACCGCCCACCGGTGTCGATGGCGACCCCGACCGGCTCGTCGACGATCCCACGAGCGGCGGGAAGATCACCGCGCGGCTGCTGCACCTCTACCAGCAGACCCTCGCGGCGTTCCCGGACACTGGCTGGGGCTGCTACTCACCGCGCCCCGGCACCAAGTCCGAGCACCCGCTCGGGCGGGCGTGTGACATCACCTTCGGGAACCGGATCGGCCAGCGCCCCAACCCCGCCCAGCTGGACGCCGGATGGGCCGTGACGAACTGGATGAAAGACAACGCAGGTGTCCTCGGCGTCGAGTACCTCATCTGGCAAGGTCAAATCTGGTCCGTCAGCCGCGACGCCGACGGCTGGCGACCTTACAACGGCGGCGGAATGCACGACCCCACCTCAATCACGGGATCGCACAGCGATCACCTCCACGTCACCGTGAAAGCAGGGTGACCGAGATGGGCGTCTTCCCTGACTTCGACGGCCTCGGCGGCATCGGCGACCTTCGCGCCGTCGTCGGCGCACTCCTCACGTTCGTGCTCATCGTGGCGGTGCTCATGCTGACCGTCTCCGCGATCGTGTGGGCCATCGCATCCGCCCACGGCAACTACTCCACCGCAAGCAAAGGCCGCATCGGAGTCCTCGTCTCGGTCGGAGCCGCTGCACTCGCCGGAGCCGGGGTCGCGTGGATGAACTGGCTCATCAACCTCGGCCAACAGCTCTGACGGCAAGCGCGCGGGCGTGTCACTCGCCCTTGCACGCCTGGTTGTGCCACCGAGGTCAGTCGTCGCCTACTGAGGGAAGTTCTCGTCGTGCGAGCCGCTCGCGCGCCTCGCGGAGCATGAGCTGGAGTCGCTGTTCGAGTTCGTGCTTGGGGGCAGTGCTGTCCAGTACTCGGCGACGACGATGCCGTCCTTTTGCATCTCCAGCAGTTCAACCTGTTCACGGCTGGCCTCCGCGCACAGGATCAGACCAACGGGTGCTTCCTCGCCTTCGTGGCGCTCATGCCGGTTGAGCCACTTCAGGTAGAGCTTCATCTGACCCTCGTAGCGGGCGTCGAACTCGCCGATCTTGAGCTCCACTGCGACGAGCCGCTTCAAGGGCCGGTGGTAGAGGAGCAGGTCGAGATGGAAGTCCTTGCCGTCGATCACCATCCGCTTCTGCCGCTCAACGAAGGTGAAGCCGGTGCCGACCTCCAGCAGGAACGCTTCAAGGTCACGCAGAATCGCCGCTTCAAGGTCTGCTTCGAGGTAGCCGTCGTGGAGGCCGAGGAAGTCGAGCAGGTACGGGTCGCTGAACGTGTCGGCTGGAACCAGTGACCCCGGCCCGAGCTGTGAGTCTGCGATCTCGCGACGTTCGTAGGCTTTGCGGCTGATCGCGCGACGCAGCTCTCGCACTGTCCACCGCCCCGCGACCGCCGCCTCCGCGTAGAAGGCCCGCGCATCGTCGCTGCGCAACGGCAGGAGGGCGAGGAAGTGCGACCAGCTCAATTTCTGTGACAGCGTCACCAGAATCTCGCGGTCAGGGAACAGGCGGGAGAACTTGACCATCCGGTTCAGGTTCGGCTCGTCGAAGCCCCGACCGAAGCGGCCCGTCAATTCCTGTGACAGCGTCACCAGAATCTGCGCACCGTACTCGGCGCGCCCGGCGCCGAGCACTTCGGAGTCGATGATCGAGCCAATCTGCCAGTACGTCATCGTCAAGGTCGCGTTGGCGTAGGAGGCGATCGACTCACGAGCGCTTTCGATCAGAGCCGACACCTGTGCGACCAGGTCCTGCTCGGACGACGGCACTCCGGCACCTGAGCGGCGCGCGAGACCGTCACCTGGCTCTCGGCGTGGTGCGGCGGGCTCGTTCATGCCTCAAGTCTCCCAGAACCCACCGACAAGCGCCGGGCCCCACGGGTCAGCGGGCGCACCTGTGGCGTGTACCCGTCTGCGCATCCGCGCTGGCGGGCCGACCGCCCGCGTCAAGGAGACCCACCGTGTTCGATCTGCTCACCACTACCGTTCTGCCCGCCGTCGCCCTGGTGCCGATGGACATCAACATCGACCCCAACACCAACGGGCTGCCGGGGATCAACCAGCTGCGCACCATCGTCGGCGCAGTGATGACCATCGGCCTGATCCTCTCCGTCCTCGCGCTGATCGTCTCCGCGATCGTGTGGGGCTTCGGCGCGAACTCCAGCAACCCGCACCTCGCGTCGCGGGGGAAAATCGGCGTCCTCGTCTCCTGCGGCGCGGCAGTGATCTGCGGCGCGAGCGTGACGCTCATCAACTTCTTCTGGAACGTCGGCCAGCAAGTCTGACCGGTCGTCGTCGAGAAGGGCTTGGTGGTTCGTGATGAGCGTGTGCGACATCCCGGTGATCTCCTCGGTGTGCGATGCCGTCGGCGAAGGGGCCGCCACGCTGGTCGCGGCACCGTTCGACTGGCTAGCCCAAGCGATGGGAGCCGCTGCGGGCTGGCTGTTCGAGGCGGTCTGGTCGGTGTTCGACACCACCACCCTCGTCGATGTCACCCGGCCGGGATACGTCAGCGTCTACAACCTGCTGTTCGGTGTCGCGGTGTTCGTGATGCTGATCTTCTTCTGCCTCCAACTCATCACCGGACTCATCCGACGCGACCCCACCGCCCTCACCCGCGCCGCCCTCGGCCTCGCCAAGTCTGTGCTCGGGTCGTTCGTCGTCATCACCCTGACGGCACTGCTGCTGGAGGTGGTGGATCAGCTGTGCATCGGGATCGTCCAAGCCGCAGGGGAGACCACCGAGTCGATGGGCGACAAGATCGCTCTCCTCGCCACCGGACTGGTCGGGATCAACATCGCCGCCCCCGGTGTCGGGGCGATCATCACGATCTTCATGGCCGGCCTCGCGATCACCGCCGCCGCCATCGTCTGGCTCTCCCTCCTCGTACGCAAGGCCCTGCTGCTCGTCGCGATCGTGTTCGCGCCACTCGCGTTCAGTGGGGCGTCGTGGGACGCGTCGCGGGGGTGGATCGGGAAGTGGGCGATGTTCGTCGTCGCGCTGATCTGCTCCAAGCTCGTGCTCGTTGTGATGTTCCTCGTCGCGATCACCCAAGTCTCGGCGCCCATCGACGCCGACCTGGCCTCGATCAGCGACCCCATCGCCGGGATCGTGCTCATGGCGATGGCCGCGTTCGCGCCGTACCTGACGTACAAGTTCATCGCGTTCGTCGGCTTCGACATGTACCACGCCATCGGCTCCGAACAAGACGCCAAACACGCCCTCAACCGGCCCGTCCCCGTCCCCGTCCCCGGACGCGGCGCAGGCGGCGGTGCGGAGCCGAAGAAGGTACTCGACGGCGCAGACGGCACCGGAAGCTCGGGTGGCGGTGGCAGAGGGGGCGGTGGGAGTGCGGCCCCCGCGCCGAAACCCACGCCCGCAGCATCGACAGGTAGCGGGGCGGGCGCGTCAGGCGGAGCGGCTGCGTCAGGTGGCGCTGCCGCGGGTGGTGGTGCTGCGGCTGCTGGACCTGCTGCTGCCGTGGTCGTTGGGGCGCAGGTCGCCAAGGGAGCCGCGACCGCCGGGCCGAAAGCCGGAACTGCGCTCGGTGCTCACGGTGAACGTGCTGCGGATGCCGCCGCCCAGACACCACCGCCACCGCCTGCCGCTCAGGCTCCGGCTGCGCCACAGGTTGCGCCGCCGTCGTCGAGTCCGGCACCGCCAGCGCCGAGGAGCGATCCCGCGCCCCCGCCGAAGCCCAGCACACCGCCTGCGCCACGAGCGCCGAAGGAGTAGTAGTCGTGTCCTCGAACCAGAACCAGAACCAGCGCAGCGCGGGTGATCTCGTGCCGGTGAAGTTCTCCCGCCTGACCCGCCGAGGCATCCTCCTCGGCCTCTCCCTGACCCAGCTCATCACCCTGGCCATCGGCGGCGCGACGCTGATCGTCGCGTTCTACGCCGGAGGCGGGATGCTGCTCGCCTACACCGCCCCCATCTGGGTGCTCTCGGCGGCGCTGACCTGGATACCGATTGCAGGCCGTCCCATCGTCGAGTGGCTGCCGGTGGCGTGCTGGTGGCTGTGGCGTACTACCGGCGGGCAACTGCTCTACCGGCGCAGAATCGTTGTCCTCCGTCCTGTCGGGACCCTCGCGCTGCCAGGAGACATGGCCAGGCTGCGGGAGTTCGACGACCCCGACACCGGGGCCGGGATGGTCCACGACCCCCACGCCGCCACCTTGACCGTGGTCTGCGAAGTCACCCATCCCGCGTTCGTGCTCCTCGACCCCGGCGAACAAGAACGCCGCGTCACCTCCTGGGGTCGCGTGCTCGCCACTGTCTGCCGCTCTGGCCGGGTCGCCACCATGCAAGTCTTGGAGCGCACGCTGCCGGACTCCGGTACTGGGCTGGCCGAGTGGTGGGCCGCGCACGGCACCCCCGACGGGTCATGGGCGGCCGACACCTACGCCGAGCTGATCGAACGCGCCGGACCCGCAGGCGAACGCCACGCCACCACCCTCTCGCTGTCGCTCGACATGAAGACGGCGGCACGGCAGATCAGAACCGCAGGCGGCGGCATCCGAGGCGCGGCGAACGTGCTGCGCCAAGAGATGAACACCCTCGTCGCCGCACTCCGCTCCGCCGACCTCGGACCTTCCGGCTGGCTCACCCCCGGTCAGATCGCGGTCATGCTGCGCTCCGCTTACGATCCCGCCATCGCCGCCACCCTGGAACGTCACGGCCAGCTCGGCCAATCTCTCGCCACCGCAGGGCCGGTCGCGGTCACCGAGACCTGGGGACGGTTGCGTACCGACTCCGCGCACCACGCGGTGCTGTGGGTCAGTGAGTGGCCGCGTTCGCTGGTGTATCCGGGGTTCTTGTCGCCGGTGCTGCTGTCCACCGGTATTCAGCGGTCATTTTCGCTGATCTGCACCCCGATGCGCTCCGACCAAGCTGCCCGCGACATCCGCAAGAAGAAGGTCGAGCACATCTCAGACCAAGCCCAACGAGCCAAGATCGGCCAGATCGAAGACGCCGCCCAAACCGCCGAGTACCACGACGTACTCCAACAAGAAGCCGACCTCACCGCCGGCCACGGCATCCTCCGCTACACCGGCCTCATCGCCATCTCCGCACCCACCGTGGAAGAACTCGACGCCGCGGTCGCCGCGATCGAGCAAGCAGCGATCCAGGCCTCCTGCGAGACCCGGCTCCTCGTCGGACAGCAAGCAGCGGCGTTCACCGCAGCAGCACTGCCGCTGTGCCGACGAGTGTGAAAGCTGGGCCAGAGTCCGGCCTGGCACCGCAGCGAGTGTGCGCTACAGGAGGAAGGCGCCGATCAGGCTGGCAAGCGCGAGTGCGAGCATTCCCAGACAGTTGATCCAGAACGGCTGGCGGAGGAATCGTGCTCTGATGTGGGTCACGCAAGCACACAAGAAGTAGACAACGACGCCGACGTTCGCCGCGAGGCCGACGCCCGAAACCCATATCCCGACAATGAGCCCGGCGACGGCGAGGGTCTTGATGACGATGAGGGTCCACCACCAGTCGCGGGGGAACCGGACTCCGTCAAGGCAGTCGCGGATGAACGCTGGGGGCCGGATCGACGCGACTGCGTCGAAGAGCAGAGCTCCGGCGAGAAGGGCTGGTATCCACCAGGGGTCTGGGATCAGGTTCACGGGCGAGTCTCCTGTCTCGTGCAGATCGCTTCGACGACCTCGCGAATGCTCTGTTTGAGCGAGTCCGGATCGGTGTCGTTGCTCGGGGACCAACTGAAGAGTCGGCCGATGTATGCGAAGTAGACAGCTCGCGCCGAAGCTGAAACGCCCCCTCGGTTGCCGTGGTCGAGCACCGCTTCTATCTCCGCGATCAGCGTCTGTGACAGCTCGGTGAAGGCGTTTGGCTCGTTGTCACCTGCGATGAGGATCGAAGCGTACGAACGCGCGAGGCGTGGGTTGCTCGTGAAGAGGTCAACGAGCGGATCAAGGAGCGCCGCGATCTGATCGACGGCGTCTCCTTCGTGTGCTGGTGTGTCGGTGCGGCGCTCGTGGATCTCGCTGATTTGGTGATCGAAGGTGGCGAGCAAGAGTCCGTTCTTGTCTCCGACGGACATGACGGTTCCGATGCTCAGGCCGCAAGCGGTGGCGATGTCACGGATGGTCGTCTCAGTGAACCCCTTCGCCTCGAACAGTTCAGCAGCCGTGTGGAGCACGGTCGCCACTGTCTCTCGCCGTTGCATGTCGCGTATCGTCGCCACAACCACCTCCTGAACACGTTCGGTGAACATGTTCAGGTTAGCATGCATGCGACCGCGCCCGCCCGACGGACTCGGACCTGTGTCATGAGATCGCTGTTCCGCGAAGCCCTCCGATCGGTTCCACGAGCGCACCTTCGAGTCACACGACTCAGGAGGTCCATGATGCCCACGTTCTTCGATTCCACTGCCGATGCCGCTGAGTCGTCTGAGGCTTTGCGGGGTCTCGCGCATGCGAGCCGCACGTTCGATCAGCCCGCGCAGATGTACGGAGTGATCGGTGACCTGTCGTCGGGGATGCGGTCGCTACACCAGGTGCTGGAACAGCTCGCTGACGTGCACGAGCGGAAGGCCGCGCATGCGTTCCACGACGATGGCAACCACGCAGCCGGAGTCCGGGACGCGCTCACCACGGCAGAGGAACTGCGGCATTCGGCTCGTCTGGTGGATCAGGCCTACGACCGGCTCGCGGAGGGGTTCATCGCGGCGGGGCGGATCGCGTGGCATCCCGAACCTGCCGTCGAGGAGGCGGTGCCGTCGCGGTGGATCAACGTGGTCTTTCTCCAAGGCGACGAGGCCGGCCGTCCGTTGCGCATGCTCGGCGAGCTCGGGCATGTCGATGCGGTGGACTACCTCGCCCAGTGGGACTACGGCGAAGAGACCACGCAGGCGGCGCTGGAGAACGGGTACGTCTACAGCGAACCCGGCGAGGGCACCAACGACCGGGTGATGATGTCCGGCGACTACGCCCTGGTTGTCAACCCGAACGTCGGGTACGTTTCCCTGCTGCGCCGCCACCCTGAACCCGACGCGAACGCCGAAGCGATAGGTGAGCCGTCGCCGACGAAGGATGGGCCGGAGCTGCTGGTCTCGTATTCCTCGCCGGGTGCTCCGAAGCGACGTGACGTGCCGTCGCAGAGGCAGGGGCGGTCGTGGTTCGAGCCCGCGAAGATCACCGCAGTCCGGGAGTCACGAGGGCTGGGACTGTGAGCCAGGATCGCGAGCGGCTGCACACGGCCGTGCTGGTCGCGCCGTCGAAGGAACGCCGCAAGCTCCGCAAACAGCGCCGCCGCGCCGAAGCACGACTCCACGCAGAGCAACGCAAGACCGAACTCGCCACCGCGAAAGCCAAAGCTGAGGCGGAGCGGGCGGAGCGGCGCGCCACGATCTACCTGCCCAAGAGCGGTGAGCCGGGTGCGACGCAGCTGAGGACGCCGGGACGGTTCCGGCTCCCGCGTCACCAGGACACCTCCGCGACCTTGGCGGGGGCATATCCGTTCGTCGCCGAAGGTGGCCTCGGTGCCGATGGGGTGTTCGTCGGCCAAGACCTCTACTCCGGCGGCTCCTTCGTGTACGACCCGTGGGTGCTCTATGCCCGCGGCATCATCACCGCCCCCAACGTGGTGCTGGCCGGGATCGTCGGCTCCGGCAAGTCCTCACTCGCCAAGTCCCTCTACACAAGGTCGCTGCCGTTCGGTCGCAGGGTCTATGTCCCCGGCGATCCGAAGGGCGAGCACACGGCCGTCGCCAACGCCGTCGGCGGCCGGGCCATCGTCCTTGGCCACGGACTCAACACCCGACTGAACCCCCTCGACGAAGGCCACCGCCCGTCCGGGTTGTCGGATGAGCAGTGGGCCTCCACCGTCGCCGCCCGCAGGCGCGATCTGATCGGCGCGCTCGCCGAGACCGTGCTGGCGCGGGGGTTGTCGCCGTTGGAGCACACCGCGATCGACCTGGCATTGACGCAGACGGTGCGGGAGAACGAGGTGCCGATCCTGCCGATGGTCGTTGACCGCATCCTCAACCCCAGCACCGACACCGACGGACGCCTCGCCGAAGACGGACGCCTCGTCGGCCACGCCCTCCGGCGTCTCGTCGCCGGTGACCTCGCCGGGCTGTTCGACGGCCCGTCCACCGTGACGTTCGATCCCAGCCTGCCGATGATCTCCCTCGACCTGTCACGAGTCACGGAGAACAGCACCCTCATTTCGGTGTTGATGACGTGCTCCTCGGCGTGGATGGAATCGGCCCTGCTTGATCCGAACGGTGGGCAGCGGTGGGTGATCTACGACGAGGCCTGGCGGCTCATGTCCCACCCCGCGCTGCTGCGGCGTATGGACGCGCACTGGCGGCTCGCCCGGCACTACGGGATCGCGAACATGCTGATCTTCCACAAGCTCACCGACCTCGACAACGTCGGCGACCAAGGCTCAGCCATGCGCTCACTTGCCAACAGCCTGTTGGCGAATGCGGAGACACGGATCGTGTACCGGCAGGAGTCCGACCAGCTCGGACCCACCGCCTCCGCGCTCGGGCTGACCGGCACCGAGCAGCAACTCCTCCCGAATCTCGGCGTCGGTCAAGGGCTGTGGCGGATCAAGGCCAGGAGCTTCGTGACCCAGCACCAGCTCCACCCGGCCGAGCTTGCCCTGTTTGATACGAGCTCTCGCGCGGCTGGGGGTCACCGATGAACCTCTCACGCCCACACCACTCCCGCGAACACGAGCCCGAGACACCAGTCGATCTGCCCAATGTGGTCGTGACGGTCGCTACGGACGGGACCCTTACAGCAGCCGTCGATGGCATCGCCCACCCGCAACCTGCTGCGGGGGCGTGGACTCGGGCGACGTTCGGGCCGCTGATGGACGAGATCACCAAGGACCGCACCATCTCGGTGCGAGTCGAGGTCCGCGAGTGCGACGGCGGAGTGTTCACCGACATCATCCACGCCCGCAAACCAACCCCACCCGCCCGAGCCGCCCAGCCGGAACCAGCACCGGGCACGCGGCGAGGTCGCCGTGCCACGCCACGCACGCAGCGGCTCATGGAGGTGGGCGGGGAGGGGTTCGTGCCGGGTGAGGATGTCGCCGTCGCGGTCATCGTGAGCCACACCGA